>JBEHXA010000324.1:0-8562 GCA_048498935.1 Myxococcota bacterium
TCAGAGTACCATCGCCGCCGCGAAATCCGCAACTACGGCGGCCGCTTTCTCGGGGAGTTTGGGGCCCCAGCCCCAAACTCGGTGCTGGCTGTCCTCGAAGGCGTCAAGGCATCAGATCTAGCCCTAGGCCGGCGTCGAAGCCGCCGCGGCCGGAGCGAGTGGTCGCGAAGGCCGAGACCCCCAAGCAGCCGCAGGTGTGGCGGTAGCGGACGAACGAACGCACCGAAAGCAGATCTTTTTCGAGGGGATCGAAGTCAGCGCCACCGCCCACGAACAGCGCGCTCCAAAGTGCGACGGTCAGCTCCGCCCCCGTCGTGAGCCCCTCGGCGTCGTACCCGCCGAGCTCCTGGTACGTCGGCAGCAGGTCGCCGCGGGCCTGGGCGAACCCCTCGCCCACCGGCTCGGCAGTTCGGGCCTCGGCGTAGGCGGTCAGCATGGTTTTCCCACGTGCACCCACACGGACGCGTCCGGTCGCTTCGGCCGCGTGCGTCTGAACGTCGGCCACGCCCGTCAGCCGGGCGCCGACCATCCGCGCGTCGGCCCCGAGCTCGGTCTCGACGACCGGCTGCAAGTCGTCCGGCTCGCCTGCCCAGCCGCCGCCAACCCACCAGCGCCCCGCTCCGGCTCGCGTGCCTCGCCCGGTCCCGAGAGAGGTGGCAGCACCGGCGGTCGCGACCACGAGGTTCGAGCCTCGCTCGTCACCGACCGGGCTCACGGTGCCTCCGCCGCCCTGCTGACGCTCGTAGCGCGCGAGCAGCTCGGGCGCGATCGAGTGCTGGAGCTGGCCGTAGCGGCGCACGAGCGGCAGCGAGAGTGATAGGCCCCCGCCGGCGCGCAAATTGGAGCTCGAGCGAGCGGCCGTGGCGACCAGCTCGCTCTGCTCGAAGCCCGCCAGGCGTGCCAGCGCTGGGCCGAGCCGCTGCGCCGACTCGAGCGTAGCGCGCTGGATGGCGCGCGTCTCGTTGGCCTGGGTGCGCGTCGTCTCCGATCCGGCCGGTAAGAACGAGCCGGCGCCGAGCTCGAAGCCGTAGCTCGTCGATTTGCCGAGCTCGCCGCCGGTGCCGAGCTCCGCGAACGGGCCGAGCGCGATGGCATCGCTGAACGAGTCGCCGCGCCCGGCATCCGCGGCAGCGCCCACCGCGATCAGCGACGAGCCGCTGCTACCTACCGCAAAGCGCGCGTGGTCGTAGCGTCGCGCCGCAGCCTCGAGTGACGACAAGCTGCTTCGCCCACGCTCGCCGCGGGACGCATCGATGTCGTAGGCCCAAACCGCAGAGGTCTTTTCACCAGAGACCGCGCCGTGCGCTTCGACCCCGAGCATTGTGCTGCCGAGGTGGTCCCAGCGCACCAGCGAGGTCGATTGCGGCGTGAGCAAGTGCAGATCCACGCGCGCGCCACCCTCCGTGTAACCGTAAGCAGCTACGTCGAGCGCGCGCGGCGCGGGCCGACCTTGATTGGAAGTGAACGGCAGGTGCACGCCGCTGCCCAGCAACAGCCCGTCATCGCCACGCCATTCGACGCTCGGAAACATCACCCCGACGCGATCGGGTGAGCGCAGCCACAGATACGGCAGCCAAAAAACCGGCACATCGTGCGCGCGCAGCACCGCGCCTTCGACGAGCACGTCGCTCGGCGGCGCGATCGTGACCGAGCTGTAGCCCAGCGTGACTGGCGGATTTTCGCAGCTGCAGAAGGCGATGTCTCCGCCACCTTCGACGCTCAGCCCGCGCGGCCCGCGCTTCAATCGCACGCGCTGCCCGCCGAGCCGGTAGCGACCGACCGTCACCACAACGTCTCCGGAGAGCGACAGCTCACGGAGGTCGGCGTCGACGTCCAGGTTCCGCGCTGAAAAATCGACGCGGAACTCACGACCGTGCTGGTCGGGCGCGACCGGCACCTCGGCTCGCGCGGGGCTAGACAGCAACGCTGCCGTGAGCGCGAGCGCGCGCGCGACGTGCTCTGTCGGCTTAGAACTGAGCTGGAGCGGGGGCACGCTTCGCGCTGGCGCTGCGCTCGGGCGAAGCGACGAGCTCATGCGGGATAAGGCTCAAAGAGACGTAAAAGCCCGCGTCCGGGCTGTAAAAGATGCCGCGACGATGACCGTCGGGAGCGATTTGATTGGCGACGTTGCCGTAGCCGACCTCCAGCGAGAAACCGCGATGGAAATGGAAGGTGAGCTCGGTATTGAATTGCGTGCGCACCAGGTAGCGACTGTCGTCTTCACCCACCGAAACCGTCGTGCAGCCGGTGAGCACGGTGCCGCACAATTGCACCTGATCCTGGACGTCGTACTTCCACGCTGGCTGAATGCCGAAGTCCGTCGACCAACCCACGACCTCGCCGAACGCGAGCGCGAAGCGCGCCCCGAACGTGATCTGATCGCTGATCAGGCTCGAGCCGCTCAGCTGGTCGCCGGGCAGGCTGCGACCGTCTGGCGTGAGACGCACACGCTCGAGCGAGGGATTGGTGGGCACCGTCGCACGCGCGAACCAGTGTTGGTAGTTCACGGCCAACCGGACCATCGAGCTCAAATCGGGTTTGAAGCGGCCCTGGAGCAGCGGCGTGACCTGCGTGATGCCGACGCCGACACCGGGCGCGAAATAGCGCCCCGAGTCGTAGCTCGACTTCGAAGTCGGCAGCACCAGCGTGGCGCGCAGATCGGCGATGGTGGCGTCACCCCCGCCGCTGCCGCGTAAGCGCGGCGCATAGACGAGCCCGAGCTCGGCGTCGCTGAGCGACGTTTCACCCCGGTTGGTGGTCGAGTCGCTATTGGTGAACTCGCGATAGAGCCCGAGGCTGCCGAGCACGAAGACTTTGTCGCGCTTCTCGTCGACCAGGTAGTAGCGACCGCGCCCAGCTAGGCCCATCGTGTAAGTCGGGTTCTTCGACTGCACGTCGCTGCCGACGCCCACAGTCTCGGCCGAGAAGTTGTGCTCCCACGACACGATGCTGTCGCGAAAACGCAGCAACCGCTCGGGGGCGTCGCGGGACGATTTCGCCTCGTCTGCCGCGACCGTGTCAGCAGGCGCCTGGGCGGCTGCTGGCGCGATCCGCAAGAACGGAACGAAGGCCGCCAGGGTCGCGGCGAGGACCAGTCGAGGCTTGCGAGCCGAGGGCTCCGTCACGCGGCCGAGGCTACCACTCGACGGGGCGTGGCGTCGTGCTGTCCCTTGCTCAAAGCCCGCGCTACCATCCCCCCCGATGTCTACCGCTCTGCCTGCCACGGAAATTACCGCCCTTCTTGGGCGCGGCACCCACTTCGAGGGCAAATTGTCCTTCGGCGGGCGGGTGCGCATCGACGGCAGCTTCCGGGGCGAGATCAGCAGCGAGGACACCCTCATCGTCGGGGACGGGGCCGAGGTTGAGGCAGAAATCCTCGCCGGCACCGTCATCATCAAGGGCGGGAGCGTGAGCGGCAATGTGCGCGCACGGCGCAGCATCGAGCTGTACGTCCCGGCCAAGGTCTCCGGGACGTTGCAAGCGCCCGAGGTATTCATGGACAAGGGGGTGCAGTTCTCGGGCAGCTGCACCATGGCTCCAGTGGATTGACGGTCGGCGCACGGTCTCGGCAACGGAGTGCAAAAGGCTGTAAGATGCCGGCCACCCCGGCTCGCCGTTACGCTGGGGTGCGAACGGAGGGTGTAGTGGATTTGAGACACAGCGAACGGCTTGCGACACCGAAGTCAGGTGCCCAGGTGATGAGAGCCGGAATTATCCGGGGGCCCAGGAACGAAACCGCAGGGCTTTGCGTAACGTCGAGCAAGACACTCTCGTCGAATCGCTGTCACACGTCTCCGGCACACTCCCTGCAGTCCGTCTCTTCGCTCTCCCCGCTGTCTCCCACCTAGGCCCCCCATGAAGACCACCCACGCTTTTCGGTTTGCAGCGCTCTTGGCCCTCGCTTCCGGCAACGTGCTGGCCAGCTCCCCTACGGACGTGACGCGGCAAGAAATTCGCATGCCGCAGAGCTCGCGCCCCGCGGGTCTTGCGCGCACGCTGGTGAACGCTCCGCCGGAACTCGTCAAGCAGGTGGTGCTCGATTATGGGCACTACGATCGCTACATTCGACCTTTCGAGAAGAGCCGAGTCGTCGGCAAATCGGGTGACAAGACCGACGTGTACCTCGAAGTGCCGATCCTCAAAGGCGCCGCCAAAATCTGGGTAGTGCTGCGCATGGATCCGCCCAAGAAGGTCGGCGATAAAGAAGTCATTTCGGCCAACATGATCAAGGGCAACGTCAAGCAGATGCACGCCAACTGGAAGCTGAAACGCACTGCCGACAACAACACGGAGCTGGAGCTCGAGTTCCTGGTCGTCCCCAGCCTACCCGTGCCAGATTCGCTGATTTCGTCCGAGGCCCAACACGCCGCGTTCAAGGCGGTAACGGGTCTGCAAGGCGAAGCCGTGCGCCGGAGCAACCCCGGCTGAGACGCTCGCGGCTCAGTCGGAGCGCTTGACGTTACCGGCGCGAGCCGGTAGCCCGTGCGGGTGCGACTGCAGCTGGTCCCGAGCGAGCGCCAGGTCGAAGCGCTCGCGCTGGTCGGGCAACCGGCGATGACGCTGCGCCAACTGGTGCGCGAGCTCGCCGACAAGGCCGCGCCTGGGACCGAACGAGCTGGTCCCGAGGTCACCCGCCTCGTTGCCGAGAGTGCGGCGCCGACGCCTGAGCTGGCCGAGCTGCTGGAATCGGGCATGGGAGCGCTGCGCCGGCTCGGTTTCAGCTCGCCCGAGCTCGCAGCCCTGCCCGGTCGGCGTGCCACGCTCTTCAGTCGAGCCCTGGCGCACGCCGACGCCGCGCTCGAGCGCGCACACCTCCGCGACGAGCGCGGCGATCCCTGGCTCGCCGCCAGCGCGGTCGACGAGCAGCTGCTGCCCGAGCTGACGGAGCTGTCGGTCGCAGCAAGCGTGCGGCTCGGCGCCGCGGAGCTGCGCTTGCTGGAGCGGGTCCATCTGCTGCTGCGCGCGCGGGGCGGCGCCGGCGTCAATGTGGTGTTCCCAGGCATCAGCGGTGAAGAGTCGGGGCGCGCAGTGGAAGCCGAGCAGAGCCGGCTCGAGGCGCGCTGGGCGAGTGCCAACGACGCCCCCGGCATCGTGCGCGAACCGGATCGTCCGGCGGCTGCAGTCGCGCTCCAGGTGCGGCGCACGACCAACCTCGCGAGCGAAGCGCGCGCCGCAGTGCGCGCCGTGCAGGAATGCCTCGCTGCCGGCGGCAAGTTGGATCGGATCGCGATTGTGCCGCTCGAGCTCTCCGAAGCCTTCCTGGAAGAGCTGCGGTCGGCGCTGCGCAGCGCTCGTCTGCCGTTCAGCGAGCCTCGCGGCAGGCCGCCCGTCGCAGGCCCGAACGTCCACGCCACGCTCGAGCTGCTGCGCCTCGTGGGTGGTCCGATCCGCCGCGACGCGCTGCTCGACGTACTGGCGGCTCCGGGCTTGCGACCGACGCGCTGGTTCGGTAGCGCCGGACGGCGCGGGCTGCTCACCCTTCGCGATTTGCTTTCGCGCACGCCAGTCGGGTTCGATCGCGACGGCCAGCTGCTGCTCGCCCGCGCCCGTGAGCTCGCACGGCAGCGCAAGAGCCCCGACGGCGACCACGGCGCGATCGCGGGCCTCGAACGGCTGCTCGAAGATCTGCTCGGGCTCGGGCGTCGCAGTACGCGCGCCCAGCTCTCGCGCGCGTTCAGCGAGCTCATCACGGAGCTCGGGTTGCTGCAGCCGGCACCGCGCACCCTCGAGCTGGCACTCCAAGAGCACGACGCCGGCTCCCCAGGTCTGCTGACCGCGCTCTCCGACGACGGTCGCGGCGCTGCCGCGCTCGAAGTCGCGCTGGCGCGCTTGGTCGAGGCTGCCGAGCAGCTGGGGCTGGGTGACGAGCACGTGAGCCCACTCGAACTCTCGGTCGAGCTGATGCGCGCCATCGAGGGCGTCGGCATGGCTCGCGGGGCCGCACGCGCGGCGGCCGTGGCGGTAGCGCGCGCGACCGAAGTGGCGGGGCTGCCGCTAGATCTGGCCGTGATCTGCCGCGCATCGGCGGCCTGCTTTGGTAAGGCCGGCGCTGGTTCGGCCGCGCTCGCGCTGGGCACCGAGCTGTGCGAGGCATTGCCGACGGATCGACGCCCTCCCAGCGCGCGCGACGAGCAAACCGCCGCCTTGATAGCGCTGAACGCGCTCGTCGCGGGCGCCGCGCGCACCGAAGTGGTCTGGTCGACCAGCGACGGGAGCAGCGAAACGCGTGAATCACGCTGGGTCGAGGCCTGGCTGCACGCGCTGCCCGCTTCCCCGCAACTCGACGAGCCAGGCTCCTCGCTGTCGCCGGGCGCACGTCGCATCACGCCGCTCGCCCCCCTGTCTGAGCAAGTGAGGCTGCGCGCCAACGTGGAGCTCGCTCGCCAAGCCTATTTCTTCGGGCAAGGCTCGCTCGACGCTTGGACGGGCCAAGTCTCGCCGCTCTCGGCCTGGGTAGCGCCAACCCTACCGCCGCTGCCCGTCACGCGCCTCGAGCGCTACGCAGACTGCGCCTTCCTCGGCTTCAGCAGCATCGTGCTACGAGCTTCGCGCGACGAGAACGTGAGCGACGCGCTAGGTGTGCGCGAGCGCGGCATCTTGATCCACTCCGCGATCGCAGAGGCGCTGTCCGCGATCGCGGGCAAGCTCGAGCGCCCCGACGACGAGCTGCTCCGCGAAGCATTGGCGGCCGCCGAGCGAGCGCTCTCCGCACACGCCGGCTCCGAGCTGCGCGGCGCGGCGCTCCGGGCGACGCTCGCCGACGTGCGCAGCTTCGTGCGTTGGTCGCTCGAGAATCGCGATTTTTCGTTCCGGATGGCCGAGAAAGGCTTCGGCGACGGCGAGCCCTGGGCGGCGCTGGAGCTCGGCCCGTATCGCCTCTCGGGCCGCGTCGACCGCATCGACATCTCGACCGACGGCCTACGGGCGCGGGTCATCGACTACAAGTCGGGCCAGGCTCCGTCGAAGAAGGACGAGCATGCGCTGCAAGGCTGGCTCTACGCGCGCAAAGTGGCGAGCGAGCTCGGGACCCGCGAAGTGCAGAGCCTGTACCTGGGACTTTCGCGGCGCGTGCCGCTGGCCAAGCTGATCTTCGACGGCGAACCCGACTCACCCCAGCTCCTCGAGCGCGAACAGTTCGCGCTCGGCGCGCTCGAGCGCCTGAGCGCCGGTCGCGTTGCCGACGAGCCCAGCCGTCCCGGCCGCTGCGCGCGTTGCGACGCACGCGACCTCTGCCGGAGGCCGCTCTCGGCCCCGCTGGGCGACGACGAAAGCGAAGAGGCGTGATGGCGATACCGGGCCTTACCCGCAACGCCGTCGTAGCGGCCAGCGCCGGCACGGGCAAAACCGAGCTTCTCACGAGTATTTATCTGGGCCATTGCTTGGGGCTCGCTGGCGCGGGCGAGCTGATTTCGCCCACCCGCATCGTTGCCACCACCTTTTCGCGCGCCGCCGCGCGTGAAATCCGCGAGCGGCTCGAGCGGCGCTTCGCGGGCGTGGCGGGCAGCGACGAGGCCGAGCAACGCAAGCGCCTCGGCGCCGGCCTGGAAGCCGTGGCCGCCGAGCGCGGGGTGAGCCAAGCCGAGCTCAGGCGCCGCGCAGCGCGGGCGCTCGAAGATCTACCCGACGCGACCATCGACACGCTGCACAACCTGTGCGCGCGCATCTTGCGTGAGCACGGCCTGGAGCTCGGTCTCGCGCCGACGTTCGCCATCCTCGAGGAGCAGCGTTCGCTCGAAGAGACCGAGCAAACCATCGACGAAGTGCTGAGCGAGGCGCTGGCGGACACGGGCCGTCGCGCGCTCGGAGCCGCGCAGCTGCTCGATGCCTCCGGCGGGCTCGATCGCCTGCGCAATTGGATGCTTGCGTTGCTCTCCCGGCTCGACGACGAGGGCCTCGACGCCGGGCAGCTCGAGCGCGGCGACGAGGGCGCGGCTGCTCGACGCGCCGAAGCGACGCTTTCGCGGGTATGCCAGGAGCTCGCGAGCGATCCGGATTCCCCGCGCGCTGCTCCCGCTCGCGCGGTGCTGGACGCGCTCGCGACGCGCGGCGGCACGCTCGACGCCGATCGGCTGAGCCGCACCTTTGCAGCGCTAGCAGGCGAAACCAAGGGTCGTAACGCCGTCGGCTCCGCGGGGCTCAAGGCGCTGCTCGAGCAAACGCGCGGGCGAAATAACCCAGAGCGCGCGCGCGCGCTGGTGCGCCTGATCGTCGAAGGGCCGAGCCTGGCCGAGCGCCTGCACGGCGTTTCCGAAGTGATCGGGGAAATTCAAACCCGACTGCGACAGCGACACGTGGGCGAGCACCGCCTCGGCTTCGGTGACCTGCTGCGCCTCACGCGCGACGGCCTCCGCGACGAGCCCGAGGTGGCGCGCGCCGCCGGCCAGCGCATCGACTTGCTGTTGGTCGACGAGTTTCAAGACACCAGCCGCGTTCAGTGCGAGCTCTTGCTGCTGCTGCGCGAGCGCACCGAGCGCAATCGGGCGCGCCAGCCCGGCACGCTGCCGCGTGCCTCCGACATTCGCGAGCGGCAGCGGCGAACTCATTGCTCAGAAACTGCGGGAT
>JBEHXA010000325.1:0-8496 GCA_048498935.1 Myxococcota bacterium
TCACCGCCGCGCCCGCCCTCAGCCAAGCCGAAGTACGTGGTCTCGACCACGCGCCGCGACTTCTCGTGGAAAAACACTATCCGCCTCGAAGGGGATTTACGTGAGGCCGTGTCGCGGCTGAAGAAGCAGACCCCGCAAGGCGTGTTAGTCGGTAGTCCAGCGCTCGCGGCGGCGCTCGAGCAGCTGGGGCTGATCGACGAGTACCGTTTCGTCGTCCACCCCGTCTTCGCTGGCCATGGGCCAACCTTGTTTCAGGGGCTGGAGCCCGCGCGTCACCTCGAGCTCCTCTCCACCAAGACCCTGAAATCGGGCCAGGTTGCGCTGCACTACCGTCGCAAAGAAGGATGATCAGGATGAGGGCTGGCGTCCTCATCCTGATCCGGCTTGGGATGCCGAAGAGCCTTGCTCAGGGCAGTGCTGGCGTGATCTCGAGCGCGAACGACGCGGTCTCCTCGTAGTCGTACGCCTGGATCCGGGAGCTGCCCGTAAAGTGTTTGGCGTAGACACGTAGGGTGACGCTGAAGGTGCATTTGGTTTGAGCCCCGAGCAGGTTCGCGAACGTTTCGCTCCCCGAGGCAACGGCGCCGGCGGTTTCGCCGACGTCGGTGTGATTGGTTCCACCAGCCGGCGCTGGCCCGAGTGAACCAACGCTGCCGTTCAGACCGCGCTGCCAAGAAATGCCGTATCGCAACATGAACGAGTTGTCGTCGCCGTCGCCTGCATGCTCCACACCGTGGGCGTGAAAGGCGCGAAAGCCGATCGCGAACGTCGTGCTTCCGGGCCCGCTCATGAATTGGCACTCGCTCGTGTTGGCGCTGCCGCCCTTGCGTAGATCGACGATGTCGCCGACAACAGGCGTGTTATCGATCCAGAAGACGTGAGCCGCATCGGCAAAGAGCACGGGATCGGTGGCGGCGGCCGAAGTCCAGCGGCGGAATTGGAACGGCTTTGCCGTGCCCGGGCCTGTCGCGCCGTTCGGCTTGATGCGCGCGCCGTTCACGTCGAACACTTCGATCAGCAGCATGTATTGGCCGTCCGTGAACAGCGCGGTGTTCCAAACCTGATGGTACTGGCCGCTCAAATAGCGATGGTTGGGCGAGCTCCAATACGGGACCTTGAACAGGTCGTTCTCCCCTCCGACCGTTGCCGGACCGAGCGTTTCGGGAGCGCGTACCACGTCGCCAGGGACGTCGACGAACTTGTCCCACGTGACGGAGCCGTTCAGCACCGTCGGCGTGCCTGTGGGCATACCGGCATCGTTCACCGCGACGACCTTCAGCCGGTAGTAGTGCACGGTCGACTCGAGCTCGGGTGAGAACCACAGACGCAAGCCGAGTGCTCCGCCCCAGGGGCAGTCTGTCATGTCCGACGTCGTGAACGTTCCGGCGTTGAGCCCCAGCGCTCCGACTTGGGATACGCCCGTTTGTGCTGGAAAGTTGAAGTGGAAGGTGCCGAATGAACCGATGTGCTCGAGCATCACGAAGGGATCGCCCCCGTTGGCCGGTGGGTCACCGGGGCCATCTCCGCACGGCCGTGCTTGCGGGCTGTAGCTATGGATGTGGGCAGGCGAGCCCGCGGCGAAGTACTCGTGCGCGGCCACGCCGTCGTACACCACCGTCCAAACGCCGTTGATCAGTTGCTTGACCTTGTACGCGTAAGTCCTCACGCACGGCCCCGGGTGCGGGTGCGGAACGCGCCAATAGCACAGGTCGAAACGACCGCCCGGTTCGAGGAAGGTCTGGCCGACCTTGCGCAGTGAGCAATGACAAAAGATCGGATACAGGTACGCGCGCTCGCGCACGTAGGCTTGCGCGGCATCTGCCGTCAACGCGCGCAGCGCGGTGTAGTCCTGAAAGAGCATCTCACTTGGCACCGCCGTCAGGTCGATGGCGGCTCGCTTTTGGATGGCCCGAGCCTTGGTCTTGAGCACCCGCGGCGCTAAGCGGGTGCCGCCGAACGGTGCGGGGTCGGGTCCCGGAATCGGGTCGGGGATGGGATCCGGAATCGGGACCGGTAACCGATCCAAAATGTCTCGCAAACGATCCAGGAGGTCTGGAATGTGAATGAGGTGACAACAACACTCACGCTCGTAGACTTCGACGATTCCATCGCACAACGGCACGCAATGGATAGGGAATGTGATGTGCGGGGCAAGCTCGGCGGTGATCGGCTTGACCCGCGCAGCTTGAATCACCGAGGGCAAGGGCGAGAGCACGACGTCGTCGAGCAAGCGCCAAAACCAGGGACGGCACTTCTGCACGGTCCCGCTGACGCACGCGAACTGAAACTGAAAGCGCTGCCAGACATCCGGTCCGAGAACGACGCCGCGCTTCTTCCAAAGTTCGAAGTTCTGCTCCAGCCGGTAGCTGACGAGGCTTTCTGGCGGCAGAGTCTTGAAGTCTTCGACGTCGGGACCGAACGCGACCGAGCTCACTTCGGTCGCGTCGAACTTGAGCGCCTTGCCGTCGAAGTGCCCGATCTTCGCGAGCGGGCGGCGCGCGGCATCCAGCCGATAGACCGCGAAATCGGGCGCTTTTTGCCCCGCTTCGAGTCCGGCGAAAGTTACGGCAAAATCAGCCTTGTCCCTCGAATTAGCCATGGTTCTTTCCCCTCGGTCGCTCATGTCGAGCAACCACGTTCATGATCGAACGCACGTTTCCGTTCACGCTTGCGACACGAACTGCACGCTCGTCGAGCGTTCCTGCCAATAGCGTCTGATGACGAACGCAGCGTGTTCGTCACCTTGAACGTACACACGCCGAGATGGACTGAGAATGGTCATTTAGACCACGAGTTCAGTGCAAGCGCCGCTCCTCAGAGCTGCTGATACCGAACCCGATTCTCTAGGCGCGCACGTGCGGTTTGAACACGCGCACTGTCGAAGGCGGGTTCGCGGCGAGCTTGCTCGGCGGTCGTCGTGGTCGCGGTGTGAACTCCCCGCCGCAGTTGGGGCAAATGCCTTTCAGGCGGGTCGTCACGCAGCTTGCGCAGAAGGTGCATTCGAACGAGCAGATGCGAGCGTCCGCCGAGTCGGGCGGTAGGTCGCGATCGCAGCACTCACAGTTGGGACGCAGTTGCAGCATGGCTCGCTCTCCCCTGCAGCGGACGTTACCTCACCACGGCCAAGGGGTCGACCGCAGGTTAGGATGCGTGATCGGAAGGTTCCTGGACTACAGTGCCGGGCGCTGGGAACAGGAGGCTCGATTCAGGATGTCGAACGCTCTCACGGTGGTGGTTGCTGATCGGATTTGGGTTTGGGAACGACCGGTGTGGTTCAGTGGGGTGCGGCAGCGTGTCCACACGACGGTGGTAAGGCTCGACGATGGGAGCTTGATGCTCCATAGCCCCGCGCCGCCGAGCGACGCGGTAGCGGAGCAGCTGCAGAAGTTAGGGCCAGTGCGCTGGCTGGTGGTGCCGAACTGCTTTCATCATCTCGGCACACCGGCGGCTGCGGCTCGCTTCCCGGAAGCGCGCGTGGTGGGGCCGGCGTCTGCTGTCGCTCGCAACAAGGCGCTGAAGGTCCATCTGGATATCAGCGACGCTCAGTTCGTCGGCCAGGTTCCAGAGCTGGAGGTCTTGCCATTGCAAGGCGTGCCGTTCCTCGATGAAACGGTGCTGTACCATCGCCCAACGCAGACTCTGCTCGGCGCGGATATCGTCCTGTGTCCCAACTCCAAGGACCATTGGAGCATGCGATTTGCGGCTCGCTTGCTCGGCTTTTACGACCAAGTTCGGGTCCCGTACGACGTCAAAAAGAAGATTCCGGACAAGGCCGCGGCCGCAGGCTCCATCCGGGCCATGCTCGAGAAACCCGTCCAGCGCCTGATCGTCGGGCACGCGGACGTCATCGAAGGCGACTGTTGCCACACGCTGGCCCAAGCGTGGCGGCTCGAAGGAGTGGAGGTGTAGTCGACCATGAGCGCATCCAACATCTACATGCAGCGAGCTGTCGAGCTCTCGGAGCTCGCGTACCGCAGCGGCAAGGGCTTGCCGATCGGTTGTGTGATCGCGCGAGGCGGCCAAATCATCGGGCAGGGGCACAACGAGATCTTCGTCCGCTCGAATCCGACGGCTCACGCGGAGATGGTGGCGATCGAGCGCGCCTGCGCGTCGCTCCGCTCGTTGGATCTAGCGGGTAGCGAGCTCTACACGACCCTCGAGCCCTGCCCGATGTGCCTGGCGGGCGTGTATTGGGCCAAAGTCGGGGTCGTCTACTTCGCCAACTCCAGCCACGACGCGCGAGAAGCCGGCTTCGACGACAACTTCATCCTCGAGGAGCTGACGCGGCCACCCGAACAGCGTCGCATCCCCACCGTCAGCGCTCCCAGTGCCGACGCCCTCCGCGTGCTGCGCGAATGGCGGGAGCAAGGCCGCTCCGCGAGCCAGCCCTGGGCCAATGAGGACGGGTCCTGAAATAGGGGCCTGCCCACCACGATGCGAGGTTCAACGCTATTGATGCTGGAGGCGTCGCCACAGCCCGTAGCAGCACGCCCAGAGCACGGCGGTGCCGGCGGCCCAGCTCCACTTTTCGGGGCCGTCGCCCACTGCGAAGTGTGCGATCAGGGCCGAGGCAAGCGTGAACGCGAAGCCCGCGAAAGCCCACTCCTTCACTCGCGGTGATAGCGGGGCGACGATGGCCACCAGCCCGGCTAGCTTGGCCCAACTGAGCTCGACCCGGAAGTAGTCCGGGTAGCCGAGATGGGTGAAGGCTTGTGCCACCTGTGGCAGCCGCAGCTGCGCGTAGGCCGTGAAGCCCATCTGTAGGCAGAACAGTGTGGTGGCGATCCAGTAGCAGGTGACCAGCCCGCGTGAGGGGGAACTGGGCCGCTCGGTGAGCTGCACCCCGCTGGTGACCAAATTCATAGCCTGATTCATATGACCTCCGTTGTTCGAGCAGGTTCATATCGCCCCCCATCGGACCTCGCTTCTCCGAAACTGCGATCCCGACCTCGGGGCGTAGCGGCTTGCCAGCCGGCGGCAGTGAAGACGGAACGGGACCCGCGCGGCTCAAGCCTCTTCCGGCGGGCGCACCTTGCGAAAGGCGCGCCAGAGCAAGACGTCGTAGCTGATTTTCATGCCGGCGCCGATCACGAGCGGCAGGTACATCGAGTCGCCGTTCATCAGCAGGCCTGCGAAGGCAGGCGCGACGGCCCACGATGCCAGGCGTACCAGGTTGGTGATGCCGGAAGCGAAAGTGCGTTCGGCCGGTTCGACCACCGCGAGCACGTAGGATTGGCGCGTCGGCACATCCATCTCCACGAGGCCTTCGCGGAGCAGAAAAAGCACGGCCGCAACCGCGAAAGTCGGGGCGAACGCGACGGTCACTAATAGCAGGCTCGAAGGCATGTGCGTGAAGACCATCGTGTTCACGAGTCCGATGCGCTTGGCGAGCCAAGCGGCACCGAGGTGAGAGACCGCGTTCATCAGTCGGGCGCCAAAGAACAGCGCTCCGATGACGCCCTCTGCGACCCCGAAACGCTCGAAGAAGAAGTACGACAGCATGGCCGTCGTGAGGAAGCCGCCCGCGAGGCTGTCGATGGCGAACAGCGCCGAAAGCTTGGCCAAGATCGTGCGGCTTTGGCGAGTAACGGTGACGCGCCCGCGCTGCGCCGCGCTGTCCACGGCTGAGCCCAGTCGCGCGTAGAGGACGAGCGAAAGGACGCCCAGCCCCGCGCACGCGAGCAGCAAAGCGCGGTGCGGCGCGGCGCCGTGGAGCGAGGTGGTCGCCGCGAGCAGGGACGGCAAGCCAGCCAGGGCAGCGCCGGTAGCGTGCCCCAGATCTTGCAGCATCGTGTACCAGGCGATGACCTGCGTGCGGTTGTCCTGCGTGGTGGTGCCCGGCAAGGCGGCCTGCTCCAGGATCAGCGCTGCCCCACGGTCTTTGCCCATGCCGTTGAGCATGCCGACGAAGGCGGCGGCCGAGAGCGCGAGCGGCGAGTGGCTGCAAGCGAACGCCAGGGTGCCGACGATCGAAAGGCTCGTGAGCAGCAGCAGGAAGCGGCGCCGCCCGAGCGTATCGCCGAAGAACGTCGCCACGAGGGCTGCGATCGCTGCGCCCACGAGACCGGCGGAGATCACGCCGCCGAGGGCCGCACCAGTCACCTGCAAGCGCGCCAGGTAAACGCCGAGCAGCACGCCCACCAGGCTGGTCGTGACCGCACGGAGAAACGCCGTCACATAGAGGGCACGCCGCTCGGACACGCGTCGGCGCCTCAGCTCGCGACCTTGTCCGGGTGCTTGCGGAGCGTCTTGGCCCAAAGCTCTTCCCAGTACGAGCGGTCGAAGGTCACGCGCCAAGAGTACCCAAGCGCTTCGGCGACGCCAGTCGTGGGGGCGTGGGGAGCGCGGAATATCGATTGGACTCCCGAGCCTCGCAGGCGTGGGGCCTTGACGATGTATACCGATCGGTATAGTTGCATGGGGCTGCGCGTGGTCATGTCCAAGCTTCGCGTCAACGCATTCAGCATCAGCATCGACGGCTACGGCGCCGGTCCGGATCAGGCACTGGAGAGCCCGATGGGTGTCGGAGGCATCGCGCTGCACCAGTGGGTGCTCGGGACGAAGACGTTCCACGAGATGCATGCTGACTTCGCCGCTGACTTGATGGGGAGCGAGCCGGGCCGCGGGGGAGTGGATGACGACTTTGCCGCGCGCAGCTTCGAAAACCTGGGCGCCTGGATTATGGGTCGCAACATGTTCGGGCCCGTGCGCGGCCCCTGGCCCGACGACGAGTGGAAGGGTTGGTGGGGAAAGAACCCGCCGTACCACGTGCCGGTGTTCGTTTTGACGCACCATGCGCGCGAGTCATTCACCATGGAGGGTGGAACTACCTTCCACTTCGTCACGGACGGCATTCACGCGGCGCTCGAGCGCGCACAAAAGGCAGCTCACGGCCGCGATATTCGCATTGGCGGCGGGGCAGCCACAGTTCGCCAATACCTGACCGCAGGGCTCATCGACGAGCTACACCTCGCGATGTCCCCCGCGCTGCTGGGCCGCGGTGAGTCGCTGCTGGCTGGGATCGATCTGGTCAGCTTGGGCTACCGGTGCAGCGAGCATGCTGCCTCGGAGCTCGCCACCCATGTCGTCTTGACGAAATGACCGCTCAGTCGAGCGCGCCTCCGCCGCTCAGGTTGAGGATGGTTCCGGTGAGCGCGCTACCCTGATCCGAAGCCGCGAAGACGGCCGTGTTCGCCAGCTCGTCCAGCGTGGTCAGGCGCTTCAGGTGCGTCATACTCTCGAAGCGCGCCAGAAAGTCCGCGGGGGAAACGCCCGCTGCTTTGGCGTAGCGCGCAAAATTCTCGCGGATGAGCTGCGTCTCCGGGATCGCGTTGGGCATGAGCCCCACCACGCGGATGCCTTGGGGCCCCAGCTCCACCGAGAGCGAGCGAGTGAGCGCTGAGAGCGCCGCGTATGCCAGCGTGCTACCGCCTGCGTTCGGGACCGCCAAGCGGCCGGGCGTGCCCGTGATGGTCAGGATGACGCCAGAGCGCCGGGCCAGCATGCGCCGCGCCGCGCTTCGCGCCGTGAGAAAATTGCTCTGCACGTACGTGGTGATGGGGAGCGCGAAATGCTCTGCCGAAATCTCGGTGAGCGGCGCCTTCTCGGTCGGCTGAGTGGGGCCGATGGCGTTGAAGCAGATGTCCACTGCGCCCGCCTTTTCGGTCACCGCATCGAGGTAGCGCTCTAGCGCGGATTCGTCGAGCGCGTTGACCTCCGCAGCGTGCGCGATGCCTCCCCTTGCTGTGATGCTGGCGGCGACGGCCTCCACTTTGCGGAGACTGCGCCCGCTCAGAAAGACTTTGGCGCCCTCGCCCGCGAAGGCTCGCGCCACCGCGCTACCGACATCGCCGCCCGCACCGTACACCACCGCCGTCTTGTCCTTGAGTCTCATACAGGTCCTTTCGGGCCGCTGTTTGCGGCCAACACTGCTGAGACGACGCGAGGCGCCGGGGATCATCGGCCTCGCTCTGAAAAAAATCTGTGGCATCCTGTGGCCCATGACGGCTCGCGTGGGCGACGAGTCATTTCGCACGTTGTTCGAGCCGCACCGGCGCTCGATAACCTTGCATTGCTACCGGATGCTCGGCTCGCTGCAGGATGCCGAGGAGGTCGTGCAAGAGACGCTGCTCCGCGCCTGGCAGCGACAAGACGAGGTGCGTTCGAACGGCGCCCACCGCGCCTGGCTCTACCGCATAGCTACCAATGCGTGCCTCGATCAGCTGCTCAAGGCGCGGCGGCGCCGAGCGTTGCCGCAGCTGCTGGTCCCTTTGCCCAGCACGGCGGCCCGCCTCGGCCCGCCCGCCGACGAGCGGCTCTGGCTCGAGCCCGCCCCCGACTCGCTCCTCGACGTAGCCGACGACTCAAGCGTCCGC
The DNA here is from genome assembly GCA_048498935.1 of Myxococcota bacterium. Taxonomy (GTDB): domain Bacteria; phylum Myxococcota_A; class Polyangia; order Polyangiales; family Polyangiaceae; genus PMG-095. The sequence goes on from JBEHXA010000325.1 coordinate 8,376, forward strand.
CCCGACGAGCGAGCTTCACAGCGTGAGAGCATTGGGCTGGCGTTCATCGCGGCGCTGCAGTTTCTGTCTCCCAAGCAGCGCGCCGCGTTGCTGCTGGTGGACGTCCTGGGCTGGAAGCCCG
>JBEHXA010000326.1:0-8489 GCA_048498935.1 Myxococcota bacterium
GCATCGATCGCGCGGAACAGGTCGTGAGCGAGCTCAGCGCGCGCCTGAGCGATCCGGCTACCTACGCCGGAGGCGCGAGCGACGTACCGGCGCTCAATCGGCAGCTCGAGGAGGCGCGCGGCGAGGCCGAGCGCCTCACGCTCCGCTGGGAAGAGCTCGAGACGCGCCGCTCGACTACTTGAGCTCGAGCAGCTCGACCTCGAAGAGCAGGGTCGCGTTGGGCGGGATCACACCGCCCGCGCCGGCTGCTCCGTAGCCGAGGCCCGGCGGGATCAGCAGCGTGCGCTTTCCACCGATCTGCATCGAGGCCACGCCCTCGTCCCAACCCTTGATCACTCGACCCAAGCCGAGCGGAAACGAGAACGGCCGCCCGCGATCGACCGAGCTGTCGAACTTGGCGCCCTTGGCACCGTCGACCCAGAGCCAGCCCGTGTAGTGCATCACACAGGTTTGGCCCTTGGCGGGGGCAGCGCCGGTGCCGGGCAGGGTGTCTTCGTACGAGAGTCCGCTGGAGGTCGTGGTCATCGCCATGGCCGAGCACTGTAGTCGGGTGCCCGGCAAGTCACCATCGCCGAAAGCGCCGGCCACGACTCGCGAAAGCCATGCCCAGGGCCAAGCTTCCCAGCAAATACGCGAGATTTTCGGGCCGCCCGGACGAGCCTCTGGCGACCTCGCAAGCACAGCCCGGATCCTTGAGCTTCGCCGGCCCCTTGGTGCGCGTGCCGCCGCTCGATGACGACGACGTCTTGCCGCCGAGATCGATCACCCCGACGTCGACGTTACCGGTCCCGCCCGTCGCGCCGGAGCCGCCCGTGCCCATCTGACAGGCACCGTCTACGCAGGCGCCGCCGCCCGGACAAGTCACGCCCTCGCACGGATCCATGCACTGACCCGCCACGCACTTCATGCCCTGCCCGCAGTCCACGCCCACGCAGGCCTCGTCGACGCAGCGACCGTCAGTGCCGCAGGTCAAGCCATCGAGGCAACCTCGGCAGGTGCAGTCCGAAACGCACAGGCCGCGCTCGCACACCTTGCCGGCCGAGCACTCGACGGCCGCGCAGGGGTCAACGCAGCGCCCGAGCTGGCATTCCTGCCCAGTCGGGCACACCACGCCCGCGCAAGCATCGAGACAGGCGCCGGCGCGACAAGCCTGACCGGGGTCGCAGCTCACGTCGGCACAAGCTGTGTCGATGCAGAAGCCGGCTTTGCACGTTTCTCCCGCTGCGCAGCGAAATTCGCCTGTTCCGCACGCACCCACGCAGGTGCCCTTGTCACAGACTTGATTGCCCGGGCACAAGCCTTCGCCGTCGTCCACCTCGCCGTTGCAGTCGTTGTCGACGTTGTCACACGCCTCGACACCGGGCGCGATGATTGGCCGGCACATGCCCTTCATGCCGTCGCTGGCGCAGTCGGTGCGGCCGACCGAGCAGGCCCCCTTCAAACCGCTATCGCACGGCTCGCCGCCGCCCAGACAACTGATGCCCGAGACGTAGAACACGAAGTCGTTGAAGTCGCCGTCGTTGGTCGCGTTGTTGCCGTTGACCCCGGTCTTGTGCCAATCGTCCGGCGACATCGGCAAATCCTCGAACGCCATGTAAAAGCCTTCGGGGTCGACCGTCGACTGATAGATGAGCGTCGTGACCCAAGCCTGTCCGGCGGCGTTACGCTGGTTGTGCTCGAGCATCGAGTACTTGGTCTGTGTGCAGAGCTTGTTCGGGTTACCCAGCACCGCAAAACCGACGTATTTGCCCTTGTAGCGAGGATCTTGCTTGATGCTGCCCGAGTCGTAGGCGCGCGGTTGCCAGAGCTTTTTGTCCAGGTTGCGCGGGTCGACGTTGTCCCAAGCCAGCGGGCAAAAACCGTTCTGGAGCGGGGGCTGACAAGCCAGGTCGGCGGTGATGGTCGAGCCCTCCAAAGGCATGAACGGATAGATCTCGTCCGCGCTCGGTGCGGTCGTGCTGTTGGGGTCGTCCACGTTGTACCAACCGAACGACACCTCACAATCGCCACCACGAAGCACCAGCTGCCCGGCGAAGCCACAGCTCGGTGAGAAGTAACCCGGCGACGTGCGAGCGTCGGCAACTGGATCGATCTGCTCGCCTCGGAACTTGAACAAGCCGGAGAGCGTGATGGCGTCGCCGTCTTCGAATGTCGGGTAGTAGTCGCCGAAGTGCTTGTTCTGGTTCGAAACCTCGGCGCCCATCAGGTCGTGATTGACCTGAGTCATGCGGTTGTACGCCCACGAGTTCGTGGCCAGGTTCACCTCGTTGGGGCCGACCGGCTGCGGCAACGGGGTCTGCGCCGCGTCGGTCTGAACTACCTGTGCCCAGCCGGCGCACGCCCACGCAGAAGCCGCCACGCCAGCCAATACAGCCCTGATTTTTCGCGCAACCATGGCAAATACCTCGCCGCTCGAGAGCCCGCCGTCGCGCGCCCTGGCGCGCTCGACAAGGCCGAGCATAACTCACGAACCCGGAACCTGGTACCGGTTCCAGACTCGCTCCGTCAGATTTATGGAACCGGTTTTACAAACCGATTGGACTAGTCCAGCTCGACCGCCTCCAGCCGCCATCCAGCTCGGGGCGCGGCCAGCTGAGCGAGGGCGTGTCGCGACGCCTCGCGTCGCCCCAACCGCCTCAGCTCATTGGCCGCGGCCGGCGAACGGATCCTTCAGATCTTCAGCGGGCTTTTTGGCAGCCGGGCGAGGCGCGGGGGCCTTGCTGACCGGCTTTTTGGTGCTCGTCGCGCTGCGCGCGAGGGTGCGAGCCTCGCGTAGGGCGTCCAGATCCTCCGCCAGCGCTACCGCCGGGAGCGGCGCAGCACCCGGCAACAGATCGCGCCGCGCGCGAATGCCCAGGTCCTTTGAGGGCTGACGTACGGTGATGCTCGGCGCCGGTTCGTCTTCGTCTACGATGGTCGTGCGCGACGAATGGCTCAGCAAGCTGTAGCCAACCGCTGCCGAGAACGACACCAACGCGCCCAAGGCAGTCACCATCAGCCAAGACCTCGAGCTCGCCGCAGGCGCAACCGACGCACGGCGTGCGCCGAGCGAGCGGCGAATACGGCTCTTGGAGTCCGGGACGACCACGTGCGCAGGGCTCTGCGGCTGTGCCTCGACGCCCACCGGCGCCTCGACGATCAGCACCGAAGCTTCGGGCTCTGCATCCTCGCTGCCGGGCGCTTCCGACGGAAAAAACGAATTCAGCGCCGACGACTCGGGAGAGCGCTCGAGCCAGGTAGATTTGAGAGATGTGTTGCAGAGGTCGCGCGTGACCCCTTGCTCGATCAGCCACATCGCGAGCGCGCGGCCGAGCTCGAACATGGACTCCCAGCGCTGCTCGCGTTCCTTGGCCAGCCCGCGCGCCAAGATCGCCCATAGCCCCGGCTCTTCGATGCCGTGGTCTTCGAAGCGCTTGGGCTTGCCCTCCATGATCGCCCACATCAGGCCGTGCCAATTCGCGCCCGTGAAGGGATGCACGCCCGTGATCATCTCGTAGAGCACCACGCACAGCGCCCACATGTCCGTGCGAAAATCGACGTCGCTTTCGCCGCGCGCCTGCTCGGGTGACATGTACGCCGGGCTGCCAAGCACCGTGCCCTCGCAGGTCAGGTTGGTGGAGAACCCCTGACTCAACTTGGCGATGCCGAAGTCGAGCACCTTGGGCTGCACGCGATTGGCTTGCTGCGCGAGGAAGATATTGTCCGGCTTGAGATCGCGGTGAACGATGCCGCGACGATTGGCCACGACCAACGCCTCGATCACCGGCAAGAGCGTGCGCACCGCGCGCCCCGCTGCGATGCGGCCTCGTCGCTTGAGCAGAGACGCCAGGCTCTCGCCGCGCAACAGCTCCATGGCGATGAACGGCTCACGGTGCTCGGTGAGGCCGAAGTCGAACACCTGGATGATAGCGGGGTGCCCAATAGCGGCGGCGGCGCGCGCTTCGGTCAGTAAGCGCTCGGACAGACCGTCCACCCTGCCCTCGATCTCGGAGCGGATCAGCTTGAGTGCGACCTGCACACCCAGGGTGAGATTCTGTGCCACCCACACCGCGCCCATACCGCCTTCACCCAGCACGCGCACCAAGCGGTACTTCTGTGCGACCACGCTCCCTTCCACGTAGCGCGGCGTGCTGCCGTTGCCCGGCGAGACAATCGCGGTGGATTCAGCGTCGAATCGTGGCTCAGCGCTCGGGTCGTCCACCTGGTCGAGTGGGGTGAGCTGGGCAGCGCTAGACGATCCGGACAGAACAGGCCTCCGTTCAATCGGAACGGCCGCCCCCCGCGCGGCTTGAGGGACACTCGTGCCTGGCGGTTACTTTCCAGCGCGCTTGAGCCGCTTCAGGCCCTCCGGCCCGAAGCGATTGCAGTCGACGGCAGCGAAGGCGAAGTGATCACCAGTGCTAGGCGAGAGCGTGAGTTTGTACTCGCCTGCTTTGGGCGGACAGTACTCGACGCGCAGCTTGGAGCCCGGCTCCGGCACTGGTAGCTCTTTCCCGCCTGGGTCGCGCAGCACGGCGCTCAGCTTGACGTCGTCGAAGAAGCTCGCCGCGAGTAGGTTGTAGCACGCGGCATCGTCGGGCGAAGTCACGGTGAAGACTTGCTCGCCGTGAGCCACCTTCGGCTCGCTCACCACGTTCTTGCAACCGGCTTGGACGAGCTCGCTCAGCATGCCTTGCACGCGCTGCTTACCTGTCTTTTCGGGATCGTCCGCTTTCGAGCGCGCCCCGCCTTCGGCCGGAGTGCGCGGGCACTCGATGGCTGCGGTGGTGAAGGGCTCGCTCGCTGGCACGCCGTCGATTTTGAATGAGTGCGTCGCGGTCTCGGACGCGCACAACCGGTAGTCGAGGCTATTGGCGGCTGCAGGCAGCGGCTGCAACAGCGCGACCTTGCCGTCGTAGTGCATGCTGAGCATGGCGCCACTGCCCGTCATCGCCAGGATGTGCACGCACTGATTGCCGGCGATCATGTCGAGGGAAATCGTGCTCGCTTCCTTGGTGTGCGTGCTCGGTTGGACGAGGATGCGGCTGCAGCCCAGGGTACGCATTTGTTCGAAGCGCGCCAGTACCGCGGCCTGCCCGTTGAGCTTGGGATCTTGAGCGCGCAGCTTTTCGGCCTCCTCTTGCTTGTTGAGGTACAGCCCGAAAGCGACACAGCTACCGAAGCCCGCAAACACCATGAAGCCAACTACGAGCAGCCAGATCAACAGGCGCTGCGAGCTCTGCTTGCGCTGGTTTACCTTTTCTTGCGCCTGGCGGATTCGTTCCTGATCTTGCAGCTCCAGGGCGTAGCGCTGCTGCTCGAGCTCGAACTGGCGCTGCCGAGCCTGAATCAGGTCGGCCGGCAGCAGGTTGTCTTGTCCGCAGTAGGGGCAGTCGATGTGCAGCAGCCGCACGTCGGGCGGCAGCTCTAGCCCGTTGCCGCAGCGCAAGCATCGAAACGCATAGACTCGACCTGGGTGAGGAGGCTGCACGAACCTCGCAAGCTAACAGAACCCCGCTTGGACCGAAACGAATGCCGGCGTCCGGTGGGTGGTTGGAGCCCCCACCCCAACCACAGCGCTGGTTCAGGGTCTCTCAACTATCGCGTATCGCGGTCGACGTGAACGACCGGCAGCGCGCGGTGATGCCCGTCTGCCGAGCGCGGCACGAGCGGCTTCGGGCGCACGTCTTCTGGGCGGCTGGACCAGGCTTGGAGCAGATCGCGATCGAGCAAGTGCGTGGGACGCACGTTGCGAAGCGCGTTGCCCATCACGGCGCGCAAGTGCGGAGACTCGAGCTCGAGCTGATCGAGCAGCGCGGTCATGCGCTCGCGCTTCAACCCACTTTGCGAGCCGCACAAATTACACGGCAGGATCGGATACGCAGCGAGCCCCGCCAGCTCGCGAATGTCGGCTTCGGCGCAGCCGATCAGCGGGCGAATCACCTGCAACTTGCCGTCGTCGGTGGTGTAGCTGGCCGGCATGGCTTGCAGCTTTCCCGAATAGAACAGGTTCATCAGGAAGGTTTCGAGCCCGTCGTCCCGATGATGGCCGAGCGCTAGCTTGTTGCAGCCCAAGCGCTCGGCCGCGCTGTACAGGATGCCGCGGCGCAAGCGCGAGCAGAGCGCGCAGTAAGTCTGGTCGTGGCCGAGCTTGTCGATCACCACTGAGTAGGTGTCTTCGGACAAGATCTCGAAAGCATGGCCGCTCGCCTCGAGGTAGGAGCGCAGCGGCGCGCCGTCGTAGCCAGGCTGGCGCTGGTCCAGATGGACAGCCGTGAGGCGCACCTGCCCCGGGTATTGAGCGCGCACCAGGCGGGCGAGCAGCTCGAGCAACGTGTAGCTATCCTTGCCGCCGCTCACCGCTACCAAGACGTGGTCACCCGGCGCGATCAACTCATAGTCGCGGCAGGTATCGCGCAGCTCGCTGTAGAGCTTGCGCTCCAGTCGCTCGCGACGCTCGGCGGCAGGGTCCATGCGAACCTCAGACGGTGGAGGCGCGCGCCGAGGGCGCGAGGCCCGAAAGCAGGCGCGCCATCCACGACTTGGGCGCAGAGAGCTCGAAATCGCCGAGCGTGAGGCGCAGCGGATCCCGCTCCAAGAGCTGGCTCACGCGCGGGTTCGATAGCAGCCACGTCTCGGCCTCGTCGAGCTGGGCGCGCTGCGTCACCTCGAGCGCCGCACGCGCGCCACGTAGCGAGTGGCCGCCGTGCTTGGCGAACATCGCAAAAGCGATCGAGAGCTCGCCGACGCCGAGCGCGGTGAGGCACGCCACGTTGGGGCCGCCGCAGCTCTTTTGGTACAGGTAGGAGCCGGCCAGCAGCAACGTGCCGAGGCCCAACGCCACGCTCGTGAGCTCCACCGTCACTTCGAGCGGCTCCTCGATCGGGCGCTCGGGGGTGGACTCTTCGAGCAAGAACACGTGACCGAGGGCGCGCGCCAAAGCAGCCGTGAGCGCCACCGGGCTCCGCGCTTCACCCGGATCGATGTTCACGCGCCAGCCGTCACCCAAGTCGATCAGCCGCGACCGAGCGAGCTCCGGCGAAACGTTCGGAGCAGCGCAGCTGCCGCAACCACCGCTGCCACACGCTTCGAGGTCCGCATCGGGATCGAGCACCCCCACCTGGATCGGAATGTCGGACATGCCCGCATGCTGCTGCATGCGCCGCAAGAGCCGACCGACCGAAGGCAGATCACCCGTGAACGGGTCGGGAAAAAACGTGCCGTTCGGCAGCACCATCGGGCGCTCTCCCAGATCGGCACCGAAGCGCTCGATGATGGAGCCATAGCGTTGGACCAGGTCGCGCAGCGTGCGATCGTCGGGGAGATCCATACCCGCGGTATCTTGGCACGAAATCAGGGGCGGGGCGGTCGCGAGGCCGATTTGGCGCCTAGGAGCGCCTCCTCGGCGACCTTACCTTCGGTCACCGAGTAGCCGACGAGCGGCCGGGAAGAAATGTCCGGCTTTTGCGTGAGGACAGGCTTCTGCAAGCGCACCGACCCGATCACCACTCCAGAGGTTGGAGTAGGCGTGGTCGGGATCGGCGGGGCATCGGTAGCCGGTTCGTTCAAGAGCGCCACGGCCGCATCTCGCTCGTACGTGAGTCGCGTGACCTCGACGCGCGCGTTGTCGCGCTGCAGCCTCAGCTCTTCGATGACTCGATCGAGCTCGGCCAAGCGCCGGTCGTGCGCCCGTTCCCGCTCCAGTAATTTTTTCTCGTGGTCATCCAATAGCTCAGCCAGAAATGCGTCTTCTTGTGCGAGCCAGGAGTCGCGCTCGCGCACCGAGGCGTCGAGCGTATTTTCGAGCGACGTGACGCGCTGCTGGAGCACCCGCTCGTTCTCGTAGACGCGCGCAACGCGATCCCGCATCCCCTCGAGCTCGCCCAACAGCGCGCTGTTGGACTGCTGAGCGGCGGTGGCTCCGATCGACAGATGCTTGAGGCCTCGGAGCAGCAGACCGAGATTGGCCTCGGCGCGCGTGCTTTCGACCAGCACCATCTCGAGCTGCTCGAGCGCCGCCTCGCTGGCGTCAGAGCGCGCCAAGCGATCGCGAGCAGGCGGGATGCCGCTCTCGAAAGCCGTGTTGTTGCTCACCCGCAGGCTGCTCGAGTCCGGGCCGAGCCCTTCTGGGCCGACGGGGTCGGGTGCGTGAACCAGCGTCATTGTAGGACCTTGTGGGATGGCGCTCGGCGCGCCGCAAGCACCTTCGGGCCGATCGGCCCAACCAGCCAAATTCGGCCTCATCCTCGATTGCAGCCCTGTTTCACCCCCAAGACAGCCCCTCACCGCGACGCAATTCGCCCCACTCGCCCCTCTCCCGCGCACCCTCCACGCTCCCCAGCAATGACTACGCACACGTATCCAACAACGATCCCGAAAACCCCAAAAAGCGCCGTGAACCGCCCCGCTTGTTGGATACGTGCACGTCTGAGGATTGATCACAAGTCGTCTTTCGCGGCGTTCCAGCCCTCTTCGAGCTTGATGAGGTCTTCAAATCCGCGCCCCAAGAC
>JBEHXA010000327.1:0-8488 GCA_048498935.1 Myxococcota bacterium
GCAGCACGACGCGCTCGCGACGCGGAGCCGGCACGCCGGCGCGCGCCCGCTCCAGCGCCGCGCCGTCGAGGTCGATCAGATGCACGGCCGCGAAGCGCTCCGTGAGCCAATCGAGCTCGAGGTCGGACGCATTGCCGACACCGAAGACGCCCAGGCTCTCGCCCTCACGCCCTTCACCGACCAAGTCCATCAGGCGAGCGCGGTGCGGGGCGAAGCTCTCGCGGCTGTCTGGATGGCGTGCGTTCATGTCTGCGAGCAGCGACTGAGCGCGCTCGCGAGCGGGGCGCAGCGCACCGTGCTCGAGCTGGTGCTGCTCCAAGCAAGCGAGCGAGCACGCAACGAACACCCTGCCCCGTGCGTAGCAAACGTCACAGTGACGCTTCGGCAGCGCCTGACAGCCGCAAGTTTGATGATGCTCGGTGGGCAGAGGAGGACGCCGATGCTCGGTAGCGTTCAGGCCGATTGTACCTCGGCGTCCGTGCTGAACGCGATGGGCAGGATGACCGAGCGAGCGCGCTCACCGAGCTGGCCCTGGACAGCGCCGCCGTCACGTCGCGCGATCACCACGCGCTCGACCAAGCCGCCGTGAGCGCCTGGCCGAACCTGATACGACGAGACCACCACACCCAGCGCGAAAAGCGCGCGGTGCAGCGACACAATCAGGGGCGAGCGACCGGTCTGGCCGATTTCGACGGCGGTGAGCTCCGGACCTTCTTGCTCGAAATGTACCTTCACTTCGCGAGTTTTCACGGCGGCTCCTGGGAGATGTGTACGACCGCTCGGCTTGTCAACGGCGCCCCGGCGACTTTTATGCCCAAGCAGCGGGCGGGCTGGGGTAAACGGACCGCAATGGGCGCGCAGTGGAAGCAAAAAGGTCGTGAGCAAGGTGCCGACGCCAAAGGTCGGCTCTTCACCAAATTGGCCAGAGAAATCATGGTGGCTGCCAAGAGCGGCGGGCCGGATCCGGCCACCAACGCGCGCCTGCGCCTCGCGATCGAACAAGCCAAACGCGCCAGCATGACCAAGGACACCCTGGAGCGCGCGATCAAGAAGGGCGCGGGTCTGCTCGACGATCAGGCAAGCTTCGAGACGGTCGTCTACGAAGGCTTCGCTCCGCATCAGGTGCCGGTCATCGTGGAATGCTTGACGGACAACAAGAACCGCACGGCGCCGAACATCCGCTTGCTGTTCAAGAAGGGTCAGCTCGGCGCCAGCGGCTCAGTGAGCTGGGACTTCAACCGCTGCGGTGCCGTCGAAGCCAGCCCCCCCGCCGCCGGAGAAGATCCGGAAGAAGCAGCGATCGAGGCCGGCGCACAAGAAGTCGAGGCAGGCGACGAAGGCCAGCACCGCTTCATCACCGAGCCGAGCGATGTGGACGCTGTGTCGAAAGCGCTCAGCGCTCGTGGCTGGCACGTGACGGCTGCAAACCTGGTCTGGATTCCGAAGAATCCGGTCAAGCTCGAAGGCGACGCTCGTGCCGAGGTCGAAGCCTTCCTGTCCGCGCTGGACGAGGACGACGACGTGCAACGGCTCTATGTCGGCTTGAGCTGAGCGAGGCCCATGCGCATCCAAGCGACCATCGCCTTCGTCGATATGGCTGGATTCACCGCCATCACCGAAGCGCAGGGCGACGAGGATGCGGCCGATTTGGCCAACATGTTCGCGGAAATCACGCGTTCGGCGCTGGCCCCCGGTGACCGACTGGTCAAGACCATCGGCGACGCGGTGCTCGTTACCTCGGCCGACGCAGCTGCAGGCCTCTCGCTGATCGAGCGTCTGTGGACGGCGGCTGCAGCAGAGCCGCGCCTGCCGACGCTCCGGGCAGGCTTGCACCATGGCGAGGCCATCGAGCGGGACGGAGACGTGTTCGGCGCCGCCGTGAACCTGGCAGCCCGCGTGGCGGCCGAGGCGCACGCGGCCGAGGTGCTCGGTACGCTACCGATCGCCGAGGCCGCCCGCGATCTCGGCATTCCGGTAATTGATATCGGCGAGGTGGCTCTCAAGAACGTGCGTCGCACCACGTTCTTGTATTCGATGGCGCTGATGCTCGGCGTCGGTGACACCCCCATCGATCCGGTGTGTCGCAACCACGTCGACCGGCGCGCCGCCGCCGGACGTCTGCGCTACCAGAACAAAGAGTACTGGTTCTGCTCGCTCACGTGTGCGGCCGCCTTCGCCAGCAACCCCGAGTGGCACCGGAACGAATCGTTGCCTCCCATCAAGGGCAGCTGAGCGCGCTCGTCCGCGCGGTGCTGATGACTCGGCCCCGACCGCTCAACGCCGATCGATGCGCAGGTGCTCCGCGCCCAAGCGTATCTGCTTGGTTCGAGCGCGCCGCTCGATCACGGCGATGCCTTCTTGAATGCCGTGCTGCGAAAAGTGTTTGCGAATCCGAAACACTTCGCCGTCGATCTGCTGCGGCGTGATTTTGAAGCCGTCCGCGAGCTCTTCTTTGTCCATCCAGCCGCACGACGGCTCCGGCACCTGACGCGCGCGATCCGCCAGCCGCTGGCGCGCCAGGGTGAGCAGCAAATAGTTGTGACTGCGCGAGCCGAGCGGCACCTTGCGGTCCGGATATTCCAGCGTCAATTCGACGAAATCCTCATCGGAAGAGACGGCGAACACGAGCGTGGGTTGCGGGCGACTCGACGGCGCGAGCACGTTCTCGGTCGCCGCGTTGGTGCTCGGCCAACAGAAGCGAAACCGACGCCCTGCAACGTCGAGCAGCTGGCCGTCCACCACGCGTTCGACCTCCCCGTCGCCGCGCTCCAGCTTCCAAGCTCCGTCTCGATCGAGGTACAGCGTGCACTCCGGGTTCTTGCTCGACGGCAGGCCGATCCAGCCCTGCGCGCCGACGAGCGCCTGGCCAGTGTCGAGCGCCACCGCCATGATCTGTGGTTCTGCCGTGTCGACGAGCTCCCAGCGCTCATCGGCATGACCGAAAGTCAACACCTGCCCCAGCATCAGTCGCTGAGCGCGACCGGGCTCGAGCAAGGTGCCATTCAGTAGCGTGCCGTTGCGGCTCCCGCGGTCTAGTAACTCCCAGGCGTGACCGTCCCATCGGATCAAAGCGTGCTGTGTCGACACGTACGGCGCAGCGAGGCGCAGCGCGCACTCGGGCCCGCGACCGATCAAATGCTCGTTCATGAGCAGGCACGATCGGGTTCCGTCCGAGCGGCGAAGCTCCGCCATGATTGTGTAGCATTAAACCACGCCCGGCTGCGCTCGAAAAGGCCTTACAAGTCCCGCACTTAGACATCTTGTGCGATCGACTGCGATCGACCCGACGGGGTCGGATCCTTCATCGTCGATAGTATGTTTGCCAGTGACGAACGCAGCGAGCTGGGCGCACTGTGGGATGAGCTGGTCGCCGGTGAGTGCAAGGTCGAGAGCTGGCAGCACCATCCCGATCGCTGGTCAGTGGTCGTCACACGCGCGCCCGAGGTGTTGAGCTCCTTCCCGGCGACTGCGCGCGCGCGCGATCTCGAGATCCTGGAGCATGCGCTCCTTTGCGGTGTACGCAAGCTGGTGGCGGTGGAGGTCGGGCTCTCGTGCTCCAGCATTGCGGTGATCATGCAGGCGTCATTTCAGTTCATGGGCGTCACGTGCGTACCCTCGCGTATGCCGGGTATTCTGGTGGCGGCTGCGCACGCTCGGCGTCATCCCGACACTGAGCCCCGTTCGTCGCTGCGGTTGTCGCAGCGACCGGTTCGTCAGACCATCAGCGTGAGCCGTCCCGATCAGGCGCTCTCTGCCTGGCTGCCGCCCGCCGAGCTCGAGGTCATGCGCCTGCTCGTCGAGGGGCTCAGCTACGCCGAGATAGCCACCGCTCGGCGCACCTCGATCCGAACGGTGGCCAACCAGGTGGCGACGGGCTTTCGCAGGCTGAACGTGTCCGGCAGAGCCGAGCTGCTGTGTCTCCTGGCCCGGTGGGCCCTGGATGAGCCCGAAGCGCCTGCGCGACGCCCCCCCGCCCTCACCCCTGCATCTGAAAAACGCACCGGCGTGCCCGCTCTCCAGCTCGTGGCGATGGACGCCGGCGATCCGCAATCAGGTAGCCATTTGGTGGCCGGAGCGCAGGCGAGCGAGCCGGTATCCGATGCCATCAGTTGATGGCAGAGTGACGCGATGCTTCTTTCGAGTCGAGCTGCTGCGCTGCTAGCGGCGCTTGCCGTGAGCTTGGCGGGCCCTGCTCTGGCTTGGGGCCAAGACTCTGCTCGGGCGGAAGAAACCTTCCAGGCCGGTCACGCCCTGTTGGCCGAAGGAAAGTACACCGAGGCTTGCCCCAAGTTCGAGGAGAGTCAAAGTCAGGACCCGGCATCCGGTACCCTGCTCGCGCTCGCCTACTGTCAGGAGCACTCGGGGCTCCTCGCCAGCTCCTGGCTGAGCTACGTGGCCGCAGCGCACCTCGCCGCCCGCGAAGGGCACAGCCAACGGCAAGCAGCCGCCCAGGAGCGCGCCAAGGCCATGACCGAGCGCTACAGCACGCTGACCGTCGTGGTACCTGCGGAGCTCGGGAAATTGCCTAGCCTGCGCGTGCTGCGTGACGGCACCGAGCTCGAGCGAGCGGCGTTCGGAACACCACTGCCACTCGATGGCGGTACTCACGTGATCGAGGCCCTCGCGCCTGGACGAATCGGTTGGCGAGGCACCGTGACCTTACGGCAAGAGGCCGACCACAGGTCGATGACACTGCCCATCTTGGAAGAGAGCGTGCCAGCGCCGAGCCCGAGTTCGAGCCTCGCTGCCGCACCAATCGCGAGCGCCGACGCGCCGCCGAACCGACGCAGGCAAGCCGGCCTCGCGCTAGCCATCGGCAGCGGTGTGGCGGCCACCTTCGGCGGAGTCTTCGGCGTGCTGGCGATCAAGCGCAACAACGCCTCCAACGAAGACGGGCACTGCGACGCGCGCGGCTGCGACGCAAAAGGCATAGAGCTACGCACTTCGGCGCAGTCAGCCGCACGCGTGTCCACGTGGTCTTTCATCACTGCCGGTGCGCTAGCCGCCGGCAGCGTAGCTCTCTATCTCACTAGCTCCGACTCGAATGCTTCGACGCGCATCGAGAGCAACTTCACTCTCGGAGACGCGCGCCTCACACTCACGCGCAGCTTTTAGCGACTAAGAGCAGGAGCCCCAATAAGTATCGCCGGTGCCTCCGGCGATGCAGGTCTTGTAGGTGCTGCCGCCGCAAGGACGCTTGTCACCAGGCCAGCAACGGCAATTGCCGGTGAGCTTGGCCGCGTACTCGCATACGGCGTCGCCGCCGCCCGGCGGCACCATGCACGCCGCCTTGCCGCAAGTATTCTGGCCCGACATGCAGCTGATTGTGTTGCAGGTCGTGAGCTCGACCGAGGCTGGCGACGCCGACGCTGGGGCCGACGTCGAATTACAACCAAAGGGGACCAAAGCAAGCGCGAAAGGAAGAAGGATGACGCAGACTATTGGGACTTTCATGTTCGTTACTCCGGGTGTGTGTTGATGTCTCGAGCACAACGAAATCCAAAGTAGACGTCGATGGTGCTAGCGGCCAACCACGCGCGGTTGCCGGTTCGCACATCGTCGTACGGCGAAGCAAACGCGCCGCCGCGCGCCGAGCGAAGCTCCTCGTTCTCGGTCCAGGGCTCGTAGCAGTCGGTCGTGCAGCTATCGGCTGGCGTGTCCGTCCACTGATCGAGCGTCCACTCGACGACGTTGCCACCCAAGTCGTCGTGACCTCGCCCCGGATACCGGAAGAACCCGCCGCGCCCCGCTGGAAAGCTCCCTACCGCGACGGGCGCCAAAAGCGGCTCCGCCAGCTCGGTGTTGAACGCCGCGTTGGTCGGCCCAAAGCCCGTGTCGTTCTCGTCGACCGACCACGGATACGGGCGAGCGGCGTCCCCGTGAGCTGCTGCGTAGTTCCACTCGGCTTCGGTGGGCAGCCGACCACCATCCCAGGCGCAGAAGGCGAACGCGACATACCAATTGACGCAGTTCGCGGGCAGCAAGGTATCGACGTTGCCCCAGGTTCGGCCGGCCTCGGGACATTGGGTGGAAATCTGATCGAGGAGCTCAGCGCCTGTTTTCGGCACGATGGTCTTGCCGTCGATCTCAGGATGGGGGAGCGCCTCCCACCCCTCCTGCCAACCCGAGTTCGCAAACAGGGGGTGTCGCCCCGCGCCTTGAGCGGGCAAGCGATAGAGATCCTTGAACACGCTGAACCGGCCCACCGTGACCTCGAAGCGGTCGAGGTAGAAGCCCGAGACGTGACGAGGAAAATGAGCGTCGGGTTCGTATGAGCTGGCCTTGCCCATCTCGTAGTCACCGCCCGGTACCCAGATGGTCTCGCAGCAGCTCACGCCGTCGACGCACGGCGCCGTGTTGCTCGGCCCGCAGCTCGGCGGTGACTGACAAGCGCCGTCGACGCAAGCCAGAGGGCAAGGCGCTCCAAAGTCTTCCCAACGACCTGCAGCGCAATGCTGCGGCTGGTAGACGTCGCAACGCAGCTCGTCAGCTTGGCACTCGGGCGGCGAGGGCGCACCGCCTCCGCCCGCATCGCCCGCGCTGCCGCCGAGCGCTTCGCCGGCGCTGCCTCCGTCGCCGCGATCGCGGAGCCCGTCGCTTCCGCCCAGACCGATGTCGTCGACGTCGAAGCTACCGGCGAATCCCTCGTCTCCGCCTGCGCCGCTCGAGCTCGAGGACCCGCCGCTCGGAACGCCGCCACCGGCGGCTCCCTCGTCTGGACGCGGTACCGGATCTTCGATCCCCGCCAAGCTGGTACACGACGCCACCAGCAGTACTGCCCACGGACTCAGACGATGAAATGTCGTCTTCAGCCCAAACTCATCCATCCTTACTTGAGGTATCACGGCGCCCACGCTAACGCCGATAGGTTATTTTCGAAACAGAATCAGCGACGCGTTTGAATCAAACGCTGGATGGTCTCGTCGCTGGCTGCGCTCGGGTTTGCGGCGCTGGATGAAGGCACCGCCGCCGCTTCCGCCTTTTCCTTCTGTACGACCTGCGCTGACTTGCGCGGCGGATCGGCGTGCGTTGGCACTAACCCCGATGAGTGAGACGGCGCGCTTGCGCGGGGCTCGAGCTCGCGCGCCGGGGCAGCCTCTTTCTGGCTCGGCGCTGCCTGCGCCACAGCAGGATCGGTCACTAACGCAGACGACGCCGCAACAGGCTCGTGCCGCATTTGATGCGGCGCGGCGGCAGGCACGGGTGATGGGCTGGCGCCGCCTAGCATTCCGAAAGCTCGCAGCGCGAGCAGCAGCGTCGCGAGCGCCGCCAGCCCGAGCACGAGCGGCTTGGTGCGCGCCGACGACTCTCCAACGCCGGACGCCATCACCGGCGGCCGGGAGCTTTCGCGAGACACCGGCAGCGTCGTGCTGGCGGAACCCATCGGCTCCAGGATGTTGCGCGTCACCGCCATGGTGGACGACGAAGCGTGCAGCCCCGTTACCCTGGACGCCGACGTGCGCGCTTCGTGACCGCCCCACGGCGCCAACGCCTCGGCCAGCTCGGCCGCGTTGGCGAAGCGCAGGCGGCGATCCTTCTCGAGGCAGCGCATGATCGCGTCGCGCAGCCCGCTCGGGAGCTCTTGAGTGATTGGCGTGGGCGGCACGGACAAGATGCGCGAGACGAGCTCCAAGTAGTCGCTCGCCACGAACGGCGGCTTGCCGCAGACGAGCTCGTAGAGGGTCGCGCCCAATGACCAAATGTCGGAGCGCGTGTCCACCTCTCGCGCGTCCTGTAGTTGCTCCGGCGGCATGTAGGCGGGTGAGCCGAGCCTCACGTCCTCCGTGTTGGTCAACGACTCGGCCCCGTCCGCGTACGACTCCAGGCGCTTGGCTATCCCGAAATCCAGCACTTTGAGCAGAGGCGAGCCGTCAGCCCGCGCACTGAGGAATAGGTTTCCGGGCTTCAGGTCGCGATGCACGATGCCCTTGAGGTGCCCCTCCGCAATGGCTTCGAGCGCCTGCAGCACGTAGTCGACGGCGACGCTTGGCTCGAGCGGCCCATCTTCGCGGAGCACCGCTCTCAAGTCGCGACCCTGCAAGTGCTCCATCACGAAGTAAGGAATGCCGTTCGGCAACTTACCGATCTCGAGCAAGCGAGCCACGTGCTCGCTGGTAATGCGCGTCGCGGCACGCGCTTCCCGCAAGAAACGCTGCACGGCGACTTCGGTCCCGACCAGCCGCGGCTGCAGAAACTTGATCGCGACGCGGCGCTCGAGCACCTCGTCGTGAGCAGCCATCACGACGCCCATGCCGCCTTCGCCGAGCGTCTGCTCCACTCGGTATTTGTCCGCGATCAGGTCACCAGGACGGACTGGTCCCCCGAACGTGCCCCCGTCCTCTTTGAGACTTGCCGTCGCGGTGGTCATGACTCGGCCTTGTGAGCTTGCTCATCCAAGCCGTATGGGTTGCCACGATACCAGGCCGGTGCGGCCGGCGGAAGCGAGGCGCCCCCGAGGATGCGCTGCTCACGACGGAGCCGTCGGCTA
>JBEHXA010000328.1:0-8413 GCA_048498935.1 Myxococcota bacterium
CCAGGCGCGTGAGGAAGCCGCCGTGCGAGTGTGGCTTCAAAAGGCGGGCCGACAACATCGGGGTGAGCGTGAAGCTCACGATCAGCGAGACGCCGATCGAGAACGCCATCGTGTAGCCGAAGCTCTTCAGGAAGCGCCCGGGGATGCCTCCGATGAAGGCGACGGGAATGAAGACCGCCATCAGAGACAGCGTCGTGGCCAGCACGGCGAAGCCGATCTCTTTGGTGGCCAGCACCGCCGCTGGGAATGCCTTCATTCCTCGCTCGTCGATGAAGCGCACGATGTTTTCGAGCACCACGATGGCGTCGTCGATGACGATGCCGACCGCGAGCGCGAGCGCGAGCAGGGTGATGTTGTTCAGCGTGTAGCCCTGAAGCCACATCAGGCCGAATGTGCCGACCACCGAGATGGGGATCGACAGCGCTGCGATCAGGGTGCTCCGCGCGTTGCCGAGGAACAGCAACACGACGATTGCCGCCAGGAAGGCGCCGACGATCAAGTGCTCGAGCACCGCGTGGACGCTGGTGCGGATCGTCTGAGAGTTGTCGCGAATGACCGTAAGTTCCATGCCCTTGGGCAGGGATCGCTTGAGCGTGTCGACCCGCTTGAACACGTTGTCGACGACTTCGATCGTGTTCGTGCCGGCCTGCTTGACGATGGTCAGCACGACCGCTTCTTTGCCGTCGTAGCGGGCGAGGCTCTCCACGGCCTCTTCTCCGTCGATGACGCGAGCTACGTCCGAAAGCCTGGTGATGCGCCCGTTCTGCGAGCGCACGACCAAGCGACCGACCGCTTCGACCGTCGTCACACGGCCGTCGATCCGCAGCGTAACGCTTTGGGGGCCCGTCTCCAGGTTGCCGCCCGGCGTCGTCAGGTTCTGCGACTGCAGCGTATTCTTCACGTCGACCGGCGTGAGGCCCTGAGCCCGCAGCGCCAGCGGGTCCATCAGCACCTGTATCTGCCGCTGGCGTCCGCCGATGACCGTTACCTTGCCGACGCCGAGCACCGTTTCCAGCTGGCGACGCACTTCCTTGTCGGCGACCTCGCTCAGGTCGCGCACGCTCTTGCCGTCGCCGCGCAAGCCCAGGTACAGCACGGGTGCAGCGCTCGGCTCGACCTTGCTGATGATCGGCTGCTCGATGCCGCTCGGCAGCTCGCGCAGCACGGTGTTCACCTTGTCGCGCACCTCCTGTGCGGCGACGTCCGTGTTCTTGTCCAACTTGAACATGATCACGACTTGCGAGACGCCTTCGCTCGACACCGAGTTCAAGTCGTCGATCCCGGAGATCTGATTGACGGCGCCTTCGATCTTATCGGTGACGTCGGTCTCGATTTCTTCAGGGGCAGCGCCCGGTAGCTGAGTCGTCACCACGACTACGGGCACATCGACGTTCGGAAACTGGTCGATGCCGAGCCCGCGGTAGCCCACGGTGCCGAGCACCAGGATCACCAGCATGAAGACCCACGCCAACACCGGGCGCTGTACGCAAATTCTAGCTAACCACTGCACGGGGCTCTCCTTGCTCGCTCGACGAGGCTATGGGTCCGACGGCTGCGCTCATTTCACGGGCTGCCCGTTGGCGAGCTCCGGTGCGTAGGCGATCACCACCTGCTCGCCGAGCTCGACGCCGCGGCGCACCGGGATGCGGTCACCGACAGGGGGCGCCGGGTGGAGCACGCGTTGTTCGAGCCTGCCGCCCTTGACGACGAAGACGTTCGTCTTGCCGTTGGCTGCGAACGCGGCTGACTTCGGCACCGATGGCAGCGCTTCGTGGCCGATCGCGAGCTCCACTTCGGCGAACATGCCGGGCAGCAGGCGTCGATCGGGGTTTTTTACGATCGCTTCGACGACGACGTCGCGCGTCTCGCGTACCGCACCGGAGATGCGCAGGACCTTGCCGGTGAAGAGCTCGGTCGGGTAGGCGCCGACTCGAAAATGCACCTCGGCGCCGAGCTTTACGTCCGGGAAGTTCTGCTCCGGCAGGCTGAGTTCGAGCTTGAGCTCCTCCACCTCGGCGACCGCAATGACCCGCGAGGAGGCCTGAAGGTATTCGCCCACTTCGACGAAACGCTCGGTGACGACGCCGGAGAAGGGCGCGCGAATCACGCCGTCTCCGACGTTCTTGGCGGCGATGTTCTGGCGAGCTTCGGCCGCTTTGATGTTGAGCGGGTCCGCTTTGCACTTGGCGGTGATCTTGTCGTACTCGAGCTCGGGTACGACACCTGCTGCGCGGAGCTGCTCGTAGCGAGCGCACTCCGAATCGTTGATGGTGCCCTGAAGCTTCGAGTTCTGCACCGCCACCCTCGCTTCGGCCAGCGAAAGAGCTGCAGAGCGCACGTCCACCTGCGCGATGGTGGCGTTCTTCGCGATGGAGTCACCGCGCTGAACGCCGATCGAGAGCACTCGGCCCGCGACGTTCGCTGCCAGATTCGTTTCGCGGGCGCCGCGCAGCGTGCCGGTCAGGCGCAAGGTGCGCGGTGCGTGGACCGGGCTGGCGGCTTCGGTTGCGACCTCGACGGGCGCCTGCTGATGAGTGGGCTCGGGTGTGGCGGCTGCGCTCTTGCAGCCCGCAAGGAGCGACAATGACGCGACGAGTACGGTCGCGAGCGGGGCGCTCGCGAAGCGGACGAATGGGAGGGGTGAATGTGACGGCATGGCTAAAACGCGCCTCGGGCTCGACGGGGTAAACGGCGCTGATGCGCTGATATTGAGGGTGCACTCAGAAAATAGTCGCGGCTCATTCGGTTTCCTCAAGGGAAACGCAGGCTTATTCCTTGGCCGTGCGCGGCTTTTGAACGGGGACGCGCCCCGTCGTGGTTACGTCGCTTTCGCGAGCGGCGCCGTTCAAAAGTAGGTCGATCAGACCTCGCACGAACATCCCTTCGGGGATCAGGACCTCGTCGGCCTCCATCAAGGTGCGGGTCACCGAGTAATGATGCAGGGAGCCGATGAGCGTGCGCGCGAGCAGCTCCGCGTCAATTCGGCGCAGCTTGCCTTCGTCCATCTTGCGCTCGAAGTAGGCGGCTAGAGCCTTCAAAAATGCGCTAAATCCCGCGCGCTTCTTGTCGAACGGCGTCTCCCCGGAGGTCTTGGGATTCGACCAGGACATCATCATGATCGGCAGCGCAACTCGACCGATCTCCAGCAGCGAGGTCGATAGCTTCACGAGCCCTTCGCGAACCTCGAGCGCATCGATGTCGCGTAGGGAGCCTTGCAGCAGACGCCCCGCCTCTTCGCCGTCGAAATTCATGGCGGCGGCGAACAGCCCTTCTTTCGACTTGAAGCGATTGAAGAGAGAACCTTCCGAGACGCCGGCGCGCTCGGCCACCTCGAGCGTGGTCGCCCGAATTCCGCGTTCCAGGAATACCTCTCGTGCCACCGCCAACAGGCGCGCCGAGTCGATCACCGGAGGGCGACCACGACGGGGCGCATTAACTTGTGATTCCGGTTGGTTAGATGCTGTTCGACGCGGTAGGGCCATGCTGGATGCTGACTAATAATGAGTCGCAACTCATTAATGTCAAGCGCCGAGTTGGAGCGATGTTGACGAAGTTGCGGTACGTGCGATTCGGAAGGATTCCGCCCCTGGCTCGGACCTTCCAGTGCGACACACCCAATGGGCGTGATCCTATTCATTCTCGCTTCGGGCAGCGTGGGAGCGAGGCTGCTCTTGCTGTATCGGCGCTTGAAGCAGTCGCCGGAGCTTTTTCTGGGCTTGGCGTACTTACTTGCCGGGACGCTCGGCTGGGCAGTGCTGCTTCGCGACCTTCGGCATCTCGGGTTGGTGCGTCGCTTGTTGAAGCAAGCCGGTCTCGACCCACGTGACGTGACGGCTCAGCAGCTCGCGGCCGTCGGACGCAGCCTGCTCGAGCAAGCTTTGGCCAAGAACGGCGTCAAAGAGCCGCAGCACGTCGCCGAGCAGTGGCTCGACTGCTGCGCCCGGCAGATCGAAACGACTCGCACCAGCGAGCGCCTGAAGGTGAGCAACACCGTCGAGGAGGTGTTCGCGCGCATGGGGCTCCGCCGTTGACGAGGCGTTTCCCCTGGGCATTGCCTCGACTGCTACTGGCCCGTCCCCAGTGCTAGGCTCCGCGCGATGTCCTTGAGCTTCGACACGTTGCCGCTCGCGCCCGCCTTGTTGGCGGCCGTGAAGGACTTGGGTTTCGAGGAGCTGACGCCCATTCAGGCCGAGAGCATCCCGCTGCTGCTTCAGGGGAAGGACTTGGTGGGTCAGTCCAAAACCGGTAGCGGTAAGACCGCGGCATTTGCGCTGCCGCTGCTGCACGCCCTGGATTTGGGCCAGCGTGAGCTACAAGGCTTGGTTGTCTGCCCGACACGCGAACTGAGCGCGCAGGTGGCGCGCGAGCTGCGCAAGCTCGGTCGCAACCTGAGTGGGCTATCGGTGCTGGTGCTCTCGGGTGGACAGGAGGTGCGCGAACAGGCGCGCGCGCTGGAGGCTGGCGCGCATTTGGCTGTCGGTACGCCCGGGCGATTGCTCGATCACCTGCAGCGCCGGAACCTCAAGGTGCATCGCGTCGCCACGGTCGTGCTCGACGAGGCCGACCGCATGCTCGACATGGGCTTCGGGCAGGACGTGGGCAAGCTGCTCAAGGCGCTGCCGCCGCGTCGCCAAACCGTGTTTTTCTCGGCCACGTACCCGGCGACCATTCGCGAGCTGAGCGCCAAGTATCAACGCGAGCCCCAGCGCGTGACCGTAGCGGATACGGACGAGGGGCCGCCGCAGACCAAGGAGCTGGTGGTGCACGTCGCGCCTGAGCAAAAGCTGGATGCGCTGCGCTGGGTGCTGGAGCGCTACCCGAACGAGTCCGCGTTGGTGTTTGCGAACTTCAAGGTTACCGTGGCCGAAATTGCGCGGGTGCTCGGTTCCTCGCGGCTCAGCGTGGCCAGCCTGCACGGCGACCTGGAGCAGTACGACCGCGATCGCGTGATGGCAAAGTTCCGCAACGGCAGCACCCGGGTGCTGGTGGCCACCGACGTTGCGGCGCGCGGCATCGACCTGGACAAGCTCGACCTCGTCATCAACTACGAGCTGCCCAATCAGCCGGAGATCTACGTGCATCGCATCGGCCGCACGGGCCGAGCGGGGCAAGTCGGGCTTGCCGTTTCGCTCTGCGCGCACGCGGAACGACCTCGGTTGGAAGCGATCGAGCTCTACACGGGGTCGGCGCTGATCCCGGTGGAGCGTGAACGCGCCACTCCAGCAGCAAAGTCGGCGGCTCCGCGCCCAGCGCTGGATGCCAAAATGGAGACGCTGCGCCTGTCCGGCGGCCGCAAGGACAAGCTCCGGCCCGGCGACATCCTGGGCGCTTTGACCGGGGAGGCAGGCGGGTTGGCCGGTAGCGACGTGGGCAAGATCGAAATTCACGATCGTTTTTCGTACGTCGCCGTGGCCAAGAAGGTCAGCCAACGCGCCGCCGACAGCCTGAGCAGCGGGCGCATCAAGGGCAAACGCTTCAAGGCCGAGGTCGTGAAGTAGAGTTTAGAACGCGAGCGTCGGGCGGCCCTCAGGGCTGCGCCGCGCGGCGGCTCAAGCAACTCCGCAGCTCCGCCTCGGTCAGCTCGAGGCTAGCGTCGGCGGCTTGTACGAGCGCAGCGGCTTGGTTCTCGCGAGCCGGTGCGACTCCGAGCAGGTGAAGCCGAATACCCTGCTCTTGGGCTTGTTCGACCGCCGGACAAAGATCGCCGTCGCCGGTCAGCAGCAAAGCGTCGGTCAGCGCACGGTTGCGCGCCAAGGTCACCAGGTCGCTTGCTATCAGCTCGTCCACGCCCTGCTGCCCGGCTTGGTCCACCTGGCCCAACCGCAGCTTCACGTTCGGCCGATAGGCGAGCGCCAGTTGGGCCGAGCTCGGTCCAGCCGTGGCACCGTCGTACCAATAGACCCGCAATAGCGGCAGACCCGTCTGCGTCGCGCTGACCTTCAGCAGGAGCTCGAGCAGCACGTCGTAGTCGAGCAGCAGCTGTGAACGAGGCAGCCGCTGCCCGGCAATCAGCTTCGAGCCTGCAGCGAAAACGTAGCCTGCATCGACGAAAATCGCAGTCCTGTCCAAGGCAGCTACCTAGCGCAAACCTCGGCCTGAAGCGAACGCTGCTAGCTGTCGCCCCGCCGCCTCACCGACAAGACTTGAGCTAGACTGCCGTCAGTGCCAAGCGCTCGTGGTAGCCACCGATACGCCGTCTACGACCCTCGGGATCCGCGCAAGGGCACGTTATTGCCGGACCCCGAGCTCGGCCAAATCTTGCTCGGGGAAGGCGCGACCATCACCAAAGCGTTGGGCGCGAGCTCTGCACCCGCCGGGTCAGTCGTCTGGGATCGTAAGGAGCGGCGCGTGGCCTACATGGTGCCTGAAAAATCCGAGGCGGAACCTCGAACGGCGAGGCGCTAGCGTGAGCCAGACCGAGCAAGAGGCATGGGTGCAAGGCATTAGTCTGCGCACCGCTCGCTGGGTGGATCGAGTCGTGATCGGGCTCAACCTGTGTCCGTTCGCCAAGGCCGTGCAGGTGAAGGGGCAGGTGCGCTACGTGGTCAGCCTGGCCGAAACGACCGAGTCGTTGCTCGGTGACTTGGAGCGCGAGCTTTCGGCGTTGATGGCTGCTCCGCCGGAGGAGATCGACACCACGCTCCTGATTCATCCGCGAGTGCTCGACAAT
Source organism: Myxococcota bacterium (assembly GCA_048498935.1). Classification (GTDB taxonomy): domain Bacteria; phylum Myxococcota_A; class Polyangia; order Polyangiales; family Polyangiaceae; genus PMG-095. Next base: position 6,671 of record JBEHXA010000328.1, read on the forward strand.
TTCGACGACGCCAACGACTTCTTCCACGACGCGAACGACTTGCTGAGCGGCCTTGGCTTGGAAGGCGAGCTGCAGTTGGCTAACTTTCACCCAGACTATCGCTTTGCAGGTAGCGCCGCGGATGATCCGGCGAACGCGACCAATCGCTCCCCATACCCGATGCTGCATTTGCTGCGCGAGGCCAGCGTGACGCGAGCCGTCGATACCTTCCCGGATCCCAGCAGCATCTACGAGTGCAACATCGAGACCCTGCGCGCCCTCGAGCCCGCCGAGCTCGCGAGGCTCCTGGCCGACGACGTGTGACCCAGCTCGCTAGCGCCTTGCGCGGCGGTGGGAAAGGAGGCCATGCTCGACGTCATGGCGACCCAAGCCAAAATTCTCGGCGTCCTCGGAGAGTCGACAGAGCGCGACGACGGCACGGCCACCCTACCGGTCGAGCTGGATGCCATTCCGGGGGCCGTGTGGCAAGCGGAGCTGCAAAGCCTGATGCCGCGCGAGTTCAGGGTGACGCTCTTCGAACGAGGCTCGCAAAAGTGCGCTTTTCTCAGCTTTCCGGCCGAGCAAGCGCAGCAAGCGTACGACGCCTTCGCGCAGGCGCTGCAGGGCGCCAACGAGACGAGCAGCGAGGCGTACCGTGCAGCAGCACGCGCGCGCGACGAGAGCCGTGCCGCCGAGCGCTGAGGCGGGCTTCTGGGCTCTGCGCGTCCTGCTCGCCTAGTGGCCGGTCGCGGGCGACAAGCTCGCCTCCATCAGGTCCACTTCACGGATCAGAGCGCGGTGGATGTCGTCGTCGATGCTGCGCGCATGCCGCAAGCGATAGAGCTCGTCGCGCTCGGCGGCCAGCGCTTGTAGGCGCAGTTGCCGCTCGGCCTCGGCCACGCGGCGCGCTTCTGTCTCCGATTCGTGCGGGTCTCCGTAGTCGAGCCGCCGTCGGTACGCCTCGAGCAGGTGCATGCCCGCTTCCGCTCGTGCGCTCGCTGTTTCGACGGTGGCGGCGGGCTCGGCGAGCAGCTGCTCCAAACGACGAAGCGCTGCCTCTGCGGTTGCTACGCGTGCATTCGCTTCGCTGTGCGCACGTGTCAGCGCGGTGGCCGCGGCGCCTCCGGGCAGGTCGGCCTCGAGTCCGCGCGTGAGCAGCGGCAGGCCGATGGCCGCGAACAGCAGCGAAAACACGATCACGCCGAAGGCCAGGAAGATCGCGACGTTTCGGGCTGGAAATGGCACGCCGTCTCGAGCGATCTCGGGCAGCGTCAGGATGCCGGCGAGCGTGATCGCACCGCGCACACCTGCGGTGGCGGTGATCGCGAGCAGGCGCGTGGGAGGCCGGCGCGACTGCTTGCCCTGCCGCGTGCGCCGGATAATCGTCAGGTGCATCGCGGCCCAGACCCAAAAGAAGCGCAGTGCGACCAGCGTCAACGTGATCGCCGCGAGGTAGCCGCACAGGCGGAGTGCACTACCGGCGCCCGTCGCTTCTGCGGCCTCCGGCAGGTCCGCGAGCAGATCGGGGAGCTGCTCACCCAAGAGCACGAAAATGACGCCGTTCAACGTCGCCTGGACCGTGTCCCAGACCGCGTTTCGCTGCATGCGCGTGGCCGCCTGCGGGCGCCCGGCGAGCTCACCGTAGTGCATCGCAATACCGGCGACGGCCGCCGCGAGGATTCCTGAAACGTGCAGGTGCTCCGCCACTGAATAGGCCGCGAACGGCATGAGCAATGAAATCAGGATTTTCGTCGCCGGCTCCTC
>JBEHXA010000329.1:0-8410 GCA_048498935.1 Myxococcota bacterium
ATCGGCGTGGTGGTCGAGCACATTCGCAACGAAGCCCAACGAAGCTTCGAGCTCTTCCAAACGCACCATGGCGCGCGCCCAGCAATCACCATCGATGTGACGAGCGGGGTGAATCGGTAGGAGACCGTAGGCTCCGTCGTGGGTATCCTGACGCAGATCGAACGCCAGATCCGAAGCTCGGGCTGGAGGACCCACGATGCCGAGCTCGCTCGCCTGCATCGTCGAGAGCACGCCCACTCCACGTAGGCGATGCTGGACGGTTCGAGCCGACCGGAACAAGTCGTTGATCGGCTCGAGATCGTCCGACAAGAGCTGGATGTTACCGCGAGCCTCCCTCAACAGCTGCGGCGACATTCGCAAGCGCACGCCACCGGGGCGCAAGGAGCCACGCCCGAAGCGGCTGCCACACAGCTTCATCGTCGCATTGATGGCGGTCGTTCTCAGGCGACCGTAGGTCGTGGCGCCTTGCAGGAATCCGATGTCTGCCGCCAACCCCGAAAGGCTCGCTAAATGCATAGCCACGCGCTCCAGCTCCAGCAGCAGGGCTCGTGCGAAGTCCACCCCGAGGTCTGGAGCCGAGCCAGTCAGGCTCTCGATGGCGGCGCAGTAGGCCCAACCGTGCCCCACGCTCGTGTCGCCGGCGATGGTTTCGATCCAGGGGGCAAGCCGTTTGGGTTCATGTTGAAGCAGGCGCAGCTCCACCCCGCGATGCTGGTAGCCGAGCTGAATCTCTAGGTGGTGGACGCGCTCGCCGAAGCAAGAGAAGCGAAACGAGCCTGGTTCGATGACGCCGGCGTGAATTGGGCCGACCGCGACCTCATGCACCTCCTTGCCTTCCAGGAGGTGGAAGGGATAGCGGTTGACTGCAGCTGGATCCTCGCCTTCGTACCGGATGGGCTTGAGCCACGGGTGCCCGTGGATCTGCAAGCCCGTCTGTTCGTTGAGCTCCCGCTCGAAGCAGTGCAGCGCTGGAAATTGGCTCGTGAGCTCGTGGTAGCCGGACTCGGCGCGTACGCTCGTGCGCGACAGCTCGATCGCGTTGTTTGGCGCCAGCGTCGCAGCGGTGAGCGTAACCCCAGCCTGCTCTCTTCGGCCGAACAGGGTCAGCAAGCGGTACCCGCTGCGCAGCTGTTCGTCGAGGTTGGCGCGAAACGCCTTGACTTCGAGCCAGGGCAGCTCGTTCGAGGCCACATGCTTTACGATGGCTGACGACGTCATGGGCCCTCGAGCGAATGAGCGACCTGCTGCAGAAGGTCGTTGAGGGCGGGCGGGATGTACACGCCGAGCACGACCAGCGTTATCAGGAACGTGAGCTTCGGTAGCGCCGCGGGGAGTGTCTGGCGCGGCCAGTCGTGTCGCTCTTTCGGAGGACTCCAGATCATCGGAAAGACCGTGCGGCCAGTGGCCACGAACGTCATGGTGATGAGCGTGCAGAAGGCCGCGAACGTGAGCATTCGCCCGGAGCCGACGAGCGCGGAGAGGATCAGCAGCTCCCCGAGGAAGCTGCCAAAGGGGGGGAAACCCAAGAGCGCAATCGTTCCGATCATCAAGAACACGCCGCTGTAGGGGAGGTCCTTGATCAGCCCGGAGATGACTCGGGTGTCGTTCGTCTGGTAGTGAGCCATGATCTTGCCGGCGGTGAGGAACAAGATGGCCTTGATGAAGGCGTTGCTGACGACATACAGCAAGAGGCCGTAGCTCGCCGAGCCGCCGACAGCGAGCCCGATGGCGATGACGCCAGCATGGTTGATGGAGGCGTAGGCAATGAGGCGTTTGATGTTGCGGGTGGCGATGATGCTGAAGGTCGAGACCGCCATCGAAACGAGCCCCATGGTCAGCAGCTCGTCGGCGATCAACCGCGCGTTGCTGACGCGATAGACCTGGATCACCCGGAACAAGACCACGAGCGCAGCGTTGAATTGAACGGCGCCCAGTAGCGCTGCGATCGCTGGTGGCGACTCATCGTAGGTCTCGGGCAGCCAGCTATACATCGGCGCCAGCCCCAATTTCGTACCTAGCCCGAGAATGATCAGCGCAAGTCCCAGTCTGGTCCAAGTGTTGGAGAGCACGGGGCCGAGTTGACCCAGCTTGTCGATGAAGAAGGACGGACTAACGCCGGCCGCGAGCATCCCTCGCTCCAGGCAGGTGAAGCCGAGCGCAACCAGCGCGAGCCCGACGCTCGAGAATAGCAAATACCGGAACGCGGCACGGAGCGAGCCCTCGACGTTTGGGCGCACGACGAGCGGCGTCGCAAGCAGCGCAGTAACCTCCAGCAACACCCAGAGCAAGAGCAGATGATTGGCAACCAGAAGCGCGTTGGTGCTCGCCAGGAAGAGTAGCGACAGTGAGACGGTGCGATCAATGCCCGCTCGCAAGGCCGGCTCCGATCTCACGCGGTGCCAGATGTAAGTGCAGATGCCGAGGAAGATCGGATTGATGACAGCCAGGAACAGGCGGCTCGTCGCATCGACGCGAGTCAGCCCGGCGAGCAGCGGTGGTGCCGGAGGGGCGATGAGCACGGCGGACAATGCCAGAACGAGTGTGCCGAAGGCAGTCGCGACCAGCAGCAGCGTAGCTCGCCGACGCCCCACACCGAAGGCGACGAGCATGCCCACGAAAGCCGGCAGCAAGACGAGGTAGACGGAGCTCAAAGCGTAGGCCCAGTCGCGGCTGAAGTAGGCGGCTCGCTTCCTGCGAGCAGTCGTCGCAAGAGCCACGCGTACAGAGCTACGCTTCCAGCTACGACCGCGATCTGGCCGAGCTTGACGAGCGTGACGCTGCCCGAATGCTCAGCTCTACCCAGCTCGATGAGTGCGATGGCGTTCTCGAGGCGGAGCGCGCCTACCACTTGGCCGAAGGGCGCGGGCTGGGAGGCCAACACCAGGAACGCGAGCAGCACGCCGGCGACCGCAACCGAGACCAGGTCACGCTGCTCGCTCTCAGCCGCAACCAGCACTGGCGAGAGGTTGAAGGCGCCGATGACCAGGCCAAAGGCGACCGTCCGCGTCAGTAGGTTGGGCGGGGCAACGGCGCTTGCCCCCGGCGTGCTGGAGGTACGCATGGCTCGATAGATGAGCAGCGGCGCTATCAGTCCGCGCAAGACCAGGAGATCCAGGAGCGAGAGGTAGGTCTCGAACGAGCGCAGATGCGGGTCGAGTCGATAGGCCACCCAGGCGAGGAGCAACCCTTGACAGGCCAAGCCGAGGAGGCTGGCTCGCCAAGTGGCGATGAAGAGCGGCACCAACATGACACCGAGCAGACCCATCAGCAGCGGGCTCATTCCGCCCCCCCCACCCGCCAGATCGCCGCCAGGAGCGCTACTCCACCGCAAGCGAGGGCCACGGCGATGTACTGGGGTACTGCGCGCACCTTGAAGCGGGCTACCAACGACTCGACGCTGCCCTGGAAGGCGGCGACCACGACGCACAGGCCCAGGTTTGCGAGGATCGAGAGCAGGCTGTGCGAGCCCGACCAAGGATTGAGTAGCGTCGCAACCAGGGACGACCCCACGAAGAACTTGATGGCGCACGCGAGCTGAATCGCAGCCAAGTCAGGGCCGCTGTGATCGAGCACCATGACTTCGTGCACCATGGTCAACTCCAGGTGCGTGGCGGGATCGTCAACGGGCAGGCGTGCCGTTTCGACCTGCAGGATGATCATGAAGGCAGCTATTGCAAGAACCCACACGACCGCCGGGCCACCGGCGTGCAGCTGCAGTGCCGCAAGCTCCGACAACGTCTGGTGCTGACCGAGAAAGCTGAGCGTCCCAGCGATCAAGAATAGAGCTGGCTCGAGCGCCGCCGCAAAGAGCGCTTCGCGCGCGGCGCCCATCCCTTCGAACGAGCTGCCCACGTCGAGCGCGGCCAGCATGATGGCGACGCGCCCAAGCGCCCAGATATACGCGAACCAGACGAAGTCGAACGAGAAGGCGATCGCAGAGCGCGAACCGAGAAGCGGAGCGATGAGGCCCGAGCACCACGACGTCGCAAGGAACAGGTGCGGTGCCATGCGAAAGAGCGGCGAGCTCGTGTGGCTGTAAACCGGACGCTTCCGCGTGAGTCGAACCAAGTCGTAGCCGAGCTGGAGGAGTGGCGGTCCCCTCCGCCCCGACCACCAAGACTTGACTCGGTTGATCACACCCATCAGCACGACGGGCATGATCAGGAGCGCGCCTACCTGCAAGAGCGCACGCAGTACGGTCATGGCGACTGTCCTCCGAGCAGGAGGGCTCCAATCACGATCAGAGCAAAGAGCCCCGCCGCAAAGGCAAAGGTCGAGCGTTCAGGGATCTTATCCGAGGCTTGCGACACCACGTCCTCGGCCTGGCCGATCATTTCGAACATGCGTCGCTCGACGGCGTCGTAGTGGTGCGTGGCGAGGTGGCTGGTCTTGGTGGGGAGCAGTGAGTCGGGGAGCTGCTGGCGCCGAGAGGAAGGAAGGAAGGAAGAGAACAGCCGAGCCAGCTGCTCGGAGAAGCCCCCGCCGGTGTATTGCATGCGCGTCGAGATGGCGCCGTAGCCGCAGCCCCAGGTGGGGCCACGCCTCGCGCGCCGTCCGAGGGCCCAGGTCAGCACACCCACGGCGACTAGCGCGACGGCGAGCAAAGGCTGCGCGACTGTCAGCGACGTGAGGGGCGCTGGCAATCCGGCGAGTGGAAACAACCGCAACACCGGGGCGACCAGGATCAGGCCGAGTCCAGGGACCACGCCGAGCGCCACGGCGAGCACAGCGTGAACGATCATGGGGCCGCGCATGATCGGCGGAGCTTCTTCATCGATCTGGATGTTGCTGTCGCGCGTGATGCCGAGGAACGCGACACCGAACGCGCGCGTGATCGCGAACGCGCTGATTCCACTGACGAAGGCCAACAGAGCAGCGAACCCGATGAGCAGGACGTTTGCCTGATCGGAGGGAGCCTTGCTCGAAAGCAGCGCGGCGTAGATCATGAACTCGCTGACGAAGCCATTGAGAGGAGGCAGCGCAGCGCTGGCCAGGGCTGCCACGAGGAAGAGCGCCGACGTGATCGGCAGGCGGCGCATGAGCCCGCCGAGGCGCTCGATGTCGACCGTGTGGGTAGCTCGGTAGACGCTGCCTGCTGCATAGAACAGGAGACATTTGAAGACGGCGTGGTTCAGCAAGTGCAGGAGTCCGCCGGCAAATCCAAGCAGCGCCAGGCTCGGTAAGTTCCACGCCCAACCCAGGTAGCCGACACCGAAGCCGACGGCTGCGATTCCGACGTTCTCCGTCGATGAGTAGCCGAGCAGGCGCTTCAAATCGCGCTGCACCGTCGTGTAGAGGATTCCAAAGAACGCGGACAGCAACCCGAAGCAGAGCACGCCCCACCCCATCCACTCTTCGGGCTTGCCCATCAGGAGCGTGAAGCGGAGAAAGGCGAACAGCCCGGCCTTGTGGATCACGCCCGACATCAACGCCGACACGTGAGCGGGCGCCGCGGAATGTGCCCGCGGTAGCCAGGTGTGAAAGGGGAAGAATGCCGACTTCAGCGCGAAGGCCGCGCCCAGCAGGAGAAATATCGTGCCTCGTAGCGGGCTAGGTCGCGCTAGAAATCGACCGAACGCTTCGAAGTCCATCGAGCGAGTCTCGCTGTGCAGCAGCATGAACGCAGCCACCAGCACGAAGAGACCCACGTGAGTCGATACCAGGTAGTTGAAGCCGGCAAAGCGGATCTTCTGGTTGCCGTAGTCCCAGACCACCAAGAGCCAGGCGGCCACTGCGGCGATCTCCCAACCCAGCAGGTATACGAGCGCGTTCTGGACCGAGTAGATGAGCACGAACGAGAGGCAGATCAGGTTCAGGAGTGCAAAGTGCCAGCCGCCGTTGCGCCCCGAGCGAAGGTAGGGACGCAGATAGCCAGCGGCGTAGAGCGTGCCCAGCGTGGTCATGGGCAAGCTCCAGAGTAAGAAGAAGGCGCCGAGCGCATCGACGCGAAAGGCGATGTCGTTGATTGGCGGTGGCCATGGCCACACGACTTCGAGCACTCGCCCGTGACGAAGTGTGGGCATCAAGCTGATGCCCAGCACAACGTTGGCCGCGACCTGCGAGCCAATCGCAGCGCTGATGCGAAGCATGTTCGAGCGCAACGCCAGCGACAGCGCGGCTCCGACCAACAGGATCGGGACTGCGAGGAGGAACAGGAGGGCCATCGCCTTGTTGGCCGCCTCAGGCCCTGCCGGGCTTGGGACGTTCACTCGCGCTGCGAATCGCGTCGAGAAGCGTCCAACCGAAGGCGGGTCGGGGCAGGACTAGGGGCAGCACCGTGCGACCTTGTGGCTTGGTCGCCGCGCTAAAGCTGAGCGGTGCAGCCGTGACCAGTACGATGAACAGCTTGGGCCTGGCGCGGCGCAGCGTTAGCAGGAACTCCCCGACGGCCTTGCCGGGGTAGTCGTCGGGGAAAAGCACGAGCGCGGTAGCGCCCACAGGGATGGGTGAATGCCACCCGAGCACGCGCGTTCCCGAACAGTCGACACCGACCCGTTTGAAATACGAATGGAGATTGTCGATGGTCTGGGGATTGTCGGCGACAACCACCACGTGGCTGGGTCTCGAGCCTGCGCGTCGCACCATGCGCTCAACTCGCAAAAGCAAGGTTCAAGCCGCTTGGGCAAAAAGGCTGTCGAGCCGCCTATCTATGACCCTCCACGCGCCGATCGTCGTGGCGCTGGGCCCAAAACGACAAACTGACGTGCCGTATGTGCGCGTCGCCACCAACGGCGACACCGCGATCGCCGTTGCCGGCTTCACGCCGCGTGAAAGCGACGTTCGTGTAGTGAGGCCGCGACTTGATCAAGGACTTCGCGCCGCTCGCGAGTCTCGACGACCTGGTCTTCGGCGCTTGGGACATCTTTGGCGACAAGGAGAGTTGGGACAACATCGACATCTTCGGGTGGCTCAACTACCCGATGCAGGTCAAGGTCGACTTCTTGTGCCGCGACTCCATCTTGGCGGCACCCCTCGTGCTCGATTTGGCCCTATTCAGCGACCTCGCCAAGCGGGCGGGCTTCAAGGGCGTGCAGGAATGGCTCAGCTTCTATTTCAAGAGCCCTCAAACAGCTTCGGGCCTGTATCCGGAGCATGACATCTTCACCCAGCTCATGAAGCTGAAGAATACCTTGCGCTGGATGATGGGTGAGGAGCTGATCACCCATCTCGGCAACGAGTATTACGACTGAGCCCGTCGGCTTTGCGGCGCCGGCCACCGGAGCTCCGCTTGCGAGCTCAGTGCCGTGCCGCGAGGACGAGCGCGGATTTGAGCAGCGCCAGAGTATCTGCTTCCGTTGACTGGCAACGCAGCACGGAGGGCGCCACGCGACCTGTCATTTGGTGCAGTAGCGCGGTGAGCTCGTCTGGCCACGCTGTGAAGAGCACGATTCGCAGCCCCGGGCGCTGAGCTCGCAGTTGGCTGATCGTTTGGACCATGGCCATCTTGGGGAAGTCGTCCACGAACCAAACGAGCGCCGTCGACCGCGCCGGGACGTGCTCTGGTTGGACGAGCGCCTCGAGAACGTCGACACGGATGCCATTCCGAGTCAGTTCCGCGAGCAACGTCGTCGGTGGCGCAGGGGCAATGAGGGTTAGCAAGGCGCGGTTCATTGTTGGTGCACGACAAGGCCGGGGGGCGGTCGGAGTGGCCCAAGCAATGACCAGGCCAACGCGATTGCGTGGAGATTGCCGTCGCCGGCGGACTCTAGACCTCCGAGAAGCGCCACCGCGCGCGATTACGACAAGTTGACGCCACCTGTTCGGCGTTGGTGACGTCAAACGATCGTTCGGCACCGCTATCAGCGATTTTCGCGATCTGCCGAGGCTTTCGATGCGCTCTTGCTGCGCTCACGTTCGCCGCTCTGTACGGGCCCTCGTTACACCATAGCCGGAGAGGCAGCGCCCTGGTTCGGGCAACCGGGCGGGGGTATGCAATTCGAAACGCCGTTCGCGCCGACTCACGCTCTTGTCCGCCACGTGTCGGGAGTCAACGTGTGGCGGCTCTATCGCTTCAATGACGCCTACGTCTTTCTGCTGACTGCGCGTGGTGCGTATTCCGCTCCACTTGAGCACTGAGTCCGGCAGGACTTGAGCGGCGGTTCCGATGCACCTGAGCGCGATCGGAGCGCAGCGACGAGTGTCTGGGTCAGGCGGAGGGCTGGGGTTCTTGCTGGAGGGCTTTCTTCCTGCGGATTGATGGGCCGCCGAGCTTGAGCACGTGAGCGTTGTGCACGAGGCGGTCGCAGATGGCGTCGGCGATAGTCGGATCGGCCAGAGCTTCGTGCCAAGTTTTCGTCGGCACTTGCGTGGTGATCACGGTCGAGGTGCGGTCGTAGCGGTCCTCGAGCACTTCGAGCAGGTCGCGCCGTTCGACGTCGGTCATCGGGTTGAGCAAGAAGTCGTCGAGCAC
>JBEHXA010000330.1:0-8390 GCA_048498935.1 Myxococcota bacterium
ACCTGCGCACGAGCAGGTCGAGCTCACGAACATTCCCGGGCCAGGTGTGGAGTAGCAAGCGCTCCAGCAGCTGCGGTTCGAGGACTGGCGGGCTCGAGCCGGCTCGGTACGTCAAGAGCTGCCCAAAGAGCGCCACGATTTCTTCGCGGCGCTCATTCAGATTGGGCAGCCTAATCGTCAGGCCATCCAGTCGCGCTGCGAGGTCGGCACGGAACCTGCCCTTGCTGACCTCTTCCGCGAGCGACGACTGTGTCGCTGCCAAGTACCGCACGTCGATAGGCAACGGCTGAGGAGATCCGAGTGGCTGAACCTCACCTTGTTCGAGTACGCGCAGGAGCTTGGCTTGGAGCGACCAGGGCAAGTCCGCCACTTCGTCCAGCAAGAGCGTGCCGCGGTGAGCCGCGCGCAAGTGGCCGAGACTGCTCTTGTCGGCACCTGTGAAGGCACCCTGCCGATGACCGAACAGCTCCGCTTCCGCCAAATGCTCCGGGATCGCCGCGCAGTTGATAGCGACGAACGAGCCTGGTCGGGCGCTCCAAGCGTGAACGGCCCGGGCCGCGCGTTCCTTGCCCGTTCCGGTGGCGCCTTGGAACACCATCGGCAAATCGGTCTTGGCGACGACTCGTGCTGGTTCCACGGCCTGCCGCAACGTGGCGCCAGCCCAAAAGCCCGTTGCGAGTTCGGTCAGCTCGAAGGCGACGTCAGTCGTGGTGACGAGAGCGATCCGTTCTCCAACGCGCAGGATGTCCCCGCGATGAAGGCCCACTTCGCTAATGGGAGTGCCGTTGACGAACGTGCCGTTGCGGCTCGCCAAATCGCGCGCGAATGGTGCGGTGCCGCGCCAGAAGATCTCGGCGTGCCGTCGGGAAACCTGGCCGCTGTCGAGGACGACCGACGACCGGGGATCGCGACCGATCGCGCAAGTCACGCCCCGCTTCAACGCAGACTGAACGACCGGGTCGTACGGATGAAGCCAACACAAACACCAGGGGACGACTGGCAGCCGTGGGGACGAGCGCGTGTCCACCGGTAAGGTGCTGTCCGTCGCGGTTGCCTCCACCATTACTCCTCCCTCCAGAGCTGTTCCTACCACAGCGCCTTTCGGTTCTCTTGTCGGCCAGTGGGCCAAAACTTAGAGACCCCTACGGAACTGAGCGACGATCCTCCGATTCGCGCTCTCACCCTGCAGCGGTGGCGTGCCGGGACGCAGCCGGCAAGCGCCGGCGAAGCACTACTCGGCGGGGGGACTGGCGGGTGGCGCGGCGACGGGGGCTGCGCTTGCAACGACCGTGGCCGCGCCGTTCGGCGGAGCGTTTTCGCCGCGGGCGAGGGTTTCGATTTGGCCGTCGCGCTTGCGCTTGTGCACGAAGAGCGGGGGAGGCGAGCCGGGCGCGGGGCGGTCGTCGCGGCGGCGCGGCTTGGGGGTGCGCAGGCCATCGAAATCGAGCGGGAGCTGGCGGACGGGGCGCTTGCGGCTCGCTTCGCGCAAGCGGCGGCGCTCGGCCTCGAGCTCCTGTTTGAGCGCGAGGCGCTCCTGCTTCAGGCGGTCGTGCTCGACCTGCCGCGCCTGCTTCTCGGCGACACGGTCGGCCTTCAGCTGCTCTTTCTCGGCCAGGCGCGCGGCCCGCTTGGCCTCGCGCTTTGCGAGGCGCTGCGCTTTGGCTGCGGTTTTCGCCTCGAGCCGATCCGCGCGCTTCTGCTCGCGGAGCTCGGCTTTGCTCTCTTTGGCGTTCGACTTTCGAGCGACAGCGAGAGCTCGCTCCACCTCGAGGTCGATGTACGCCTGGGCGAACGCGATCAAGTCATCTGCGAAAGCGTCGATGAAGCGGTCGAAGATCCGCTCAACGTCTGACATTTCCTGCCTCAAACATGCGAGCTAGTCGCCTTCGGTGCAAACGGCACCGCGCGGTTACGTTGTTCTTATCTCCGACTCTCGCTAACGCAAGGGTCACGTGCGATCTTTCATTGTTACGAACGTCGCGAGGTTTGCTTAACACCGGTCTCGTTGTGTTTGGGGCCCTGGCCCCAAACGATCACCGTGAGGAGCTCGGGTTCGTGACCCGAGCGCAAAAGCGACCGGGCCCTCCTCGCGCTGCGTGCGCCTCGCCTACCGACTACTTGGCGTTATGCTAATCCCCGCGGGTCGTCAAGCGGCTCGTTTTGAGTCGCCGATTAGGCGAAACGATTCGGGGCGTCGCGCGTCGCGCAATCACCCGGTTGAACGCGCGGCGTGCGGTCTCTGCCTACACCGGCGGAGTTGCGCGCTGAGCGCATACACGCGGGCGCCACGTGGAATATCCGCGGCGAATCGCGTGTACGCCATGTAGTAACGGCCGTCGACTTTCACTCTTGAGAGGCGCGCATTTCACTCTTGAGAGGCAAGGCGCCGCGGCGCAACCGTCGCACCTCTCCCGCGAAGACCGCGACTGAACCGCGGAGTATGGCGGCTTTTCCATGCTAGTCTGAGCGTGGCTTTTCGCGTCGATTGCTGCGCGTTCTGACACAATGGCTGTGGACATCAAGGTCGCCACTCAGCGCGCCGAGGCGCGCATCGGGTCCGTCATCAAGGACAAATGGCGGCTCGATCGCGTGCTTGGTGTCGGCGGGATGGCCTGTGTTTACGCTGCAACACATCGTAACAAGAAGCGCGCGGCGGTGAAGATGCTGCACCGCGAGCTATCGTCAGACACAGCGGTCCGGGAACGGTTTCTGCGAGAAGGCTACCTGGCCAATTCGGTCGCGCATCGCGGCGCGGTCAGCGTCGATGACGACGACATTGCAGAAGACGGCTCCGCATTCATCGTGATGGAGCTGCTCGACGGCGAAACGATCGAGCAACGCTGGCGTCGTAAAGCTGAACGCCTGCCGCTCGAGGAAGTGCTGGCGGTTGGTGACCAGGTGCTGGATACGCTCGCAGCCGCGCACGACAAAGGCGTGATTCACCGAGACCTTAAGCCCGAAAATCTATTTCTGACCCGCGATGGGATCGTCAAGCTGCTCGACTTCGGGATCGGGCGCCTAAAGGAGCTCAAGGGCGTGTCGTCGACGACCCTTTCGGGCGCAGCCATGGGTACGCCGGCGTTCATGGCGCCGGAGCAGGCGCGTGGGCGCTGGGAAGAGGTCGACGGACAGACGGATCTCTGGGGGCTCGGTGCGACGCTCTACACGCTGCTGACCGGCCAATACGTCCACCAGGCGGCCACCGTGAACGAAACGCTGGCCCTGGCAGTCTCCCAGCCGGCCTGTTCGATAGCGGTGCTTCGGCCAGACCTGCCGGCGCGCGTCGTCGCGCTCGTCGATCGGTCGCTCGCCTACGCGAAAGCCCAGCGGTTCATCGACGCCCGGGCCATGCAATACGAGCTCAGGCTCGTTTATGCCGAGCTCGCCGGCCAAGACATGACCTTGGCCGAGCAGCTCACCGTCCCGGACCTCGCTCCTTCGTCGCCGCGCATCCCCATCGCTCCGGCCAGCGATCCTCGTCTGCGCGCCACCACGGCTCGTGGGGTGTCGGCCTCCGAGCTGCCGGCACCCCCGCGGTATCCTTCGGCCCGCCGGCGCAACGCACGGCTGCTGCTCGGTGCCGGCGCACTGGTGCTGTTGGGCGGCGCGGTGATCGCAATGAGTAGTCCCGGCGAGCCGGACGAGGCGTCCAGTCGTCCGCTGCCCGCGGCGAGGCGAGCCGAACCGGTGAGCGTGCCGTCTCTGCCGTCCGGAACCGTCGTGGCGTCCGCGCGCGAGGTGACGAGCGCGGTCCCTCGCGTTTCGGTGGACGAGCTGCCGCGCGAGGGCCGCCAGAACGGCGCACCAAGCGCAGGCGCGCCGGCGAAGAAAGACGATCCTTTCGCTCGCCGGCGCTGAGAGCCCACCTCGCGGTGGACGAGGTTAGTACCTCGACTTAGTTGGTGCCGCCGGTGCCGCCGCTACCACCGGTCGTGCCGCCGGTGCCGCCCGCGCCACCGCTGCCGCCCGACGCACCGCCGGTGCCGCCTGCGCCGCCGCCGCCCGTGCTGCCGCCGGAGCCGCCGCTGCCGCCGCTGCCGCTACCACCGGTACCGCCGCCGGTGCCGATGTTGCCCTTCTCGCCCTTGGCCAGGAAGCGCACGCTGTCGACCCACACGTCGAACGTCGCGGGCGGGGAGCTTGCCATGGTCGAGTCGTGGTTGAACGACAGGTTGATGTCGCGAATGCGATTGGGGTTGAAGGCGATGGTCGAGCCCAAGCCCCAGGTCGGACCCTTGAACGAGGTCCACTCGATCTTCACTTCTTGCCACTCGGCGGTGATGTCGATCACGACGCGGTGACCGCTGTAGCACTCCTTGCCCATGACCTTGTCGTCACAGCAGCTGCCCGGGCCGAGCAGCACGTCGGGCATGCGGGCCTGCACCATCACCTTGTTGGCGCCTTCGAGCACGGCAGTGGTGCCCTTGATGTAGAAAGCGACGCCGTCGTAGTCCGAAGCGTCGAACGCGCTCATCGGTCCGTTGAGGAACGCGGCGAGCGATGCGCCCCAGCCCGCCAGACCCGTACCCTGAACGTGCAGGGCCGAGCCGGCTTGTCCGCCCGCGACGGGCATCAGCATCGCGGTGCCGGCAGGCGTGATCATGCCGCCCGGGCTGGCATCTTTCGAAAAGTCCCAAGAGCCCGTACCGACGCCCGCGGTGGCGAACATGATGTTGGTGTCGTCGATGTCGTCGATCACCTTGTTCATGCCGTCGCCCTTCTTGCCCATCAGCGGCGTGCAAGCTCCTCCACCGCCGGTTCCGGTGCCAGAGGTGCCGGTCGGGCTCGTGCCGGCGGTGCCGGTCGAGCTCGTGCCGCCAGTGCCGGTCGGGCTCGTGCCGGCGGTGCCGGTCGACGAGCTACCGCCCTTGGACGGGTCACGGGTCCCACCGTCGTCGCCGCCACAGGCGGTCATCGAGAGGACCAAGGTCGAGGCACCCAGCAGCACAATCGAAGTGGCGTTCCGCATGCCTTTGCTCATGACATCTTCGGAGCGGGAACGTCAACGCGCAGAGAAGATCTGGTCATTCTCTTGATAAGATCGTGCTGCCGTGTGCGCGTTTTTGGCGGTGAAACGGCTGATCAGCGCGCTGCAGCGATGTCGGTCGCGGCCTTGCGATCGACTTGGCTGAACGCCTCAATCACTTTCGTGATCATTTCGAATTCGCGACTCAGCGTGACGAGTTGGGTCATGCCCTGAACGGCATTGGCATTCGACGTTTCGAGGCAGCCGCCGGAGATGTCGCCGTCGTAGGCGGTAGGGGCGCCAGCCTGGGGGAGGGCTCGCAGCAGCACATGCCCTTCCTTTTGGAGGCCCGACAAGTTGGGGAACTTGACGACCATGAGCTTGCCCAGGGTTTGGGCGGGGCCGTCCACGGTGTCGCCGCCGACGATCTGCCCCTGGTTGTCGATGTGCACGTTCTCGAGCGTAGCGTCGACCTTGATGGGACGGCGATTGTCGCCCAGCACCGGTGAGCCGTCGGGCAGCGTGAGCGCTCCGTCGTGCGTGAGGCGGAAGCTGCCGGCTCGGGTGTAGCGCTGGCCCTGCGCCGTTTGCACGACGAAGAACCCGTTCGGGTCCTGAATGGCGGCGTCGAAAGGCTTACCGGTGTCGACGATCTGTCCAGTGTTGAACTGCGGCAGATTGGTGCGCGTGATGGCGTAGCGCAGCGACTGGGTGCCCTGGGTGCGGTCGACCGCGCCCGCCAGCGTCTGCCGGAATACGGCGGTCTCCGCACGAAAGCCGGGAGTCATCGCGTTGGCGACGTTGTCGGCGGCGACGTCGAGCGCGGTAGTCTTGCCGACGGCGCCCGAGGCTGCTGACCAGATGCCGGTGCTCATGCGCCTGGCCTGTAGCAACTTCGAGGCCACGACTACGATTCAGCCGCCAACGGCTGGTGCGCCGCAGCGGACCGGCGCCCGTCAGCACGTTGACATGGGCCGCGTCAACTCGCTTCCGCGGGACTAGACGAGGGCGGAGTTTGGGGCCGAAACCGGTGCTCGTTTCAAGCTGCTTGCGACTGGCCTTGTTTTCGCAACACTTATACGAGGATGCGCACCACCCCCGACGGCTTGCTCGTGGTCGACCCGAGCGAGTGCAAGATCACGGTCAAGCACCTTTCGGAGCTGCCGCGCATCATGGAGCTGCTGCACGCCCTGAACGATCCAATGGCCGGCGGCAAGAATGTCGGCACGCTGGTGGGCAAAATCCCAGTGCTGGCGGCCCGCGTGGTCGAGCGCGCACTCTCGCATTCGCGTAAGAAAGAGGTCTACTCGATTGACCAGGCCATCAACATGGTCGGCAATCGTGGCCTCGAGTCGGAGCTATTGCAGCTGCTCGAGGATTTGACGATCAAGAAGGCCGAAGCCGAAGACCCGCGCTAGCCCGCGCGGCAGCGGATCAACGGCGCTGGCCTGCTTCTTGCGACAAGCAGGGCAGTGCCGGCTGCGATCCTGCCCTCCACCCTGAGCGAGCCCCGCGCGGCGTCCGAAGCCCGCGAGCCGCGACGCGTCGACCCCGAGTTCGCGGCCGCTCTGCAGCAGGTAAAGCCTCCGCCGAGCCCTGGCTTGGTGCCGGTGGTGCGCACCCAACTGAGCGCCGGTCAGGCTCAAGAAGCGCTTCGCGCTGCTTGGGAACAGGTCAACGGGGAAACTCCGAGTGACAAAACTTTGGCGCTGATCACCGCCCAGTGGGCGCATGAAACCGGCAACGGCGCCTCCATGTACAATTACAACTTTGCCGGCATCAAGGGCGCTGGCCCGACCGGCCTGAGCGTGGCGCAGCACACGCGTGAAGGTTACGGCGCCTCCGAGCGGCGCATCGTCGACAACTTTCGCGCCTACGGCAGCGCCGAAGAGGGCGCGACCGACTACGTGAAGCTGCTAGCGCGGCGCTTCCCGGAAGCCGTCGAAGGCGCTCGTCAGGGCGACCCGAACGCGTTCGTGCGCGGCCTCAAGTCGCGCGGCTACTTCACGGGGCACGAGGGCGCTTACCTGAACAGCGTGTCGACCATCGCGGCGCGCTACCTGGGAGAGCCGCTACCGGTTTCGGACACCGCGCCGCCTCGGCTCGACTACGCGATGCGCGGGGCCGCTCCGGGGGGGCCGTCGCCGCTGGATTTGCAGGGACTTTACGCGCAAATGGTGCCGTCGCCCGACTCGTATGTCGACGCGCTGAGCATCACCGACCAGATCAATCGCGCAGCGCTCAGGGCGTTTTCGAGCGTGCCGGAGGATTCGTGAACGCGCGCTTGGACGCCGCCCGGCGCTACCTCGACGTGCGCTACAGCGAGCGTGAGCGCCCGTATACGGACTACCCGAGCCAGCTCACCGCGCACCTGACCGAGCAGTACCTGCGCGGCTATCGCGGCAGCTCCCTGCTCGACTTGGGCTGTGGGCGCGGCGAGTTCCTGCACGGGTTTGCCGAGCTGGGTTTCCGAGCCACCGGCTTCGATCGCTCCCGGCCAGCGGAGCCGCGCTTCACCGAGCCGGTCGTGGTGGGCGACTACGAGCAGGGCGGCTTGCCCTTTCGCGACGGCGAGTTTTCGGTCGTCTTCAACAAGTCGGTCTTCGAGCACGTGCGCGACATCAGCCCCCTGCTGCGCGAGGTGCACCGGGTACTCGAGCCCAACGGGCGCCTGGTCAGTCTGGTGCCCGATTGGATGGCGCAGTGGCGTCACTTTTATGACGACTGGACCCATGTGCGCCCATTCACCCTCACTGGCCTACGTCAGTGCATCGAAAGCCACGGTTTCGAGGTGCGGGAAGCGGTGCGTTTTCGGCAATTACCGCTGCTTTGGCAGCATCCGTACCTGAGCCCGCTCTCGGATGCTGCGGCTTTGCTGCCTAACGCCTTCAAAAGGTCCAAGTTCGTCCGTTTCTCCAAGGAGTGGATGCTGCTCGTGGTCGCTGACCGCGTCGGCTGAAGCCGTCCTGGCGGTCTCGCCCCCGCGTGACCGATTCACGAAACTGGCAAGCAGTTTGCAGTCCCCGCCTCACGGAGAGAAAAAACATGGTCCAGGTCAAAATCGGAAACGCTGTAGTTGGTGACGGTGCCCCCTGCTACATCGTGGGTGAAATCGGCATCAACCACAACGGGGACCTGGGGACCACGCGCAAGCTGATCGACGTGGCGGCGGTTGCCGGCGCCAACGCCGTCAAGTTCCAGAAGCGCACGGTCGACGTGGTTTACACCGCGGAAGAGCTGGCCAAGCCCCGCGAGAACCCGTTCGGCCCGACCAACGGTCACCTCAAGCGTGGCTTGGAGTTCGGTCTCGACCAGTACCAGCACATCGACCGCTACTGCGCCGAGAAGAACGTCGCCTGGTTCGCGTCCTGCTGGGACGAAGCCTCCGTCGACTTCATGGAGCAGTTCTCTCCGCCCGCCTACA
>JBEHXA010000331.1:0-8337 GCA_048498935.1 Myxococcota bacterium
CAGCTGGGAGAGCGCTGCGTTCGCAATGCAGAGGTCAGGGGTTCGATCCCCCTCAGCTCCACAAGACGGCGGCTCCCGAAAAAGGAGCCGCCGTTTTCGTTTTCTGGGCGTGCCGCTCTGCAGCGCGGACGTGCTGCGGCGCCAAGCCGTGACGTTCGGTCGGCGGCACTTGTCCGCCCCGGCTGGAGAGCCGTCGCGCTAGTAGGCGAGCGGCGAGAAGGGGCGAGTCCGCAGGTTCGCGTACACGGCCAGGCGTGTCGCGCCGGGCGTACCGTCGCCCCGGCGGTGAAAGCCGCGGGTGTCCGCGATGACCAAGGTATTGGCTCTGACCGGGTGTGCCTGCGCTGCCGGCAGGCCCAGCGCGGCCAGCTCATCGGCCTCGATGCGGAAGGAGCCGTCGCTTCCGGTCGTGACTGCGGCGCGGGCCTGCTCGTGCTCCCAGCGGTAGCGGGCCCAGTTCATGCGGTGGCTCCCGTGCACGTACTCGAACGGGCCGTCTTGAGCGGTCACCTCATCGAGGAAGAGCCACAGCTTGATGGTCGAGTGAAAGGTATCGCGGTGGAGCACTCGCTGCGGGTCGGGGTTTCGGGCTTCGTCGCCGGCCGCCGTCAGGTAGAGCGAGAAACGGTGCGGCTGGTGCGGAAACGCGCTGGCAGCGCGGCACAGGTGCGCCAGGCGCTCGCTTCGAACCAGCTGGTGCAGCTCGGGCGCCGACGCCGGGTCGATGTCGATGAAGCGATTGAGCGTGTCTCCGTCGAAGCGATCGAAGCCGCCCTCGAATGGTAGCTTGGGCCCAAAGCCACTCGTCGACGTCTTGCTCGGCTCAGCGCGACGCGCCGCCGCCTCCGCGCGCAAGCGATGTGCCTCCGTGCGAGTCGCCTCGAACTGCTCGGCCGGGATGAAGTCCGGCACGATCAGCACGCCCTCGCGCTCGAGCGTCGCGAGCTCGGCCGGAGCGCCACGTAGCTTGATGTCGAGTCGGCGCAGCGAAAGCGCGCCGTCGGTCAGCGCAATGCGAGCGCCGTGAAGGCCTAGGCGGTTGAGCTTGGCGCTACCGACCCACGGCGTCGAAAACGCCTTTTCGGTCCCAAAAATGTCGCGCACGCCCCGTGACTTACCCATGACGCACCGTAACACGTCCGCTCGGGCGACATGACTGGTCGGTCCCTGACAGCATGGCTACTTGGTGCCGGGCGCTGCAGCTGCTCCGGTCCCGCAGTCGCAAGGCAAGTAACCGCCTCCGTCTTCGCGGCAGGCTTGCGCGCCCTGGCAGGCACCCGCACCCAGGCAAGCTTGCGTCGCACCGGGAATGCAGAGGCGCGCCGGCGCCGTGGTGGCTGCGACCGCGGCTGTTGGTTGTGCGTTGGGTGTGGCCGAGGTGGCTGCGGTCGCCGTGGGCGCGGCCGCCGCGCTGGGCGCCGGCGCGGGGGCACGGAACGCGACGCCGCCCAGCTTGTGCTCGTGCTCGCGACATTGATGATTCACCGGCGGCTTCTGCACGAACGAGACTTGCACGTAGCCGGCACCGAGCTTGGCTGCCTCGGCACGCAGCTTGTCGTAGCCGTCTTCGACGCTGCCCGGCTCGCCGAGCACGCCGCAGCCCTTGCCGCTGCTCACCCGAAGGGCTTTGACGGCCACGTAACCGTGCGGGGGCGCATCCTTGCTGACCACGACGGCGGCTACTTGAGGCGCGAGGGGAGGCTTGGAAGAGCCGCAGGCCCCCAAGCTCGTCACGCCGAAAACCCAAGCAAGCTGGCTGAGCGCTCTCATCGCGAGGAGCTGTGCTTACCCCGTTCGAACAGCCGACGCCAGGCGCGTGTTGCGGCCCTGCGCAGCGCGCTAGCTGCCACTCACCGGCGCTCGGCGAGGTCGAAGGCTCGGGCGAGCAGGCGATAGGAGTTCAAGCGCGCTGCGGGATCGTGGGTGATGGTCGTGACCATGACCTCGTCGGCGCGCGTCCGCGCTGCCAGCGCTTCGATTCGCTCGCGCACGGTGCTCGGTGTGCCGACGATTTGCATGTGCCGGTAGGCCTCGAGCGCGGCTGCTTCTTGCGGCGAGTAGCTGTGAGTCAGCGCGGTCTCGGGCGTTGGGATCTTGCTGGGGCGGCCCGAGCGCAGGCGCACCCAGGACAGCTGCATGCTGCTGGCGAGCCGCTCCGCTTCGGCCTGAGTTTCGCTGCACACTACGGACACGGCCAGGATGGCGTGCGGCGCTTCGAGTGCGCCCGCACGAAACCCTTGGCGGTAGCCGAGCATCGGGCGGTCCGGCCGATCCGGACTGAAATGCGCCGCGAACGCGAAGCCCAGGCCGAGCTGAGCCGCGAGTGCGGAGCTAAAGTCGCTCGAGCCGAGTAGCCAGATCGGGGGGAGCTGCACGTCATCCGGAAAAGCCGTGACGCCGACGAACGGGTGCTGCTGGCGCACGCCGCAGCCGAATTCCATCAGCTCAGTGAGCTTATCGGGGAAGTCGTTGGCCAACAGCGCTTCGCGTGAACCGCGCAGCGCGAGCGCGGTGACCTGGTCGGTGCCGGGAGCGCGCCCGATGCCGAGGTCGATGCGACCGGGGTGCAGCGACTCGAGCATCTTGAACGTTTCCGCGACCTGAAGCGGCGCGTGATTGGGCAGCATGACTCCACCGGCGCCTACGCGAATGGCTCGGGTTTGCTGCGCAGCCAGCGCGATCATCGTGGTCGGCGTCGTGCTGGCGATGGCCGGCATGTTGTGATGCTCGGCGTACCAGATGCGCTCGTAGCCCAGGCGATCCAGCTCTTGCGCGAGCCGCAGGCTGTCTCTAATGGCCTGGGCGCTGCTTACACCTTCGCCGATGGGGACTAGATCGAGAACGGAGAGGGGCAGGTTCACGGCTACTGTCCGAGCATGTAGGGCCGAAACTCGGTGACGAGAAGTGCCGGGCTCGGGCGCGTGATTTTCAGCCTCGGCGTCTACGCGCCAGAGTCAACAGCGCGCTCCCGGCGAGTACGAGCCACGATGCCCCAGTGTCACCGGCTCCCGCCGCAACCACGCCGCAGCTGTTCCGAAGGTCTGCGCGCTGCGACCCGCAGCTCGACCTCGTGGCGCAATCGGCAGCTTCGCCTCCAGCGCCGCCCGCTTGCTGATCGTCGGAGGCGCTCCCGCCCGCGTTCGCAGCATTGGGGCTCCCGCCCGCGTCGCCGTCGAGCGCGGGGTGATCGCTGCTGCCGGTGGCGACCCAGAAAGGTGGCTCGTAGCCGCCTTCTTCCGCCGCTTCTGTCGCGACACGCACGATGAAATCGCTCCAACCCGTGATCGCGCCGTAAATCGGGGTCGTGCATTCGGGCCCGCCGCGCGAAACGACGCCGACGACCTTGCCGTCGGCGTCGAAGGCCGGGCCGCCCGAATCTCCGTTGCACACGCCGTTTTGGCCCATGAACTCGGTCGGCTTGACCACATTCGAGTCGCAACCGCCCGGTCGGCAGGCGATCGACAACCCGCTCAGCTGCATCCGCCCATTCGATTGCCCCGACACGTCGACCCCGTAGCCTACGGCCGTGTACGCCTCGCCGGGCGCCACCTCGCGATCGATGCGCGGAACCGCGGGCGACGCAACGGCCGACGATACGTTCTGGCGCAGCACGATGAGCGCGATGTCGTAGCCGCAGGTGTCGGCACCTTCGTCGGGCACTTCCACGCGCTCGGCGGTGAACAGGCGACTGGCCTTGCTCGGCTCCGCGTCGTTGGTGGCGACGAAGATGGACGCGGGGAATGGTCGGCCGAGCGCAGCCTCTCCGCACTGCACGGCTTCATGTGAAGCGGGCGAGACGCAATGCCGCGCGGTGAGCAGCAGGTTGGGCGCGAGTAGCGTGGCCGTGCAGAGCGAGACGCCATCGCCACGACGCGCGACGAGCAAGAAGACGTTCGAGTGCGTGACATCGGCGCTGCCACCCGTGATCGCGCGCGACTCGGTTGCCTGTTGCTCGGGCGGCTCACCCAGGCAGCCGCTCGTCACGAGCGCAGCACTGGTTACGAGTAGGAGCGCGCCCCACGCTGCTCGAAGTCGCCCAACGCGCCCGCGCTGCGTGAAAAGCCCCGTGCCGCTCTTTGGCTCGTCTTCCATGCGGTCCGCCGGTGCTCGAAGGCTGACTTTACGCGGCCGCCCGGGGTTGTGCTACTCGGGAGCGGCTCCCGTGCGCACCATCCGAATTTCTCAAAAGATCCCGGCCCCCCTCACTGCACTGTGGGTGGCTTGTGCCACTCCCTCTGGAATCGCGGGGTGGCAGGCCGACAAGGTCACGGGCGTGGTGGAGGCGGGCGAAAAGCTCGGGCTCGGTTGGCCCGACCTCGGGGTTTCGATCCGGCTCGACGTGCTCGAGCTGCACGAAGGCAAGCGCATCGTGTTCGGGCACGGTGATTCACGCGTGCGCTTCGACGTGCGCGAAGGGGAGGTCGAGTTGTCGCACTCGGCACCGTTCGAGGAAGACGAGGAGCTGGGCACCGAGTCCTCTTGGCGCCTCGCGCTGGGCACCCTCGCGCACTACCTGGATCGCTACGCCGGGCAAGAGCGCGAGACGGTGTGGCTGGTCAAGCCGGCGCGCACGACGGCCGAAGCGGCGCACGCATTCTTCACGCTGCCCGACGCGCTCGGCGCCTGGCTCGGACGCTCGGGCGCGGCGCTGGGAGAGGTCGGCTCGCGCTATCGCATCGCGCTCAGCGGCGGCGGCACGATGAGCGGCGTCGTGCTCGCTCACACCGAAGGTCGCGATCTGGCCCTACGCTGGGACGAAGCCAACTATTCGGTGATCACCTTTCGCACCCTGCCGTCGCCGAGCGGCGAGCACGAACGGCTGCTCGTGATCTCCTGGTCTCGCTGGTCCGAGCTCGACAATGCCGAGCGCATCGCCGGCGAGCTGGACGGCGCGCTGGCGCGGTTGGTTCAGCTGCTGGGCGGCGCGGGCTCAGCCTGAGGCGCTTCCGCTACTGGGGGGCGCTGCAGCAGCGCGTGCCGGTGCTGTAGTCGTAGTAAATCGGGGCGTGCACGCTGACCTTGGCTTCGCAGCCCTGTGTGGTCGAGCGCGCGTAGAAGCCGCCCAGGAACATGCCCTCCTCGACCCATTCGTCGAGGTTACCGACCATGTCGAACAGCTTGTCGTCGTCCCAGCGCGACACGCACGTCGCCGTTTCGCCCGTCTTGCGCAGCAGCGGTGACTCGCCTTCGTAGACGAGGTTCAACCGCGGATCGCGGTGGCCGAGCGACGCGGAGCCGTGCAGCACTGCAGCGGGATGGATGAAGCGATACACGTTGCACACGCCCAGGCGGTAGCTTTCGCCGTACGGGTACTTGCGTGCCGCTCTGCCCTTGCACGCGTTCACCCACTCGTCCTGGGTGCACAATCGTTTGCCTGCATTCTCGCAAGCGCGGCGCGCCAGCACCTGCGAGAGGTAGCCTTGAGGAATCGCACCGGGACGCGAGACCGCTTTGATTTCGAAGCGACCGTTGCGTTGCAGCTCGCTCAGGGGCGGTAGCGGCATGGCGCGCGCGGCCTCCTCGCCCAGCTCTTGGCGCTCGGTGAGCCAGCCCCGCCACACCTCGCTCGTGAGCGCGGGTGACGGCGGGTAATAGGGCGACAGCGGCTCGCCCGTGGTCTTGTCGGCGCCGCTCATTTCCCAGCGATCGATGCAGTACTGACCCACGCGTGCCATTTCGCTCGGGCAGCCACGCGTCCGCGCCGCCTCGGCTTCCGCGACCGGGACCCGCGCCTGGGCGAGAGTCCAGACGCCGAGCGTCAGGGCCAGGATCGAGGGGATTCGACGCGTCACGGCGCCACCATTGCATGGCTCCCGCAGACGGCCTAAATCCGAGACGAGCATGGCTTCCGCTCCAACCGAAGCAGGCAGCGAGCTCCGGGAACGCATCGCGCGCAATACCGGCGTGACCGACGTGCGAATTCTGGAGGCTTTTCAGCGCGTTCCGCGCGCCGCATTCCTGCCGACGGAGCTTCATGCCCGCGCCGAGGAGGACACTGCGCTTCCGATCGGATTGGGCCAGACCATCAGTCAACCATCGATGGTGGCGGTCATGCTGGCCGAGCTCGACTGCGCTCCCCAGCACCGGGTGCTCGAAGTGGGCTCCGGCTCCGGTTACGTCACTGCGCTTCTCGCGCAGCTCGGCTGCGAGGTATTCGGTATCGAACGGCACGCCGAGCTGCTCGAGCGCTCGCGCGAGACCTTGCGCTCGCTGGGGATCAGCGAGCCGGTGCTGCAAGAGGGTGACGGCTCCTTGGGCCTGCCCGAGCATGCGCCGTACGACCGCATTTTGGTGTCGGCGGCTGCGCCTGCGATCCCGGATGCGCTCCTGGCCGAGTTGGCCGAAGGTGGTCGGCTAGTGATGCCGGTCGGCAGTAGTGAGACGCAGATTTTGGTCACCTGCGAGCGCGACAGCAAAGGGACGCTTCACTACCGCGCGGGCCAGGGTTGCGTATTCGTGCCGCTGGTCAGCAGTGCGCCAGGCTAGGCGGAGCCAACGGTTCGGGTCGTGAACGCGATCGGAGTCGTGCCGACGCGCCCGTAGGCCGCGGTCCAGGCGCGCTCTCTTTCAGTCTCGAAAACCAGCTCGGGGGCCACATCGATGGGAAGCCAGGAGCCGGAGCGGATCTCGTTTTCGAGTTGGCCCGGCGCCCAGCCCGCGTAGCCGACCAGCGCGATCAGGCTCTTGGGCACGTGGCCGGTGGCAATCGTCTCGAGCACCTTGCGCGACGCAGTAGCGGTGATGCCGCTCCCCACGTCGAACTGGCCCTCGTGGTCGACGAAACGCTCGTCGCTGCGGTACACGAGCCAGACCTGCTCCGGCGAAACCGGGCCGCCCACGCGCACCGAGCAGGAGAGGTCGGGGGGCTGCTCCGAGACTTGGGACCGAACGAGGAGCTCCGGCAGGGTCATCAGCTCACGCCCGTTGATAATCCAGCCGAAGGCGCCCTCTGGCCCGTGCGCAGCCAAAAGCACCACCGAGCGGTCGAAGTTCGGATCACCGGGCGGAGGCGACGCGACGAGCAAGCCCGGTGCCAGCACCGACATGACCTTGAACGCTACCCCCATTAGCGGCCTCCCGTCACCTGCTCAGTTCAGGCCTCACCTGGGCAGGGGTAGAGGGAGCCGATCGAGCCCCCGAGCGCCTTTCGGTCCGCTATTTCTTCGGGCCGGCCTGGGATCTTGTTAGAGTCGGGCGGCTGATGCAGGTCACCTTCTACGGCGTTCGCGGGTCGGTTCCGGCACCTGGCCCGAACACGGTGCGCTACGGCGGCAACACGTCGTGCGTCGAGGTGCGCCTCTCGGACGACTCGACGCTCGTGCTCGACGCAGGCACGGGTATGCGCGCGCTCGGTAACGAGCTGCTCAAGCGCGGACGTTCGACGCCCGTGCACTTGCTGCTCTCGCACACGCACTGGGATCACGTGCTCGGGTTGCCGTTCTTCGCGCCTCTGTATCGACGCGATACACACCTGTTCGTGTACCCATTGGCGAATGACGCGCAGGAACTCTTCCAGCGCAACATCTTCAACGACATTCATTTCCCAGTGAGCGTCGACGACATCCCGGCGCGGCTCGAGCTCGCGCGACCCGAGAAGGCGGAGTGGCGCATCGGCTCGGCGATCGTACGGCGCATTCAGCTCAATCATCCGGGCGGCGCGCAAGGCTTCCGCATCGACGACGACGACGGCACCTCGGTGTCGTACCTCACCGACAACGAGCTCACAGCCGAGAACGCCAAGACCAGCATCGACGAGCTGGCGCGCTTCGCCGACGGCGTCGACCTCTTGATTCACGACTCGCAGTACCTGGACGAGGACATGCCGGCCAAGCTCGGCTGGGGTCACTCCGTCGTCACAGAGGTGCTACGGCTCGGCGTGCTGGCCGAACCCAAGCAGCTGGCGCTCTTCCACCACGACCCCGAGCGGAGCGACACGGCCCTCGACCTCATCGGCGAGACCAGCCAAAGCTTCATCAAGTCCGAAGGCAAGGCCACCAAAGTGATGGTCGCCAGCGAAGGGCTGGCCGTTCGCCTCGGGAAATAGGCCCGGCCCTGCGTCTTCTGCCGCTTGTCGTTGACGAGCGACCTTTCGCGAGTAGGATTCGCCGCTCTCTCGTTCCCCCTCGAGGATCCGCCTCCGAATCCGTCCCCCAAAAAGATTCACCCTTCGGTGAGGTAGCCAAGTGGTTAGGCAACGGTTTGCAAAACCGTTATACGCGGGTTCGAATCCCGTCCTCACCTCCGGACCCTTCGGGTCCTCGGTTCGGCCGGGATTTAGGCTGACGGTCTCGCGCTAAAGCGCTCGCCCTAGCGCGCGAATCCCGTCCGCACCTCCGG
>JBEHXA010000332.1:0-8335 GCA_048498935.1 Myxococcota bacterium
CGCCACGCCACTGACATCGAGTCGATTCGCCGAGCGCGACATTTCCAGGCGCGCAGTCAGCGCGGCCGCCGACTCGAACGCGCCGTACTTCAAGGCATAGCGCAACGCTTCGGCCAGCTCGGCTGCGCCGACGTCGTCTCGTGTCAGCGCGCTCGCCAGGTCCACCTGCTCGGCCGCACGGCGCGGTCGGCCCGCGCGCCCCGCGGACCATGCTCTTGCCAGCCTGCCCGAAAGGCGCACGTCCACCCGATCGAGTCGCTTTTCCAGCCGGGCAAGCCCGCCGCCAACCTGATTGCTTGAGCCACGCAGCATCGATGGCGGCAAGCTATCGCAAAAAGGCGGGCCTACCCGGCCTACCGACTAAAGGTCACGCTCCGCCCCCGCTGGGCTAGGTTCGAGCGCCGGCCCGTGGTATGCGAGCGCTCGGGTTAGCATGCTGGGATGGCACGGAAAACGCACGGGTAGCGGCGGTGGCGACAAAACGACCTCGGATCGCGGCGCAGGGGGCGCCGGGCGCCGCGGCACTGGCAACCGGCGCGCGACTGATCCACAAACGACGTGCTTCGTCAGCTGAGGAGACCGGGAGCATGTCAGTCGATATCGGTGATCGAATTTACGAGGCCTATTCCGGAGAAATGGGCCCCCAGCTCATGCACGAGGCGCACCGGCATGTGCATTGGGTGTGTAGCGCCGTGCAGGCCGAGTCGGTCCTCGACGTGGGTTGCGGGCAAGGCCTGGTGCCGATCCTCCTCGCGCGAGAGGGGCGAAACGCGGTCGGCCTCGATAGCAGCGCTGCGGCGATCGCCAGCGCCGACGAGCACCTCGCGAAGGAAGCGCTCGGCGTACGGAAGCGCGTGTCCTTCGTCGAAGCGGACTTCAGCAGCCACGACTTCGGGGAGACTCGCTTCGATTGCGTCATCATGGCCAGAGTGCTCGACCATTTGCTCGAGCCCCAGCGCTTTCTCGCCAAGGCGGCGAACCTGCTGAAGCCCGGTGGTCGGTTGATCGTGACCGTGCCGTTCGGTTGGAGCGATCACGCCGAGCACAAGCACACCTTCTATCTGCTCGAGCCGCATCGGTTGGTGGCCGAGCACTTCGCGGTGGAGCAGGTCGCGATCGTAGGCAAGTGGCTCGGGCTGGTGGCCACGCGCCGCGAAGCCGGCGTGCCAGCCGAGCCGTCTTACCGGGACCTGCAGAACGCGGAGCAAGCCTTCATGAGCATCGAGCGAGAGTTGCTCGACGCTGCCAACGGCCTGCGCGCCCGCCTAGAAGACGCGAACACCAAGTACCGAGGTAGCACCGAGGAAGTCGCCAAGCTGAAACGCGAGGTGGCCCAGCACGAGAGCGAGCGCAAGGCAGCCGAGAAGGTGCGCGAGCGCGCGGAGCAGGAGCTGCAAGAGCAGCGACGACACTCGGTTTCGCCCGCTGCGGGACCGGCCCCGTCGGACGAAATAGCCAAGGAAGTTCGCGCCAGGCACGCGGCCGAGCTGGAGCTTGCCCGCTTGGACGAGCGCGCCCGCCACGCAACCAAGCTCACGGAGCTCGAGCGCCGGGTCAAAGATAGCGAGCTGGCGAAGCTGGAAGGGTTTCGCGCCCAGCTGGTGCATCAGGTGCAAGCGCTCGAGACGCAACTCGCCGGTCAGTCAGCGCTCGTCGCGCAGGCAAAAACGTTGCAGCAAGACCTGCATGCGCGCGACGAGCAACTCTCACGCGTCGGTCGGCAGCTGGCGGGCACCCAGGAGGTAGTCCGCGAGCTCGAGGCCTCGGCTGAAGCGACGCGCACTCGCCTCGAGTCGCAAGAGCGAGAGCTGGTGAGCACCCAGACCGCGCTAACCGAAGCGCACGCGGCGCTTGCCCAAGCGACGGCCCTTGCGGCGGCGCAGGCAGCGGCCGCAGCCTCGAGCAAAGAGCTCGAAGAGCTGCGGAACCAAGTGCAGGCCGAGGCAGTGCTGCGTGGGCGCGCGGATGAGCACACGCGCGCTCTCGAACGGCAACTCAGCGAGCACAAGCAACTGCTGAGCGACCGCGACAAGCGCATTGCAGAGCTCGACAAGCTCGTCC
The DNA here is from genome assembly GCA_048498935.1 of Myxococcota bacterium. Classification (GTDB taxonomy): domain Bacteria; phylum Myxococcota_A; class Polyangia; order Polyangiales; family Polyangiaceae; genus PMG-095. Next base: position 2,062 of record JBEHXA010000332.1, read on the forward strand.
GGGCTACGCGCAACGCGGCGGCGGGCGGCGCGCTTCAGGCCGAAAAGCGCGGCGCCGACCAGGTTCGCAGGACGTTGTCATTCCAGCTCGGCCATGAGCTGATCCACGGCTTCAAGTCGCGCGAAGGGTTGAAAGCGCTACCGAAACAGCTCTGGGAGCTTCAGCAGGAAGCGAATCGCCGTCGAGCCGGCAAGACCCAGAAAGCGTTGCCAGAACCCAAGCTGCCGTGGCCGCGCTCGCTGATCGCCAAGCGCAGCGCTTCGACCAACGGCAACGCGAACGCAGCGCAGGGTCAGGCTAGGCCGACGGCTGCCATATCAGCGGCACCGAGCAAGCCCCGTCCGATCGACTCGGACGACGATCTGCTCCGAGGCTGACTGCGACTGCCGCGGAAGCGTGATGTCTCGGTTTGCAGACTCGGCACGTTGTTATTTTTCATGGAAATGTCCCTGCGCGCTTGACCAGCGGGCGCGGCAGGAACACCCTCGGCCGTTGCCTGGCGCGGACAACGGACGCATGCTTTGCTCGTGTGGGGCACGCTTATTGAAGGACAATTCGTGAGACGCAGATTACGCGCTGAGGCCTCCGGGATGGCGGCCCTGGTGACCATCGCCATGTTCGGATGCTCGAAGCCGCCAAGCATTGCCGCGCAAGACGCGGCGGACGCCAATGACACCGGCGGTGCCTTGGCTGCAAAGAGCGACAACGAACGCGCACTACTGCGCGAAGTAGGGTCCCTGCCGACCGACAAGCCGCGCCAGATTGGCGAGGCGGCCGTCGTAGCGGGTGCGCCCTATACGGCAGCGAGCGGTCGGACTTGTCGAGCCCTGCATTTGACGGAGAAGGGCTCCACAAAATCTGAGGGAAGGCTCGTTTGCAATAACGGCAAGGTTTGGTTCTTCGTGCCCGACGTTTTCGGTGGCGAGCTGAGCGCCCCAACGAGCTCGGAGAACTAGAATGCACGGCGCTCTCACCCAGATGCAGGTCGTGTACGCGGTCCTCTTGAGAGAGACCAAGACACGCTTCGGCAGCAACCAGCTGGGCTACTTGTGGGCGCTGCTCGAACCGCTGCTGTGGATCGGCACCTTCGCCGGGTTTTACTACTTCTTTGGTCGCTTCTCGATGCCGGGAATGTCGCTCGTGGCATTTCTCACCACCGGCATCGTCCCCTTCTCCTTGTTTCGCGACACGGCAGGCCGCTGCATGTCTGCGATCGAAGCGAACAAAGGTTTGCTCTTTTACCCTCAGGTTAGACCGCTCGATCTGGTGCTGGCGCGAGCACTACTCGAGATTGTCACGCACGTCTTGGTGATGGTCGTGCTGCTCGGAGGGCTGGCTCTTTGGGAGGGGCAGCTCTTGATAGAGAACATGCTCGAGACGATCGCCGGCCTGGCTTTGGCTTCCGGCTTGGGCGTAGCGCTGGGCCTCGTTTGCTGCGGGCTCAGCGTGTACAGCCAGAACGTAGAGCGGCTTTTTCCGACGTTCTTGCGGCTCGCTTTCTGGTTCTCAGCCTTGTTCCACCCCGTGGAGTCGGTGCCGCAGACGATGCGCGACATCCTGCTCCTGAATCCCATCGTGCACGCCATCGAGCTGACGCGCGACGGCTGGTTTCCAGGCTATGGCGCGAGGCACATCGACGTCTGGTACCCGGTCATGTGGATCTTGGTGTTGATGTTCTTCGGTTTGACGTTGGAGCGCATGGCGCGCAAACGCCTGGAGCTATCGTGATTGAGCTAGACCGAGTCAGTAAGGCTTATGCCACCAACACCGGCCCCAATAAGGTGCTCGATGAGGTCTCGTTCACCTTCCCGCCGCGCACCAATATCGGCATCTTGGGCAAGAACGGCGCCGGCAAGTCGACGCTGCTGCGCATCATCGCCGGCACGGAGCACCCCGACAGTGGCGAAGTGAAATTGAAGGGCACCGTTTCCTGGCCGATCGGCTTTGCCGGCGGGTTCAACGGTTCGCTCAGCGGGGAAGAGAATTGTCGCTTCGTGGCGCGCATCTACGGCGCAGACATCGACGAAGTGGTCGGCTTCACGATGGAATTCGCGGAGCTGAAGCAATACTTCTACATGCCCGTGAAGACCTACTCTTCCGGTATGAGGGCACGGCTCGCATTCGGCCTCAGTATGGCCATCGAGTTCGACGCTTACTTGGTCGACGAGGTGACGGCAGTCGGCGACGAAAACTTCCAAACCAAGTGTCGCAAGGCCTTCGACGACCGCAGCAGCCGCTCGTCGGTCATCATCGTCTCGCACCAAATGGGAACCATTAGGGACTACTGCAAGCGCTGCGCCGTCATTCTCAACGGCAAGCTAATCTGCTTCGACTCCGTCGAAGAGGCTCAAGCCGCTTACGAGGCCGCATGACTTTGGCAGCCGAACGCAAATCGAACGAGCGCAACCTCACCGAGGTCACGCCGATCGCCCCCGAAAGAACGACGAGCACCGGCTCGACGCGCGCCCACGCAATCGCCCTGCGCAAAGCGCGGCAGCGACGGATGATCAAGGGGCTCGCTCTGTTCGTGCTGCTGCCGACGCTGCTCGGCGCCATCTACTTCATGGCCGTCGCCAGCGACCAGTACGAGTCGGTCGCCACGTTCACCGTGCAATCCTCGGAGTCCCGTCCCAGCCTGGGCATGGAGGGCTTCCTGGCCGGCCTGGCTAGCGTGGGCGGCGGTGGCCACGACGCCCTGGTGGTTCGCGACTACATCCTGTCGCGCGACATGCTGCAGCGGCTCGACAAGGAGCGCGGCTTCATTGCTCACTACAAGGCGCCCAGCGCGGACTGGCTTTCCCGTCTGCGCGCCAGCGCGACCTTCGAGGAAGCGTACGAATACTTCAAGCACAAGGTGTACGCCGACTACGACCAGGCCTCTGGGGCGATGACCGTGCGTGTACGCGCGTTCGACTCGGCGACGTCCACCCAGCTCACCGAGGCCATCTTGGCCTACAGCGAAGAGATGGTGAACAAGCTGTCCGACCGAGAGCGTCGCGACCGCACCGCCTACGCCGAGAACGAATTGAACAAGGCCGAGGAGCGCTTGACCAAGGCCCGCAAGGAGCTCGTCGCACTGCAACAAAAGCACGCCGACTTCAACCCGATGCAGAGCGCCACGGCTGCGATGACCATCCGCACGCAGATCGAAGGCGAGCTGGTCAAAGCGCGCGCCGAGCTGATGCAGCTCAAGTCGTTCATGCAGGACGAGGCCCCGCAGGTCCGCGCGGTCAACGAGCGAATCAAGTCCCTGTCGGCCCAGGCTGCCGGTGAGAGCCGCAAGCTGGTGGACCCCAAGGAAAGAGGCATCAACACCTCGATGCCCGACTTCGAGGCTGCCATGGTCGCCAAGGAATTCGCGCAAAAAGCTTATGAATCGACGATGGCGACCCTCGAGCTGGCGCGCGCCGACGCGGGTCGACAGCATCGTTACGTCGCAATCGTCGCCGCACCGTCCAAGCCCGACGAAGCCACGTACCCGCACCGGCTTCGCGGCATCGTAACCGTCTTCGTTTCGAGCTTCTTGATTCTGGCCATCCTTACGTTGATCGTGGCCGCCGTGCGGGAGCACGCCCGTCTATGAAGCGTCAATCGCTCGCGTTTCGCATCCTTTTGGTAGTGCTCGCGTTGGTCGCGGGCATCGGCCCCAGTCAGCCGTCGCAGGCGCAGCAGTTGCCCACCGCCACGGGCCTGCCCTCCAAGCCCCCGCAGCTCAACGCCGCGGAAGACATTCCCACGCCCCATTTCGTCGAAGGCTCGTCGAACACGAACACGGACGCGCGCTTCGTGATGCCCCCCGCAACCACGGGCGGCGCGAGCGGGACTACGACGAACACCTCGCCACTGGTCGGGCCGCAGCAATTCCCCACTCCGGAGCCGTTCGGCTCGCGGCTGTTCACCGGCAACTTTCTGCACACGCGCCAGGACGGGCTGAACCCCGACTACCTGGTGATGCCGGGTGACCGCGTGATGGTGAACACCTGGGGCGCGCTGGAGCTCAGCAACGTCTACTTGGTCGACGCACAGGGCAACATCTTCTTGCCCAACGTGGGTCCGATCCCGGTCGCGGGCACCAAGAACTCGGAGCTGACCAACAAGGTCAAGGCCGGACTGAACCGCGTTTATGCGCGGAACTTCGAGGTTTACACGAACCTGCTCACCGCCAAACCGGTAGCGGTGTTCGTGACCGGTGGCGTCAAGCGCCCAGGCCGCTACGCCGGCGTACCGTCGGATTCGATCTTGTTCTTTTTGGAGCAAGCCGGCGGCATCGACGCGCGGCTCGGCAGCTATCGCAACATCGCGGTGCTGCGAGGCACCCAAAAGCTCACCGAGGTCGACCTTTACGACTTCTTGGTCCAGGGCACGCTGCCCCCCATCCAGTTCAAGGACGGGGACACGATCCTCGTCAACCTGCGCGGACCCGTCGTCGAGATGCGCGGCGACGTGACACTCCCGGCAAGCCTGGAGTTCAAACCGGGCGCCATCAATGGCGCGCAGGCTCTCTCGGTAGTGCCTGGCGCCGCGCGCGCGACGCAGGTCACGATCGAAGGCATCCGCGACAACGTGCCGATCAGCCGAACCCTCACTGTGGGCGCGTTCCGCGACTTCGCGCTGCGCGACGGTGACGCCATCACGCTGCGAGGCGACGGGCGCGCCGACACGATTTTGGTGCACCTGGAGGGCGAATTCAACGGCCCTTCGGTGCTCGCAGTGCGGCGCGGTGCGCGGCTGATCGACGTGCTCAACTACGTGTCGGTCGACAAGGTGCTGGCCAACCCCAAGGCAGTCCACGTGCGACGCACCTCCGTCGCTCGGGCGCAGAAGACCGCCATCGACGACGCGCTGTTTCGACTCGAACGGAGCGCGCTGCTCGCGCTCTCGGCCTCCCAAGGCGAGGCGGGTATTCGCGTCCGTGAGGCCGAGCTGACGCAAAAGTTCGTCGAGCGCGCGCGCCTGATTCAGCCGCTCGGTCGCGTCGTGACCGCGCGCGACAACCAGCAGCGCAACGTCGTGCTGGAGGCTGACGACGTGATCGTCATCCCGGCACGCACCAACGTGATCCGCGTCGGCGGCGAGGTCATGATCACACAGGCCGTGATGTTCCGACCGGAAGCGACCGCTGCCGACTACATCACCGACTCGGGCGGCTACACCGATCGCTCGGACAAGGGTCGCGTCATCGTGATCCGCGCCAACGCCGAGGTGGCCGTGGGCGACACCGACCTGCCCGTGTTCCCGGGCGACGAAATCCTGGTTCCGCCGAAGGTCGACACGAAGCTGCTCCAAAACGCGATCGACATTACCCAAGTCATCTATCAAATCGCCGTATCGGCGGCGGTAGTGGTCGCCATTCTATGACGTCGCCGGGGGCGTTCGGAATCATCGTTCCGGCGCGGTACGCTTCGACTCGGCTGCCGGGCAAGCCGTTGGTGGATCTGGGCGGCAAGCCGATGATCTTGCGCGTGCTCGAGGTGGCGGAGCGCGTGGGCGCAGCCTTCACGCTGGTAGCGACCGACGATCAGCGCATCGCCGACGTGGTGAAGGCCGCTGGTTGCGACGTCATGATGACCTCCGCCGAGCATGCCAACGGGACCGATCGCCTGGCCGAGGTCGCGCGGCGCAGGCAGTTGGATCCGGAGCTCATCGTCGTAAACCTTCAGGGTGACGAACCGGCGTTGCCGCCCGAGATCGTGCGGCTCGTCGCTCAGACCCTGGGTACGACCCCCAATGCCGATTTGGCAACACTGGCGACGCCGATACGCAAGCGCGCGGAGGTGTTCGATCCGAACGTGGTCAAGGTGGTCGTCGATGCCGCCGGCCGGGCGCTCTATTTCAGCCGCGCCCCCGTGCCGTGGCTTCGCGACGACTTCGCTTCGACAGGGACCGAGAACACCGAGGCGCCGCTACCAGCGGGTGCCCATTTGCGGCACGTCGGGCTGTATGCGTACCGCGTGTCGACGCTCTTGACGCTGAGCGAGACGCACCCGGTTACGCTGGAGCGCGCAGAAAGCCTGGAGCAGCTGCGAGCGCTCGTTTTGGGTATGACGATCCAGGTCGCGCTAGTGCCGAAGCTGCCTGCTGGCGGCGTGGATACGCCCGAAGACTTGCTTCGTGTGCGAGCTTTCTACGGAGCGTGATGTCGCAGCGTCTGGGTAGGGTGGGTGTCTTTTCGCCGGGGCTACTGAGGTTGCCCGGACTCTTGCCCTTCTTGAGGGCGGATCGTTTGCAATTTCGCCCGGGAAAGCGGGCCGCAAAGCGCCTCGACGCCATCGCC
>JBEHXA010000333.1:0-8331 GCA_048498935.1 Myxococcota bacterium
GCAGCTCACGAAGTCGCTCGAAGCGTTCCGCACCTTCGGTGCGGAACGCTGGGTCAGCGCAACTGCTCAATTGCTGAGCGCGCTCAGAGCGCTCGGTGCGCTCGAACCTCTCGAAGCAAACGACGCCGTCGAGAAGAAGCCGCGCCGCGCGAAGGCGCGACCGAAGCGCAAAGCTCCGAGCGCAACCAAGCCACGCAAACCGAGCGCAGCGCGCGCCAAGGCACCACGCACACGACCCGCTACCAAAACGTCACGTAATCCGCCCAAGGCTGCGGCTCGCGTGGCCAAGCCAGCCAAAGCAGCTGCCACCAAGCGTAAGAAGAGATAGCGAATTTCGCGCTGGGTGGCGCACCGCGGTGAGTTGGTCGTAAAATCTCCACCATGCTCGTCGACGTTGCAGGCGCGACGTTCTGGACCGATGCGAGCGGCGAGGGCGCGCCGCTCGTATTCGTGCATGGCCTCGCGCTCGATCATCGACTGTGGGCACCGCAGCTCGCAACGTTCCGCGATCAGTATTGGGTGCTCGCCTACGACAAGCGAGGCGCAGGTCTTTCGTCGCCGCCGAGCGAGCCCCACTCACACGCCGAGGATCTGGCGGCGCTCCTGCGGCACTTCAAGATCGGCAATGCGCACGTCATCGCCGCGTCCGACGGAACCGTGCACGCCCTGGAGCTGGCACTGACCCACCCGGGCTTGGTTCGCTCGCTCACGCTCGTCGACTGCTCCGTCACCCCAGCACCGACGCTCCACGAGCACCTGTCGGACATCACCGCCCCGACCTTGATTCTGGTCGGCGAGCGCGATTTGCCCGAGAATCACCAGCTCGCGGCGTTGCTGGCCGAGCGGCTGCCACACGCGCTGCAGCGCGTGCTCCCGGGCGAAGGCCATTTGCCGAACCCGGCGGACTCGAGCGCGTTCAACACCGCGCTCGCTGAGTTCCTCGAGTCTCTGCCGTGGCGCGACGACGAGGCTGGCACGAACATCGACGCCTGAAGGGGCGTGTTACTTCTTCTTGCCGGCCTTCTTGGCCTTGGCTTGCTCGGCCTTCTCTTCAGCCTCTTTGGCTTCCTGGGCGGCCTGTTCCTGCTCGCGCTTGTCGCGTGCTTCGGACTCGGCCTTCTCATTCGCCGCTTCCATCTCCTCGGTCTGGCAAAGCAAGGCCTTGCCGCCGACGAAGTAGTCCACCTGGGAGCTGGTGCCGACTGGACCATGGCGCTCGGACTCGACCAGCGCAAAGTTTGCGTCGTACTCGGCCGCGTGGTTGCGCAGGTCGTTTTCAGCCCCGGTCTTGGCTTGGCCGACCTCGGTGCTACGCGAGCTACCGGTGATTTTGCCGCGCACCTCGCAGCGGAGAGGCTTCTCTGCCTCCCGCACGACCTTCACCTTTTCGGCCCGGGGCGAAAGGGCAACCACATTGTCCAGACATGCGGTGGCCAGGAGGGCGGCCGCGAGCAGAGCGCTTCGATAGAGCTGCATCGGCAGGAAGCCGACTCAACCTCGCCGCGGGTGTCAAGCCGGCCCCCCGTCCAGAGCTTAATTCTCGCGCGAGAACTGAATTGGGGTCCATTTTGCCACGTGCGTAACGCCCAGAACTAAAGCTAGGATTCGCGCGCCGCGCGTGTGCGTGAAGACGCCGGCAAAACAACGAGGAGAGTGTGATGCGCTACGGCCGACTTGCGGGCGGTTGCTCGCTACTGCTTGCTTTTCAATTCGCCCTGGGCTGCGACGACAGCGACGACCGGATCAAAGACACCGGTGAGGCGGGGAGCTCGACCAGCGGAGGCTCGTCCAGCACGGCCGGCACCGGTGGCAGCACCGCCGGCGGCGACGCCGGCGCCGAGACGGGCGGTAGCAACGCCACGGCCGGCACCGGTGCCACTGGCGCCACGGGCGTCAGCGACACGGCTGGGAGCGGCGGCTCCGCCGGCACTGCCGGGAGTGCAGGCACTGCCGGCACTGGCGGGACGCCGGCTTGCACGACCGACGCCAATTGCGCCGACACGAACCCTTGCACCGACGATGCCTGTACCGACGGCGAGTGCACCCACACCAACAACACCGTCACCTGCGACGACGGCAACCTGTGCACCAGCGACGACAAGTGCACCGACGGCGCCTGTAAGGGCACCAACAACACGGTCACCTGCGACGACTTGAGCAGCTGTACCAGCGCCGATCACTGTCAGGACGGCGCCTGTACCGGCACCAAGGACACGAACCTCTGCCCGGCTTGCGTGAGCGCCGACAACATCATCCAAAACTGCGACTTTACCGATGGCATGAACCATTGGCTGGAAGGCTTTTTCGAGGGTGGCGGCGGCACGGTTGCCATCACCAACGAGCGTATGGTCGTGGACATCACGTCCGGCGGCCAGGCCATCTATAGCGTGCAGCCGCGCCAAGAGCCGCTCACGGTCACGCAAGGTCGTAAGTACACGCTGCGCATGGTCGCCGGCGCGAGCGTCGATCGCGACATCGTCTTCGCGCTGACCCAGGCCTACGCTCCGAACTACCAGGTTTACTCGATCGGCGATAACCCCGGCGGCGGCTTCACGATGCACCTCGAGAAGCAGATGAAGCCGTTCTCGTTCGACTTCGTCATGACCGAGCCGACGGACACGAACGTGAAGCTCGAGCTCAAGCTCGGCGGCGCTGCCGGCAACCCGAGCGTCGTCTACATGGACGACATCGCGGTGATCGAGCGCGACTGCACCGACGCCGCCAGCTGCGACGACGGCAACGAGTGCACCGACAACGTGTGCGACGTCACGACTGGCCTGTGCTCGTGGACCAACAACACCGCCACCTGCGCCACCGATGACAACGCGTGCACGACCGATATGTGCGACGCTGGCGAGTGCAAGCATACGGCGCTCGTCGATGGCAGCGCCTGCACGAACGACAACGACGCCTGCACGGAAGACGTATGCGAGGCTTCGGCCTGCACGCACTATTTCGACAACAACGTCTGCCAATGCACCACCCAGGCGCAATGCGACGACCGTGACGTGTGCACGGACGACGCTTGCGGCGGCGGCGGCGCTTGCAGCCACACCAACAACACCGCAGCTTGCGACGACGGTGACCCGTGCACGGTCGCCGACGCGTGCGCGACCGGTGCCTGCGCCCCGGGCGCGAGCGTGTGCTTCGATTGCACGACGGGCGGCAACCTGCTGACCAACTGCAACATCGCGACCGACACGACCGGCTGGATCCCGGGCTTCTTCAACGGCGGCGCGGGCACCCAGGTGTTCGAGGACGGCATGCTGGCCGTCAAGATCACCAACGGCGGCACCGATGCCTACATGGTGCAGCCACGCCAAGAGGGCATCGAGCTGGTGCAAGGCACCACGTACGTCGTGCGCTTCAACGCCATGGCCACGATCGCGCGCCAGATGATCGTCTCGATGACGCAGAACGGCGGCGGGTACCAGTCTTACTCCGGTGAGAAGACGTTCGACCTGACCACCGACATGCAGAAGCTCGAGTTCGAGTTCACGATGGACGCGGCGCCCCCGGCCGAAAAGGTCAAGTTCGAGATCCGGCTCGGCGGCACGGCCAACAACCCGGCCGCAAACACCGTCTATCTCGATAACTTGTTCATCGGTCCGAAGCCCTAAGCCTGAGGGCTGAAGTCGGCGGGCATCCCGCCGAAGGCGGGGCAGAACCCCCGCCGAATGGGTTAGCCTGGGTGCTCCTTCCCGAGGAGCACCCAGGACCCCATGGATGCACGAGCTTGGCTCGAAGCAGCAAAGCCCCTAACCGACCGCATCGCCAGTGCGACGGGCCTCACCCACGCCATCGTCGTCGCGGTGCTCATCATGTTGGTGGGGCTGGTGGCCGCGGCGCTCCTCGGGCGCCTGGCGCGCAAGCTGGTAGCGCGGAGCGCGCGCTGGCTGGGTAGCCTCCAACCGGGCGGCGTGAGCCTGCCTGATTTCGAGCGCGTCGAGGCCGCCGTCGGGCGCGCCGTCTATTGGCTGGTCGTGGTCTGCTCCGTGATGGCGGCAACCGAGACGCTCGGTTTGCCGGTCGTCACGGCGTGGCTGTCGGGCGTCGCCACCTTCCTGCCGCGCATCGCGGTGGCGATCATGATCATCGCGCTGGGCACCGTCGCGGCCCGCGTTACGCGGCACGTGGTGATCAGCACCGCGAGCGCCGCCAATGTGGCGTCGGCGGAGCGCCTCGGGCGCGTCGCAGAGCTGACTGCGCTGCTTGCGACCGTGCTCGTAGCGATCGAGCAGCTGGGGATCGAAATCTCGTTCCTCAAGGCGACCCTGCTCATCATGCTGGCAGGCTTGCTGCTCGGCGCGGCGCTGGCGTTCGGCTTCGGCGGGCGGGATCTGGTGGCCAACATCCTTTCGGCCCACTACGTGCACCGGCTCTATCAAGTCGGGCAGGTGGTGCGGGTGGACGGCGTGGAGGGGCGCATCGTCCGCATCACCGAAACGGCGGTGATCCTGGAATGCGGAGAGGGTGACGTGGCGATCCCCGCGCGCACCTTCGCCGAGAGCCGCTCCACGTTGGTGGTGCGTCGAGGGAGCGGCTCTTGAGCGCCGATATCCCGCTGGTGCGCGCGTTTGCGGCGCAAAGCCCGGACGACGTGGCGCGCTTCATCGAGCGTCTGCCACCCGACGAAGCCGCAGAAATTCTGGCCGTGCTCGAGCTCGAGAGCGCCGCCGAGGTGCTGACCCGCACCGTGCCACTGATCGCGGCGCACGCGCTGGCCCGGCTGGAGGCCCGCCTGGGCGGCGAGCTGCTCGAAGCGTCGCACCCGAGCCTGGCGGCCGAGCTGCTGCTGCGGCTCGAGCGCCCGACGCGCGCGCGCCTGCTCGACGAGGTGTCGCCGCAACGAGCGGAGGAGCTGAAGCGCATGACCGATTACGGGCCGCGCCGGGCGGGCGGGCGCCTCGATCCGCGCGCCCCCGCCCTGCCCGAAACGCTCTCCGTAGCTGAAGTGTTCGAGCGGCTGCGCGCCTATCCGGCGGGCGTGATGCACTACGTGTACTCGATCGATGAAGATCGGCACCTGACCGGCGTGGTCAACATGCGCGAGCTCATGCTGGCGCCCACGGCAGTACCGCTCGGAACCATCATCAAGCGGGATCCGGAGGTGCTGTACGCGCACGATGGGCTGCAGGTGATTGCGCGACACGCCGGCTGGAAGCGCAACCACGCGCTCCCCGTGATCGATCGCGAGGGCCGCTTTTTGGGCGCCCTCCGCTACTCTACGCTGCGCGCGATCGAGGCAGAGCTGGGCCAAGCCGCCTCGGGTCCGGACGCCGACCAAACCGCGTCAGCGCTGGCCGAGCTCTGCGCGGTCGGCGCATCGGCCATGACGCGCTTCATCGGAGCGGCGTTGACGCTCGAGCCACCGGGCAGCGAGCGCGAGCGCCGCCAAGAGCGTTACACGGAGCCTCCACCACCGAGCATTCGTCGCAGCGTGCTGCCGGGGCGCATGCCATGAGCCAAGCCGTCGCGGACTTGGCGCTCGCCTTCCTGAAAGAGCACCCCGGCCAAGCCGGCCATGTGCTCGAGCAACTCGAGCCGGAAGAAGCCGCGCACGCGCTCTTGCCGCTCGAGCTGGATCGAGCCTCGCAGGTTTTGATGCGCATGAGCGTAGACTCGGCGGCGCGCACGCTGGGTTGCATGGACGACGCCTGGGCGCGCGAAACGCTCATGGCTGCCGACTTCGTGCAAGCCGCGCGCTGGCTCGCGTACATGGGCGACGAGGCGAGCACGCGCCTGCTCGCCGAGCTGCCCCCGCAGAGCCAGCGTAACATTCGAGAAGCATTGGAGTTTCCGCCCGGTACCGCCGGTCGCCTCATGGACCCACGCGTCACCATCTTCCGCGAAGACACCACCGTCGACGAGGCGCTGCTGCGCATTCGCCGCACCAAGAACCGTCGCATCACCGACGTGATACTGGCGGACGAAGACGGCAAGCTCACCGGCGTCGTCTCACTCCAGAGCATGGTGGGCGCCTTGGACGAAGCCCCGATGGGCAGCCTCGCAGATCGCGATCGCCCTGTCGTGACGCCGATGGCGTCGCGCGACGAAGTCGTCGATCTCCTGAACCGTCACGCGCTCGCGAGCCTGCCGGTCGTGGATCTCGATGGGCGCATCCTGGGCATCCTGCCTTTCGACACCCTGGTGCGCGCCGCCCAGCACGCCGCCACCGACGACCTGCAGCAGATGGTGGGTGCTGGCAAGGACGAGCGCGCGCTCTCCAAGCCGCTGTTCACCATCAAGAGCCGGCTGCCCTGGCTACTGATCAACCTGGTGACCGGCTTCGTCGCCGCTTCGGTGGTCGGCCTGTTCGACGCCACGATCGCCAAGTTTACTGCGCTGGCGGTGCTGATGCCGGTGGTGGCCGGACAAGCCGGAAACACCGGCGCTCAGGCGCTCGCGGTCACCAGCCGCGGCCTAGCGCTGCGCGAGATCCGCATTGGCCATTGGTTTCGCGTCTGCCGCAAAGAGATGCTGGCGAGCTTCGTCAACGGCAGCACCATCGCGGTCGTCACCGCGCTCAGCACGCTGCTTTGGAGCCGCAATTGGGGCCTGGCGTTCGTGATCGGCACCTCGATGGTGATGTCGATGATGATCGCTGCCGTGAGCGGCTGCTCGGTACCGATCGTGCTGACCGCGCTCAAGCGCGACCCCGCCACCGCTTCGTCGATCATTCTGACGACGATCACGGACGTGAGCGGCTTCTTCAGCTTCTTGGGCCTGGCGACCCTGCTGTCGAACCTGCTCGGTTAGAGCGCGCCCTTGTGCCACGGGCCCGTGATGGCCAGCGTGACGCCCGGGTACTGAATGTTGAGGAACAGGATCTCGCCGTCCGGGCTGAAGTTGACGCCACAAGTTTCGCTGGCGCCGATCACCTCGCCCACGCCCGGCAGCGGCGACGCGCTGCAGTCTTCCTCGAAGTCGTCGGGAAAGCTCGCGACCAAGTCGAGCGTGCGCGGCACCCGCGCGAAGTCGTAAGCCATCCCCTGCGGCGAGACGAAGCGCACGTAGTTGTCGCCCGCCACGCGGCACGAATCGTCGCCGTCGATCCAGTCCTCGCCGTCGCCGTCTTCGCCGATCAGGATCGAGCCGCGCGGGCTGATGCAGATGTTGTCGGGCCCGTCGAGCACGTCGCCGCCGCTCGACTCGAACAGCAACACCAGCTTGCCGTGCTCGAGATCGGTCGGAATGTACTGCCAGAGCTGGCCACGTTCGGCGTCGCCGCCGTCGGAAGCGCTGAAGTACGCGATGCCGTCCTTCACGTAGAGCCCCTCGAGACCGGCAAAGGTCGCCGCGCCCTTGGCCAAGCCTTGCTCGAGCACGGCGGAGGCGTTCTCTTCGGCGTCTTCCGGATCGGGGTCGTCGATCTGCACCCAGTGCACGTCGAGCAAGCTGCCGACGGTTTGACCAGTCGCGGTGTCGTATTCCGGCTGACCGTCGACGGCCAGCATCCACAACGTGCCGCCCTTGCTCAGGTCGTGCTTATCGTTGGGGAGGAAGCGATAAAAGCCGTCCGAGCCTTCGTCCTCGGTCATGTAAACGATGCCGGTTTCGTCATCGCGCTCAGCGGCCTCGTGTACGAAGCGACCGAGCGCCTTGAGCGGCACCGGCGTCACCAGCCCGTCGCTGTCGGCCGACACCTCGAACACGTAGCCGTGCGGCTTCTCGTAACCTTCGAGCATGCCCTCGGTCGACTCCTCGCACGACAGCCACGAGCGGTTCTTGCGACCGCCGTAGCCGCCCGAGCAGTTCTCGATCGTGCCAGACAGCGCCAAAAACGAGCGCACGACCTTTTGCGACTTGGTGTCGTAGTCGACGACCGTCACGCCACCGGTGCCGGTGGGATCGTAGCTCTTCCCGGCAGGGCCGAGCGCCTTGCCGACGCCGCCGAGCTCGTGATTGCGCACCAAGCGCACCAAGTTGGGCTTGCCGGGCACGCTGAAGCTCCGCATTCCGTCGTGCGCCGCGGGCACCCGATTGCCGTCCGACATTTTGGCGCCCGTCGGGCTGAGCGCGACGTAGCTGAACCCGGCCGGCAAGTAGAGCAGCGCGTTCGGCTTCTCGATCAGCGGGCCGTAGCCGCCGCTTCCGCCACCGGGCGAGCACTCGCGAAGGAAAGGGATGAAGGGCACACCGGCCAGCAAGCTGCCGTGTTTCAGCAAATCGCGACGCCTGAGCTTGTCGAAGTTCATGAAAGCCTCGGGTGACGAACGAGCGCGCAGCCTCGCAAGAGAACGCTGCAGCAGCGTCACGCCTCGGCAAACAGCTGGTGACGATCCGCCTCAGCGTCGCGCGGAGCCGAGCACTTAGGCGCAGGTCCAACCA
>JBEHXA010000334.1:0-8253 GCA_048498935.1 Myxococcota bacterium
ACCTCGCTTCTCTTGGATGCGGATACTTCAGCCCGACTCGGGCGTCGCCGGCCTCGGCCTGGATACGGCACTCGCGAGCTGGCAAAATAGAAACACCAGGCAAGAAAACCCTCTCCGCGCCCTGCGCCCCGCGTCCGCGCCCCGCGCCCGCGCAGACGCTGCACGCTGCACCCTCGCGCCCGCGCTCCCGCACCCCGTCCAAGCGCGCTCATGTCTTCGTCGCTCTCCCCCGCCCATCGAGACCGATCACCGCCCCATTAGCTTCTGCAATCCTCGCTGCGTCCCGGCAGCCCCCCGCTCACTTACGGCAAAAGGTCGTACCGATCGGCGAATGCTTCGAAATTTTCGGAGCGTTCGCCTTTGAGGTCGAAGGCGAAGGTGATTTTGCGGCCGTCGTTGGGGGGGAGCTCGCTGGGGACGTGGTAGCTGCGCTCCACGCGGACTTCGGGCGGTGCGCTGAGCGGGGTTTCGTGAGCGACTTCGTCGGCCAGGGCGCGCACGCGCACGCCGAGATCTTTGCGCGGCTCCGCGCCCGCGTTGAACAGGCAGGCGCTGCCGGCTTGGCGCACTGGCTCGACCTGCAACTTGCACACTTTCACGGGCAATTGCGCTTGCAGCAGCCGATTCAGGTACGGGCCTTCGTCTTCGCGCAGGGCTTCGCGCAGCTCGAGCACTGCTTCTCTGGCGCGTGGGTCGCCGAGGAAGGTGAGCATCATCGCGGCGTGCAGCCGCACCGGACGATGGTTGGCGGTCAAGAGCTCCGCGAACATGTTGGAAGGTGCCGCGTCGTCACCGAACTCCCCGATGTTACCGGGGATCGGGTTGTGCACCTCGATCTCCATGCCCTGCGCTTCCACGCTCCACTTGATGGCTTGCGCCGGGCGCAGCGGTCCCTCGTAAAACAGCGGCCGCGTCGACACCGAGTAGCGCTTGTTCGAAGGTGGCGGGTCCCGCTCGAAAAATTCGACGAGCAGCGACAGCTCCGGAATGTCGGTTTTGCTGTTGTTGACGACCGCGAGCTCCGCCTCCACGTACTTTTTGCGCTTGTTCTCGTCCTCGCCTCGGCCTTTGCGCACGCGTTGCGAGAGCATCAGGATGCTGAGGCGCGGCAGCGGGTTCGCCCACAGCGCCGAATCGGCGCGCTGACAGCGGCAGCTCTCGGCCATGGTCACGGAGTCGCCGCTCGCCGGGGGCGCAGCAGGCGCGGCCGGGCGGCTCGACGCATTGCTGGCCGGCGTCGTCGCTTCGCGTCGCTCCTCGCGCACGCTGTCGCGTTTCGCGGGCCGCTCGGCTTCGTCGCGCCCTGTGCCGCGCTCGGCGTCAGCGCCGTAGCGGTCCTCACCGCGTCGCGCGGCGCCGCGTGCGCGCGCCTCGTCCTCGTCGAGCACGATCACGCGCGTCGTGAGCAGCACACCCAGTAGCGCAGCCGATAGCGTGATCACGATCGCGGCCGTGGTGCGCGGCAAGATGCGCTCGAAATGCAGTAGCAGCGGCGGTCGCGGCGGCGGCAGCGCGGCCGGTGCGCGCGTGAGCGACGGCAGGTAGCCCGCCAGTTCCGCCAAAAATAGCTCGCGCGCCACATCGCCGCTGAGGCGCGGCGAAGGCGCGGCAACGAAGCGATCCGCCCAAAACCCGACCGCCAGCACCGCGAGCGCGGTCAAGATCGACGTCGAGATCGACAGCGACAGCGATGGCGCCGCGCCGGTACCGCGCGCACCCGCGAACGCGGCCAGCGCCGCCGACAGCGCCAAGCCCGCGCTCGCGACCCGCACCACCAGTCGCCGCCGGCGTGACTCATCGGGCGGCACCTGCTCTTCACCCGCACTGAAGTGGCCGAGGCACAGGCGATTGAGCGGCGTGAGCCGTGCTTCGATCTCGAGCAGCAGCTGGTCGCCTTCGACGTTGGCCTCCACGATCGATGCCCACGGCACGAGCAGCTCCGAGCCCGCAGCCACGGCTGCCGGCACGTAGCCCTCGCTCGACGCGAACACCGCTTGATGGACGAACAAGAGCCCGTCGGCAGAGCACTCGAGCTCGACGGCTCCGGCCGCGTTGCTGCGCTCACTTTGGATGGCGGTGGCCCGAAACCTCATGCGAAGGCGGCCGGAGAGTAGCGCGCTCGCGCCGCTTTCCGGCCAAAAACGTGATAGACCGGGGCTCGATGCCCGTTTCGGTCGAGCGCGTGGTCGAGCTGGCCAGCGAACGAAGTCAAATCTGGTGCGCTATCGGCGATACGGAGCGCATGAATCGGGCGGTCGGACTCGGCCCGCTCCAGGTCAGCCCCCACGACGCCCAAGGCGCGGCGCGTTACGTCGTGCGCACCGTCTCGGGTGGTTTTGCGCTCGAGTACGAGGAGCAACCATTCGAGTGGACCGAGCACGAGCACTTTCGCGTCCACCGTGACATGCGCGGGGGCCTGGTGCGCTCCATGACCAACGAGTTTTGGCTCACGCCGGCGCCCAACGGCGGCACCAGCGTGCGCTTCAGCCTCGCTGTCGAGGCGCGCTTCGCGCTGCTGCGCCCGATCTTGAAGCTGCAGCTCATGCGCTTTGCCCAGCGTATCGTCAACGAGCTGAAGCAGGTCGAGGCAGATGTGCGTGCCGGCAAGACTGCGTGCTTTCGCACCAGCCGCTCCGAGGTCGATCAGCTTTCGCTCGCGCGCTCGGCGCGGGCCCTCGGTGAGCTCCTCACCCCCGAGCGGCAGGACCTCGCCAAGCTACTCGTCGACTACGTGCGCGACGCGCCCGACGCCGACGTGGTGCGGATCCGCCCGTTCGAGCTGGCTGAAGAGCTGAAGCAGGACGAGCGAGAAATGCTCGCCGTTTGCTTGTACGGAGTGAAGTCAGGCTTGCTCGAGCTGCAGTGGGAGCTGGTTTGCCCCAGTTGCCGCACCGGCACCGACAGCGCCGAGGCTCTCTCGGATTTACCGGCCGCCGGTCATTGTCAGCTGTGCGATCTGTCGTTCGAGCTCGAGCTCGATCGCGCCGTCGAGGCTACGTTTCGCCCCTCGCGTTCACTGCGCAGCCTGGCATCGGGCCCTTACTGCATCGGCGGGCCGCGCCGCACCCCGCACGTGGTGTCGCAAGCCATTCTGCCTCCGGAGGGGCAAGCGGAGCTCGGCTCTCCCACCGAACCCGGGCGCTACCGCTTGTTTTTGCGCGGCGGAGTGACGGCGGCGATCGAGGTCGTGTCGGGTGGCGCCAACGAGCTCGTGGTGCACGCCACGGACGGCTCGCTCACGCCCGGCAGCGCCAGCATCGCGCCCGGCGCCAAAGTAGTGGTCGAGCACCGCGGCGCCAAAGAGACGCACGTCAAGCTCGAGCGCTTGCTCTACGCATCGCGCGCCGCGACCGCGCACGTCGTGAGCACGCTGCCGGAATTTCGCCGCGAATTCTCCAGCGATCTCCTGCGGCCCGGCACCACGCTGCGGGTTGCGCGCGTCGCACTGCTGTTCAGCGATCTCACCGACTCGACTGCTTTGTATTCGCGCGTCGGCGACGCCAAAGCCTTCAAGGTCGTGCACGAGCACTTCGACTTGCTGCTCGCCATCATCGCGCAGCATCGCGGCACGCTGGTCAAGACCATCGGCGACGCCGTGATGGCGGCGTTCGTGGAGGAGCGGGACGCCATCGCGGCGGCCGTCGAGATGCTCGAGCGGTTTCCAACGTTTCGTGGCAGCTTGCCGGAAGCGGGGCGCACCTTTTTGAAGGTCGGCGTGTATGCGGGACCCTGCTACGTCGTCACTGCAAACGGCATCCTCGACTACTTCGGCCAGACCGTGAACCTCGCCGCGCGCTTGCAAGGCGCCGCCGGGCCTGGCGAGGTCGTGCTGGTCGAGAGCGTTGCGGATGAAGCGCACGGCCACGGCTGGCTCGGTAAACACGCACCCGGCGAACGTTTCGACGCGATGTTGAAGGGCGTCGACGGCCCCGTGCGCGTCACGCGCATCGCCGTCGATAAACCGTAACGGGTTTGCCCTCGTTCGGCGCTTTCACCGCCGGCTCACAAAAAAAGCACCCCGGATGCTCAGGATTCATCCGGGGTGCCCCACCATCCCGCTCTGCGCTACCCCAAGATGAAAGCGCAGGTCGGCATAGTGCGCCTCTAAGGCACCATGCTCCGTGTTTCAGGAACTTTTCGCGCTGCTTTCCGCGAAGGCTGCAACGCGGGTGTCGAGCAGGGGCAAGTCGTTGTCGAGCGTGGCCACGTGATACGAATCTTGAAGCTCCAGCACAGTCACCTGCTTGCTGCCGACGAGGCTTGGAATGGCCTTGGAATTGTCCGGCGGCACGCTGTGATCGTCGCGTGAGTAGATGACCAAAAGCGGGCAGGTGAGCGCTTGCAGGCGAGAGCGCAGCCTAGGAAGCTCGCGTACCAGTGAGTTGCCGGCTGCAGCGGCGACCCAATCGTAAGCGTCCTCGTCCCCGCCCTTCTTGATGTCGTTCTTGACCAGGCCTGCTGCACTCGCGGGCGCGATCGGGACGACCTTCTCGATCAGGGGCGCGAGCTTCACGATCAGCCCGCCGCGATCGAGGACTTGCGCGTTGATGGTGACCGCGCCCGCGAGCCGTTCGCTACAAGCCAAGTCGAGCACGAGGGTGCCGCCCATCGACAGCCCGACCGCGACGACTGCGCGAGTCCGGGCGCGCAGCCGCTCGAGCGCCGCGAGCGCTTCGGCGCGCCAGTCCGCGTAGCGGGTGGGCAGCAAGTCACGCGGCCTGGTGCCGTGACCAGGTAGCCGCGGCATTTCTACCGCAAAGCCGCGCTGCGACAGCAGCTCGGCCAACGGCCGCATCGAAACCGGGCTGCCAGTGAAGCCGTGCAGCAGCAGAATGCCCACGTCTGCCAAGGCGCCGTCGCCAGCGCGCGACAGTGCCTCGGCACCAGGCCGAACGGGAGCGTCGCTCAAAACAGGTTCCCCTGGTTGCTCGAGCCCTTGCCGCCCAGGGCCTTGCCGAGATGCGCGTACGCCTTTTTCGTAGCGACGCGGCCGCGCGGCGTGCGGCCCAAATAGCCTTGTTGGAGCAGGTACGGCTCGTACACGTCCTCGATGGTGTCTCGCGGCTCGGCGAGCGCGGCCGCGATGGTCTCCACCCCGACGGGGCCGCCGTCGTAGTGGTCGATCAAAATCGACAGGAGCCTGCGATCCATCTCGTCGAGGCCGCCCTGATCGATCCCGAGGCGTTCGCACGCCACGTCCACGATCTCGCGGTCGATGACGCCGCGCCCTTCCACCTGCGCAAAGTCGCGCACGCGGCGCACCAGCCGATTGGCGATGCGGGGCGTGCCGCGTGAACGCTCGGCGAGCGCGCGTGCCCCCTCCTTGTCGCAGTCAATCTCGAGGAGCCTGGCGCTGCGTGACACGATGCGCTCCAAATCCGAGACGGGGTAGAAATCGAGCCGGAGCGTGACGCCGAAGCGCTCTTGCAGCGGCTTGGTGAGGAGGCCAGTGCGCGTGGTAGCGCCGACCAGCGTGAAGGGCTTGATGTCGAGCTGGATGCTCTCGGCGTAGGCGCCGTCGCCCATCATCACGTCGATGCGAAAGTCTTCGATCGCCGGGTAGAGCGCTTCTTCGACGGTCGCGCTCAGGCGGTGAATCTCGTCGATGAACAGGATGTCGGCGCGCGCCACGCGCGTTAGAAGTCCGGTGAGCACGCCCTTGTGCTCGACGGCGGGGCCGCTCGTCACGAACAGCTCGACGCCCATCTCCTTGGCCAGAATGTGAGCCAGCGTCGTCTTGCCGAGGCCGGGCGGACCGCACAGCAGGATGTGGTCGAGCGGTTCCTTGCGGCGGCGCGCAGCCTCGACGTACACGCGCAGGTTCTTCTTGTGCTGCTCCTGGCCGACGAACTCTTCCAGCGTGCTCGGCCGAAAGATGCGATCGAAGCGCTCTTCTTCACCGAAGACGCCGCCCGAAGCCAGGCGCGACGCCATCGCATCGTCGGTGACGGCTGAGAGCTTGGGCGAGCCTTTTTTCGCGGCCATGTGCGCGCGAACGTATCACGCACCGGGCATTTCGGGGAGCAGGACGGACACGGCCGGTACTCCGCCGCGCTCGCCTATCTCCACCGTGCCGCCGTGCAGCTCCACCACCGAGCGCGCCAGCCGCAGCCCCAGCGCCAACCCGCGGTGCTGCGTCGCGGCACGACGGGGGTTTGGCTTGAGCAGCGTCTCGAGATCCGGATCGGGGCGCGGCAGCTCGATATCGATGCGCACGCCGCCCGGCACTGCGCTGCCGTGCACATGCAGCTCGCCGATGCTGGCGCTGCGCAGCGAGTGTGCCACGAAGGTGGCGAGGGCGCGCGGGATGCGCACTGGATCGACTCGCACCAGTGGCAGCGTAGCGTCCCAGCTCGGCACGACTTCGACCTCGGTGCTGCTCGCCAGCTCTTTGCCCTTGATGCTCGCTTCTTCGAGCAGCGCTGGCACCTCGGCAGCGTCGAGCAACAGGCTCAGCTGACCGGCTTCCACACGTGCCGCGTCCAGAATCGTCTCGATCAGGCCGAGCAGCTCGCGGCCGCGACGATCGATCAAGTCGAGGCTCTCGAGCTGACCCGGAGACAGCTCGGTATTTCGCACCAGCTCCGTGAAGCCCAAAATGGCGTTGAGCGGGCTCTTCAGGTCATGGCTCACGCTGGCGAAGAACAAGCCGCGCATGCGCGCTGCTGCCTGCCGGGCGTCGATGGAGCGCTCCTGCGCCTTCGCAAACACGCGAAAACGCTGCGCCAGCGCTTCGATTGCGCGGCCGAGCTGCGCCACCATGCGAAAGCGCGCAGCGCGCACCACCCGCGTGCCGCCGCTCAGCACGGCTTCGGTGCCGAGATCGCGCACGTCACGCGTTGCCGCGCGCAAATCTCGCCCCAGCGCGCTACCGAGCAGGGTGCCGAGCCAGCCCGAGAGCGCCGTGACCATCAGCGAGATACCGAGGAACGACAGGCCCAGCACCCCTTCGGTCGTACCGGTGAAGTGCACCTCGGCGCTGCCGTTGTCGAGCGGTGTCACGACGGTTACGATGCCGTCCTCGCCGCGCGTCACGCCATAGCCTTGGTTGTAGTCGTAAACGCGCGCATCGAACCCGAGCGCTCTGCCTTGCTCGATGGCAGCGCCCAGACCCGCGTTCGGGATCGCACCCGGATGCGCCTCGAGCGATGCGCGCGCCAGCACCCGCGCCGTCTCTTCGCGGCTGCGCTCGTCGGCGCGCCGCAAGTGGGCGCCCACGATCAGCGCGGCGCCCAGCGTGAGGAACGCGACGGGCGTCGTCACCGACGCGATCATGCGCCGCGACACGCGCTCGACGATCAGGCCGCGGCGCTCCGCGTCTTCCACCACGTCGCGCATGCGGTCGGAGGGCGCGAGCTCGAGCGCACCCGAAAAAGCCGTGCGTAATAGGCCGAAAAGCGGCAATGCGGCTGCCGACACGATCACCGCACCCAGCAGCCACAGTGTGACCGCGGTCGTCATGTCGAGCAGCTTGGGACGAAACAGCGTCGTCGACACCAGCGAGCACACCAGCGACGGCACCATCCAGCCCGCCAGCACGTGCTTTGGCTCGTCGCTCATCTCGAGCAGCTCGTGCGCTTCCACGGCGCTCGAGCCCACCGCGAGGGCGCGCAGCGCAAAGCGCAGTCGACGGAGCCGCCAACCGCTGCGCACCATGCCGACGACTCCCCCCGCCACCAGCCCCATGCTCAGCGTCTCGATGCCGTCGCTGGCCACGGCTCCATTGAGGAGCAAGAAGTGCGGCGCCAGTGCGGCCAAGAGCAGCACCGTGCCGAGCGTGAACGCGACCTGCCAGCCGAGCACGCGAGCGATGAGGCGCGCTGCGGCGGGGTTCAAGCCACCTTCTCCGCGCGCGGACGCGACTTGAGTGGAGGCGGCACTGGGTCCGACGGGCGTGGCTCGGGTGGCGGCTGCACCGGCAGCACGATCGTGAAAAGGGAGCCTCGCCCGAGCTGGCTCTTCAGGTCGATGAAGCCGCGGTGCATCTGCACCAGGCGGCGGGTGATCGCGAGCCCCAGCCCGGTGCCGACGCGCTGCCTGCGCACGTCGCCAGTCTGGAAAAACTCGCGGAAAATAGCTTCATGGTCCTTGGGCGCGATGCCGGGCCCGGTATCCGCGATGGCGATCGAAACGCCGCCGTCGCGCGGGTCGACCCGCACCGTGACGCCGCCCTTGCTGGTGAACTTGATGGCATTGCCGACCACGTTGCCGATGATCTGGCGTACGCGGCGAGGGTCGGCGTAAGCGACCGCA
>JBEHXA010000335.1:0-8239 GCA_048498935.1 Myxococcota bacterium
GAGGCGTTGAAGTCGTTTCTGGCGATCCGCCCTCGGGACGTCAAGCCGGGCAACCTGATCCTCGACGAAGAAGACGGCGAGGTCATCGTGCGCGTGCTCGACTTCGGCATCGCCAAGCAGCTCGGCGACGAAAACTCGCTCACCACGACGGGCAGCCAGCTCGGCACGCCCGACTACGTCTCTCCCGAGCAACTGAAGAGTAGCAAGCACGTCGACGAGCGCGCCGACATCTGGAGCCTGGGCGCAACGCTCTACCAGATGCTGTGCGGCGCCGCGCCCTTCGCCCACATCGAGTCGGTGTTCGACCTGATCGCTTCGATCGTGAGTGAAGACGTACCCCACTTGCAAGATCGAGCGCCGTGGATCGACCCTGGTTTGTGCCTGGTCGTGCACAAAACATTGCTGCGCGACCCCAACCAGCGCTGGGCCACGATGGAAGAGCTGGCGGGGGCCCTCCGCCCCTACTCGGGCGGCGACGAGCTGCTCGCCCCGTCTGGCATCGTCGCGGTCGAGCTCGGCACGCGCAGCCTGGTCGCGGAGCGCGCGGACCTGACGAGCGCAGCGACCCACACGTCACTGGCCCCTACCCCGGCTCTGGGTAGCGACGAGCTCGGGCTCGTGAACCAGAAGCTCGACGGTCGCTACCTGGTCAAGCGCCTGATCGGCAAGGGCGGCATGGGCGCGGTGTACGAGGTCGAGACCGACACGGGTGAGCGGCTGGCAGCCAAGGTCGTCGCGGCGGGGGTGCAGGGCGCAAACCCGGCCACGCTGCGGCGCTTCGCACGTGAAGCCAAAGCGTCGAGCGCCATCAACAGCCTGAACGTCGTGCGCACCGTCGACGCAGGCTGTGACGACAAGCTCGGCTTCCCCTACATCATCATGGACCTCTTGAACGGGGTCGACATGTCGAGCGTGATGAAGCGCGAAGGTGCCTTGCCCGGCGAAATCGCAGTGCGGCTCGTGATCCAAGCGGCGCGCGGCGTCGCGGCAGCGCACGCGCGCGGCGTCGTTCACCGCGACATCAAGCCGGCCAACCTGTTCTTGCAGCAGGACGGGCAGAGCTCCGAAATCACCGTCAAGGTGTGTGACTTCGGCGTGGCCAAGCGCGTCGCCGGCATGGGCCTGAGCTCCGCCGCCAGCCACTACAGCCTCACGCGCTCAGGCGGCATGCTCGGCTCGCCCATGTACATGTCGCCCGAACAGGCGCGCAACGCGAAAGCCGTGAACGAACGAACCGACATTTGGAGCTTGTCGGTCGTGCTGTGGGAAGCGCTGTCTGGTCAGCGCCTGTGGGGTAAGCAAAGCTCGCTCGGCGAGCTGATCGTCGCCATCTGCACCGAACCGATCCAGCGCCTGGAGCGAGCTGCGCCGTGGGTGCCACGCGAGCTATCACGTGTCGTGCACGCAGGGCTAGAGCGCGATCCCGACAAGCGCATCCCCACCGTGCGCGCCATGATCGAGGAGCTGGAGCCCTTCGCCGGGAGCTCCGATCGCTTGGTGATGAGCCAGCTGGTCGGGCTCACCGAAGAGCAGCGCGGCGAGCTCACCCTCAAGGTCAGCCTCTCCGACTCGGCTGCGCGCCGCATCGCCGAGCTGGGCAAAAATCTGCCCAAAAAGCCCGAGCCTCAGCAGGTGCTGTCCATTCCCGCGCCGCGCATGTCGGAGCGCGCAGGCGAGCGCAGGAGCGCCCGACCGGAGACCTCCGGGGGTGGCAAGGGGACGATGTTTGCCGTCGCGCTGCTGTCAGCGGCCATCGCGGGTGGTGGTGCGTACTTCTTCGCGCGGGGTCGCATCGCGCGAGCCCCGGCTGCCGCGTCCGTCGTGAGCGCGCGCCTCCAGATCGTGCCGAGCACGGCCGCCGTGACAACAGCGAGCGGCCCCGTCAGCGTGGTCGATGGCGTCGCGACGTTGCAAGGTCGAGCCGGTGAAACCCTGAGTGTCACGGTCTCGCTCGGCGCGCTCAGCAAGACCTTCTCGGTCTCGATCGGCAGCGACGGCGCAGCGAGCCCCGCCCGCCTGGAGCTTTCGCCCTGAGACGCTACCGCGCCGTCAAGGTCATCTTGCTGGCGCTCGGCACCCTGTTCGCACTGCCGGCCAGTGTGATCATTCGCGGCGTCTTTTTTCCGCCCAAGCTCGACGTCCCCTCGATCCAAGGCGAAAAGACCTACCAGGATGCGGCGCTGCTCGAGCGCGCCTGGAAGCTCCCAGTCGCCGCGCGCTACCACCCGGGCTTGCTGTACCAAACGAACGGTTCGCTCTGCGGCCCAACGTCCATCGCCAACGTCGAGCGCTCCTTCGGACAGAGCGGCGCCGACGCTCACCAGGTGCTCGACGGCACCGGCAAGTGCTGGTCGGGCATCTGCTTCATGGGCCTTTCGCTCGACGAGCTGGGCGATGTGGCGCGCCGCGCCACCGGCCGCAAGATCACCCTGCTCCGCGACCTCACGCTCGACCAATTCCGCGAAGAGCTGCGCCACGCCAACGACCCCAGCCGTCGCTACATCGTCAACTTCCAGCGCGCCCCCTTGTTCGCGCAGGGTGGCGGCCACCACTCACCGGTGGGCGGCTACCTCGAGCCCGAGGACCTGGTCTTCGTGCTCGACGTGAACGACCACTTCAAGCCCTGGCTGGTGAAGACGGAGCGGCTGTACAAAGCCGTCGACCTCCCCGACGGCGACAAAAAGCGCGGACTCTTGCGCATCGAGTAACGCCCTCGACGAACCGCAGTAGCGGAGCTACAAGGCCCGGCACCCAGGCCCCTTGGCGGAACAGGCATACGCAGGAGACTTAAAATCTTCGGACCTAACGGTCGTCCCGGTTCGAATCCGGGAGGGGCTACCGCTGATGTCACGCACCGCGCCAGGCGGCGCGCGCGTCATTTTCCCGACATCCAGATACCCTGACGCGAGGTTAACAGAAACTTCCTAGATTGTGAATACGTAGCGCTCAGCGCCAGTCTCCCGCCCATGCTCGAACGCAAACCCACGCTGTACGCGATCGATTTCGGAACCAGTAACTCCCTCCTGTGCGGAGTGACGCCCGACGCAGTCGATGAGCCGCTCGCGCTCGACCCGCAAGCCAGCGACAGCTCGGTCTTCCGCAGCATCCTGTTCTTCTCCGAGTCCAGCCAGTGGCACTTCGGGGCCGAAGCGCTCAGCGAGTACGTGGCCGATGGGATGCGCGGTCGCTTCATGCGCTCGCTCAAGCGATTCTTGCCCGTGCCCAGCTTCGAGGAGACGCGCATCGGCTCGCGTGCAGTCAAGCTCGAGGAGTTGATCAGCGTCTTCTTGCGCGAGATGCGGCAGCGCGCGAACGCGCATTACGGGACGGACGTACGGCGCGTGCTCCTGGGCAGGCCGGCGCGCTTCTCGGACAACGCGGAAAACGACGCGCTCGCCGAACAGCGGCTGCACGAGGCAGCCGAGCTAGCCGGCTTCGAAGAGGTGCATTTTTGCCCGGAGCCGATCGCGGCCGCGCACGATTTTCAGAGCCGGCTCACCGAGCCGAGGCTCGTGCTCGTGGCCGATTTCGGCGGCGGTACTTCCGACTTTACGGTCGCCCGACTGGCCCCCGGTGCGGGCAACGTCGAGGTGTTGGCGATCGGAGGGCTCTCCGTCGCTGGCGACGCTTTCGACGGCTCGATCATGCGCCACAAGGTGTCGCGTCATTTCGGCGCGGGCGTGAAGTACAAGGTGCCGTTCGGCTCCAACGTACTGAGCATGCCGCGACCGCTGATGGACGCGCTTTGCTCGCCCGCCGAGACCTGCCTGCTCGCGCAGCGTGACATCATGGCCTTCTTGCGCGACATCAAGAGTGGCTCGCTGGGTCCCGACGACAAGCTGCACATCGATCAGCTACTGTGCCTGGTAGAGGACTCGCTCGGCTTTCAGCTCTTCGAAGCGATCGAGCACGCCAAGCGCGAGCTCTCCGCGCACGAGTCGGCGCGCATCATCTTCGACTACCCGGGCATCACCATCCACGACAGCATCGGGCAAGGCGAGTTCGAGAGCTTCTCGCGACCGCAGGCCGACGCCATCCTGGCCTCGCTCGACGCCACGCTCGAAGAGAGCGGCGTCGGTCCGGACGGCGTCGACCTGGTCTGCTGCACCGGCGGTACGGCGCGGGTGGCGGCGCTGGCGCGCGGCATCCAGGCGCGCTTTGGGCCTGAAAAGCTGGTGCGGCTGCGCAGCCTGCATTCCGTAATCCAAGGCCTGGGGCAGCGCGCGCGGGGACTCGCTTGAGGTAATCCCCCGGCTGCGCGGCCTTCGGCTAGCATCCCAGCGATGGCAGGCTCCCCCGCCGACGCGATCAGCCAGGCAGTCGAGCGCAGCAAACAGCTCCTGTTCCCTTTCAAGGCCGAGAAATGGTTCGCGCTCGGCTTCACGGTCTTTCTGGCCCAGTGCGGCGAGAACGCGGGCGGTAGCTCCTTTCAGGTTCCCAACCTTCCGAGCGGCGGAAGCTTCGGGACACCTCCGAGCAGCGGCGGAAGCGGCGCCACGCTGCCGAGCGAGCTCAAGACCATGATCGAGGAAGCCGCGAAGGCGCTCAAAGGCGAGTTCTTGTTCTACGCGCTGCTGACGGCCGGGGGGGTGCTGCTGCTATTCGGAATCTGGCTCTTCGTCGCCTGGTTCTCGAGCAGGGCCAAGCTGATGTTCGTGGAGTCTGTGGTGTGGGATCGCGTCGACGTGGCAGGGCAATGGGCTCGAGCCGCAGATCTCGGCTTCAGCTTGTTCAAGTGCCGCATCGCGCTGGGCGCCACCATGTGGGTGCTCGGCATCGCCAGCGTCGGCGCCGCCTTCTACGCCGGGCTGCCCGATTTCGAGACAGGCCAACTGCTGGGCGCGCGAGCATTGGTGGCATATTCGCTGCTGGCAGCCTCGTTTTTCTTGCTGTGGCTGCCGTTCTTGATCGCGCTCGCGCTGCTGGACGATTTCGTGGTGCCGCTCATGGTCGTGCGCAACGTCCGCGTGCGGAGCGCCTGGGCGATGTTCCGCTCCGAGGTCGCGGCCGGCAACGTGATGGGGCTGATGTTCTTCTACTTTTTGCGTGTGGTGGCGGCGCTCGCGATTAGCATCATGGCGGGCCTGCTGATGTGTCTAACCTGCTGCGTGACCGCGATCCCCTACCTCGGGACGGTCGCACTGCTACCCGCCTTCGTGTTCTCGCGCGCCTTTCCGCTCCACTACATGGAGCAACTCGGCGTGCGGGTCTTTCCTGTGCCAGAGCCGGCCTGGGCCATGTACGACCAGTGGCGCTTTCCGCGCTGACACGCGGCGCGCCGCGTTCAGAATTCGCCGGAAAGCCCCAGCTCTAGCGAGCGCAGGCCCGGTCCGTGTGCGACCTCGAACGACGGCTTCAGCGCGCGCAGCGGCCGCGCCCGCTTCGCGCTGGCGTTGCTGCGATGCGACAGAGCATCCCAGTAAAAGTAGCCAGCCACCAACGCGGCCACGCCGCCCACTACGAACGAGCCGATCGCGACGTTGCGCGACGTATCGACGCTCTCACGCTTGTTCCTCAGGTCCGTGCAATCGGCCTCTGACCCACCACCATTAGGTGCGCACGCGCTCGAGCCCAGATCGCTGCTCAACCGATCGGCTTCCTTTTCAGTGGAGTTGGCGCTCACCGTGAAAACCAGGCCAACGACGCCACCTGCAACCGCGACGCCGGTCGCGACGAACGCCGGGACCAAGCTCTTGTGACCGGCTTGATCGACGGGCTCGGCCTGGGGCTTCGCCTCGGGCGCCTCGACGCTCGGGGCCGGGGTGCTCGACACCGGCAGCGGATCTTCCTTGACCGGCAGCTCGATCGGCACCGCTTGCTCGGTGCCCTTGGTGACCAGGACCCGCTTGGTGAGCGAGATGTAGCCTTCGTGCTTCACCGACAAGATCACTTCACCTGCGTTGACGAAGACCACCCCCGCGATCGGAGAGCGACCGACCGCCTGATCGGCGACCAGCACATCCGAGCCGTCGGGATGGATCTCCAAGCGCAGCGCTCCGACTTCGGCTCGAGCCTTCGCAAACCCTTGCTCGACCGCCTTGCGCTGCGCATCCGAGGCGCTCGGCAATAGATTGGCCAGCGCCCAAGAGAAGTGCTCGGCGGCGCTGCGAAACTTCTGCTGCTCGAGCTCGGCCTGAGCGAGGTTTGCAGCAATGTCGGAGCTCTTCCTGAGCACCCACGCTTCGGTGAACAGGCGCTCGGCTTCGGGCAAATCGCCCTTGGCAAAAGCAGCCTTGCCGGTTTTGAACAGCTCCGTGGCTCGCGCAGTATCGGCAGCGGGCGTTTGTGCCCACGCACGACTCGGCATCGAGAGCGCCGCAGAGAGCATGAGACACGACGCGAGCGAGAGCGAGGCAAAGCGGATGCGGAACATGTCGATTCAGAAAATGGTTTCGCGAGCGGGTTTGGAAGAACTCGATGAGCGCGGCGACGGCGCTGTGGCCGGCAACGGCCGCGAGGATACGACGGGCGCGGCCGGCTGGGGCTCGGGACGCAGCGTAGTTCGGGCAGGCGTAGCTGGTGGTGCAAGCTCGGACGCAGCCTCTGACGGTCGATGTACCAGTGCGGGGGCAGTCGAGCGCAGCGCCGGAGGCGCCACCGCGCGCCCTTCGTCGCGCCCGGGCGCTTCCGGAGGCACGACGCGCACGGTCGCGGTGGGTTCGGCGCTCTGCTCGCGATGGCTCGTCCACCACGTGCCGAGCAGGAGCGCGATCACGAGCGCGCCGAAGAAGGCTGCATAGTTGTGCCAAGCGGGGCGCGCCGCGGGAGCCTCCGCCGCGATCGAAGCAGTCGTCGGCGTCGGACCTTCGCTGGCAGGCGCGGGAGTCGCGCTCACTCGCGACCGCGAAGCCGGCACCGTCACCTTGTCGACCGAAGCCGGCGGGGGTGTGCTCGCCTGAATGCGATGCAGCGGAAGGTCACGGTGCGTCGCAACGGTGCTGGGATCGGGCGGCGCCGAGTCGGGCTCGGGCGGCAGATCCGATGCGCGGCGACCTGCGAGCGGCTCCGGTCGCGTCGGCGTCCCCTGCAGGCTGAAGCTCGGTGCGCTGTCGTCGCGGAAATGGCTGAGCGAAGCGTGGATTTGGCCGTCGTGATCGCTGGAGATCGACTCGGGAGGCGCGGCGTAGTGGTCGTGCTCCGCGCGCGCAATCGAGTCGGCGGGAAGCACGAGATCCGGGATGCTCCGCGGAGAATACGCGACCGCATGCTCCGAATCGCTGGACGTAGACACCGGACCCACGCTCGGCGGCGACGGAGCACGCTCGACTCGGGGCGGTATCGTCTTTGCGCGACGCGGATCGACCGAGTCCGAAAGCATGACCGTCTCGGTCTCGAGCGGAGCGTTGACCGTGACCGCCGGGATCTTGCCGGGCCTGAAGTACACCTCGTTGCTAGCGTCGACCTGGCTGAAGAACATCCGAGGTGTCTCGAGGTTCTTTTCGGTCTTGCCTCGCGGATCTACCGCGCCAACGGACAGCAGCGTGCCACTCGCAACGCTACGCCCTGCCGACGAAGGCGGCGCTGGGCTGGTGCTGCTGCTCGCACCGGGCGAGCGAGATCGCGACGCGCGCGTGCCAGGCGATTCTGGCGTCACGCTTTCGGGCGGTGACGGATGAACGATGGCGTGCCCGTGCCGAAGCAGCTGTCGCGTGGAAGGAACGTCACGCGGCTTCGGATCACGCAGCACCGCTAGATCGACCTGCGCTAGCTCGGCTTCGTACGTCGGATCGCGTGGCAGATCCGCTGGGCGTTGTCCCCGTGGAGCCGATTCGGTTTCAGTGTCCGTGCCGCGCGTGTACGGCACATCGCGCGCCGTCGGGCGGGCAACGGAGTCGCTGCCACGACTGGGCTTGTCACGGTCGCTACTCACGGCGATCCCAATGCAGCCGGAGTGCCTCACGAGCGAGTGCGCTGGGTCGGGCTGTCGCCAAGGGCGCTAGTTTATCCCCAGACTGGATCGAGGAGGCAACCCTCTTACCTACATTGTCGCCGCCCACGGCCGCAGCCGGCTGCCGGCCCTATCGGGGAGATCAGCCGCTTTTCGCGGCTTTGCGGGCGGGCGCCTTGCGCTTCGGCGACGGCGGCGGCTCGGACGAGCTCGCGTCCCGCTCGACCGCTCGCGTACCAGCCGCAGCAACGCTCGCCACGGGCGCGGCAGCTTTGACGCTGGTGGGCGTCGCTTTCGACTCGGGCACCGACTTCGAATCAGGCGCGGCGCTGTCGGCGTTGGCGCCGTAAA
>JBEHXA010000336.1:0-8220 GCA_048498935.1 Myxococcota bacterium
TGCATCGACAACTGAAGATTTAGCTAGCAAACGCACCGCACCCCCCGAAACCCCGCCTGCCGGCCCCCATCCGGTAGGCGGGGTTTCACTTTGATGGCCATCCCGAAGGGAGGGCCATCAAAGCCCCCTTGAGCCGATGAAGGGAGCCGGCGACACTGAGATGCGATGAGGCGGATTGTGCTCCTCGGTGCGTTCGGCTCGCTGGGCTTGCTCGGTTGTAGTGGGAGCGATCCTGCAGAGCCGAGCGGAGGCGGCGCTGCGGGTGGCTCGCAAAGTCAGGCGGGCAGCACGAGCGGTGGTAGTGCCGCAGGTAGTGAAAGCATGGGCGGCGCCGGCATGGGCGGCAGCAGCGCCCCGAGCGCAGGGACAGGCGGGAGCGCCAATGCCGCTGGGAACGCAGGGACGAGCGCTGGCGGCACGGACGCGTGCGGCGGGCCTCCAACCACCCAAGCGCCAACGCCCACGAGCTGCGATCCCGCGCCCGCAGGCAGCCCTGCCCTACCCGCAACAGCGCTCCAAACGGTCAACGACCTACGCTCGAAGATGGGCCTGCCCTGCATGGCGCTGATCACGGAGATCAACATCTCGTCGCAGAAGCACTGCGACTACTACCAGCAGAACATCGAGGACGACGCTTGCACCGCCAACGCGCACGGGGAAGTGGCGACTTGCCCCGGCTTCGTCGACGACAGCTTCGCGCAGCGCATGAAGAAGGCGGGCTACCAAGGCTCGCCGCGCTCGGAGGTGATGGCATTCAGCGGAGACCCGGAGCGCGCAATCGGGCAGTGGATCAACAGCGTTTACCACCGCACCCCGCTGCTGAGCCCTTGGATCGCGGACATGGGCTACGGCAGCACCGCCGATTGCGACACCATCGATATGGGCCAAGGCGTGATGGCTCCCGACAGCCTCACGGCTGTTTACCCCTACCCCGATCAAGAAAACGTGCCCATCTCGTTCGACGGCAGCCACGAGGGCCCAATGCCGCCGGAACCGCCCAGCGGCTGGCCGAGCGCGTCGCCCATTCACCTGTACGTCAAGAGCTTCACCGTCCAAAGCCACGAAGTGCTGGCGGGCGACACTTGCGCGCCGCTTGAGCATCAGTGGCTACCCGACAAGGATTTCTACATCCTCTATCCGGACAAGCCCTTCGCCAAAGGTACCAAGTACCGCGTCCGCATCGCGGGAACCAAGGGCAACCAGCCGCTCTCGTTCGACTGGACTTTCACGACCGCAAAGTGAGCTGCTAGGCTCGCGCATGGCCAACGAAGCTCCGCGCCTACTCAACCTCGAAGAGAAGGTCGCCTACCAAGACAAGACCATCGCGGAGCTGAACGACGTGGTGGTTTCGCTCAACCGCCAAGTCGCCGATTTGAAGGGACGCTTGGAACAGATCGAACGCCTGGTCGGGGGCGAGCTATCGCGCCGCGAAATGCCGAACGAAAAGCCGCCCCACTATTGAGTGGACCGGCCCCAAGTGGAATCTTTCTGTGCCGGCGGAGCTACCGTGCTGAAACTCGCAGGGTTTTCTAGCAGTTTTGGTGCTGCCCGGGCACCCAGCAGCTTGCAGTCTGTTTGGTAGCTCCGACGATGTCATCGACCGGTCTCGCTCGCGTCACTCCGCTCGTCGCCCTCGCGCTGCTCGTCGCCTGTGGCGCAAGCAATGAGGGCACGCGCTCGGCCGACGACGCCGAGAGCGACGGCGCGGGCGAGCACGACGGGAGCGCGAAACACCGCAGCGCACCCACCGAGCTCACTCCGGGCGAGGTCGTCATCAAGCTGCGCGGAAACGAGACCGACATCCGGCGCTGCTTCTTCGCCAACCCGAGCGCGCGCGGCACCTTGTCACTCTCCTGGCGCGTCAACGGCGACGGTCGCATCGAGCACCTGAAGCGCGAGCGCTCCACGCTGGGCGATCCGCGCATCGAGCAGTGCCTCGCCGAAAAGCTGTACGACGTTCGTTTCGATCCCAGAGCAGAACCCGCCCGCGCCCGCTGGACGTTCGTGTTCAGGCTCGTGGAAGCGCCCCGCAGCGGAAGCGGGCGGCGCTCGCCCAGCAAACGCGATCGCGATCGCCGCGAAGCCTCCGAGCAAGGCGTGCAACTCGAAAAATCGTCACCCGGCACGCTCGACCTCGCAGCCGTCGACAACGTGGTCGAGTCCGGGTTCCCGCTGTTCGCGCGCTGTTACCGCGACGGCGTGACCCGCAACTCGAGCTTGGACGGCGCCGTGAGGCTCCGCTTCGTCGTCGGCGAGCGCGGCACCGTCAAGGCCGTCGAAGACGGCGGCTCGGACCTCACCGATCGGCAAGTGGTCGACTGCGTGGCAGAAGGCTTCTACGCCCTGCGCTTTCCCCAGCCGGCCAAGGGCGAAGCCCATCTGATTTACCGCATCCATTTCGACGCTGGCTAGCGCCCCGGGTTGCGC
Source organism: Myxococcota bacterium (assembly GCA_048498935.1). Taxonomy (GTDB): domain Bacteria; phylum Myxococcota_A; class Polyangia; order Polyangiales; family Polyangiaceae; genus PMG-095. The sequence continues at coordinate 2,428 of JBEHXA010000336.1, forward strand.
TCGCCCCCCTCGAGCCCCCATAACCCTGAGCCCATGGCTGCGACTCTCACCATCGACCTGTTCTCGGACATCGTGTGTCCGTGGTGCTACATCGGTGCAACACGGCTCGAGCAGGCGTTAGCCGACATGGCGGGGGAAGTGACCGCCGAGGTCTGCTACCACCCGTTCTTCTTGGATCCCACGACGCCCAAGCGGGGCATCAGCGTGCCGGACATGTTGCGGCGCAAGTATGGGGTCGATCCCAAGCAGGCGTGGGGCCGAGTCGAGGCAGCAGCGCGCGAGTCTGGGTTGACGCTGGACCTGTCGCTCCAGGGCACCCAGTACCCAACTGCCGCGGCCCACACCTTGCTGCGACACGCCCACGCCAAGGGCACCCAACCGGCGCTGGCTCGAGCGCTCTTCGAGGCCAACTTTCAGCAAGCGCAAAACATCGCGGACGAGTCAGTGCTGGCGACCATCGCCGAACGGCACGGCTTCGAACGAGACGAAGCGCTCGAGCTCGCCACAGCCACCGCCGAGCTCGAGCTCACCAGCGAGGAGGCGAGCAGCGCCGCGCAGGGCGGCATTCGCGGTGTGCCGTTCTTCATTTTCGATGGGCGGTTGGCAGTCTCGGGCGCGCAGCGCGTCGAGGTGCTGCAAGGGGCCATGCGCGAGGCGCTGGTCCGAGCCTCGGCCAGCGAAGCGCCCGCAGCCCCCTGACGCCCATGCTCGAAGCGCAAAGCGCGCTGACGTTTCGCTGCACCGCCTGCGGCAACTGCTGCCGCACGCTCCGCGTGGCAGTCACTGCTGCTGACGTCGCGCGCCTCGTTGCGGCGACCGGGCGCTCAGCAAGCGAGCTCGTGCAATGGCTGCCCCACGACGAAGTCGACATGACCGGCGAGCCCCAAAGTTTCGTCGAGCTCCGGGCAGGCCGGCGCTTGATGGTGCTGGCCCATGCCGTCCAGGGTTGCGCACTGTTGAGCGCTGACGGTCGGTGCTCGGCATACGCCGCCCGCCCGCTGGATTGCCGCGCTTTTCCCTTCGATTTCAGCGACAGCGCGACAGGCGGCACCGCCAGATCTCCCACGCTGCTGCCGCTCGTGTCGCTACGAAGCGGCGAGAGCCCGCGTCCCCTGGACTGCGAGTACGCGAGCGACGGGCAGCAAGATGCGCGAGAGCTCGCCGACCAAGACGCGCAGAGGTGGCGCGAGCTCACGGCATTTCAAAGCGTGATCGCGCGTTGGAATCGCTGGGCGAATCATCGACGAAGGCTGGGACACGCGCTCGGTAGCGGCGACGACTTTCTCCGTTTTGCGCTCGAGCGCTGCGCGACCGACGACGCCGAGCGCGCTTCACTGACGCACCGGTAAAGAGTCGTGCTTTACCGTCGATGGCTCGAATGACGCTCGCGCCGTGTCCAAAAATTCTACGCCTCTAATCCCGTGGGCATGGAACAGTACCGTGCGATTGCGAATCGAGCTGTTTTGTAAGGTGATTTGCGATTTGAGGCCATGGCCAGGGCGCTTTTTGCAAGCTAACGTGATCGCCAATGTCGCAAGCAGCCATGGCTCATGACGAGGCGGAGGATCGTTACTTCACGCAGGTCGATGCCGGCGACGTCCGGCTCTTCACGCTCGACCAGCTCGACGCAGCGTTCAACGCCGGGCTGATTCACGAGAACACTTACGTGTGTCTCGAAGGCGATTCGCAGTGGCTCACGCTCGGTGAGGTCGCAGGCCTCGGTGAAGAAGAAGAGTCCGCGCCAGTCTCTGCGCAGGTGGTCGCACCGCACTACGCAGCCACGTCGTACGGCATGCAGCCGTCGCAGCACTTGCCTCAGGTGATGCTCGCGCCGAGCATCGCGCCCGTCGTCAACGACTTGTCGTTCAACGATTTCGACAGTGACCTGATGTCGATGCGACCCAAGCGTCGCATGGGCAAGGTCGTCGCCGGCTTGGCGGTGGTCGCGCTCGGTGCGCTCGGCTTCATGGTCGTCCAGAGCGGCGGCCTGCGTGGCCTGAAGCTTCCGGCTCTCGGGAAGCTCGGAGGCGAAAGCGCGGCCGCCAGCCTGTCACTCTCCGGCCTGAATGATTCGCGCTCGCCGAGCGAGCCCAAGGCGCTGCCTGCGCCGCTACCCGCCGCCGAGCCGGCGAAGGTCGAACCGGCGAAGGTCGAGCCCGCAAAGATCGAAGCGCAAGCGAGCAGCGCGGACACGAAGGACAAGGCGGATGCGGACGCTGCTGCGTCCAAGAAGGACGATCGGTTCAGCGACGAGATGAAGGCTGCCCTACTCAGTAAGGACAAGCAGCAGGCCGCGACGCAGAAGAACAAGAAGGCCGCGCGCGCGGTGGCCTCCAAGCAGCGCATCGCGAAGTCCGCCAAGGCCAAGAGCTCGGCAGGCTTCAAGACGGGTGGCAGCGCCTACGACCCGCTCAACGGCAAGCTCTAGGTCTTAGACGTTCGGGCGTCTGAACCTTCGCCGCAACCCACGCTTGCGAGGCGGTGGCTGGGGTTTCGATATGGGCCGATCAACGCGCAGCAGCGACCGGTAGGTGCAGCGACTCGCCGGCGCGGAGCGTGCGGTGCTTGCCGTTTGCCTCGGAGAGCTTCACCTCACCTTTCGACATCGAAAGCGTGAGGCCGCCGCCCTGTGGCTCCCAGGCGAGATCGAACTCGGTGCCGACCACCTGCACCTCGTAGGGGCCGGCGACGAAGCGATAGCTGGTGTCGTCGTTGTGCTGCACGCGCACGTGTAGGCGCCCCGTCTCGAGCCGCGCCAGGGCGGCATTGCGCCCGACCACGTCCACGCTGAACCGTGTCTGGTTCTCCGCCAGGATCGAGCTGCCGTCGGACAGGCTCACCGTCGCTTCGCCTCGCTCAGCGGCGATGACACCGCCGACCGCGCTCGCGCCACGCACGTCGTAGCTGAGCTGTGAGTCCTCACGGAAGCCGAGCGTCAACACGAGCAGCGATACGAGCGTCACCGCCGCCCCGATAATCGCGAGCCGCCCCGAACCGCTCTGGCTCGAGCGCGTGACCGCGGGCGGGATGCTCGACTCCATGTTGGTCATGACACTTACCGTGCCTTGGCCACGATCGTCCCCGACTTCAGACCAAAAAGCGCCGTTAGTAGAATCTTCGCTTTCGGACATGTCGCCTAAAGGACCTGCTGGATAGCTAAGCGCTGACGTCACGATTTTGTTTCGTGATCCACCTGACGATGAGCTGTCTGCTGACCAGCCATGCGATCACTGATTTTGTTCCCGACCTACCTGCTCGAGCACACCAAGCGACTTCCCTTCGCCTGACGCACTGCCCATCTCATCAATGGGCTTAGCCTCCTCACGCCTTCTGGCCGAACGCTCACTGCTCCCCAGTAAACGTCCGGTTGACTGCTTTAGTGTCGCGAGCCCCCCTCCTCCATGCACCTTTTTTGCGCGCCAGAGCCGAGGGTAACCGCCCACGGCCTGGTCACCTCGCGGGTTCGAGGCTAGTCGATGGGCCATGGTGCCCCCTGACGGCGATGGTCACTTGATCGCGGCCCTGTTGTTTTCGAGCCTCGCGGTGGGCTGCCCGCAGCCTCCGGCCGCCCCGCCCCCTCCAGTTCAGATCGCAGCAGCCTCGGACCTGAGCCTCGCATTCGAGGAGCTAGGCAAGCTGTTCGAGGTGCGCACCGGTCAGAAGGCGACTTTCTCGTTCGCTGCCTCGGGCGCGCTCGCCAAGCAGCTGAGTCAAGGTGCGCCATTCGATCTCTTTGCTGCTGCCAACGCTTCGTTCGTCGATAGCGCAGTGCAAGCAGGCGCATGCGACGGCGCCACCAAGTCGCTCTACGCGCGCGGGCACCTCGTCGCGTGGAGCAAGCCGGGCGGCGCACGCTTGACGACCCTCGCCGATCTCAAAAGCTCGGACATCCATCACATCGCCATCGCCAATCCGGAGCATGCGCCCTATGGCAAGGCGGCGCGCGAAGCGCTCACGCGCGCCGGCATTTGGAAAGACATAGAGCCCAAGATCGTGCTCGCGGAGAACGTCCGCCAAGCGCTGCAGTTCGCTCAGACCGGCAACGCTGAGGTGGCGCTGGTCGCGCTCTCGCTCGTCGCAAGCAGCGAGGCGGGCTCGCGCTTGACGATCGCTGCCGAGCTTCATGCGCCAATCGAGCAGACCTTGGTGGTGTGTCGCCACGGCAAAAACCAAGCTGGTGGGCAAGCCTTCGCCAAGCTGGTGGCCTCTCCCGAGGGCCAGGCCGTGCTCGAACGCTACGGTTTCGCCGGTTCAGGCAAGCAAGCGGCGAAGTAAGCGCTGCCCCTCCGGCCAGTCACCGAGGTGGCTGTCGGCATTGATGTGACCGCACTCCCCGACATCGACGAGGTCGCTGCCCCAGGCGCGCGCGCAGCGGCTCGCGAACTCGAAGCAACCGTACGGGTCGTTGCGACTGCCTACGACGACGCTCGGAAAGCCGAACGCGGCGAGCGGAAAGGACCGAAATTCGTGCGCGACCTGCGGGTACTGCGGGCCCTCCGGATCGGGTGGCGCGACCAGCAACGCGCCGTGCAGCTTCGGGCCCCGCTCGCTCAGCGCGGCCAGCGTGAGACAACCGAGGCTATGCGCGACGACCACGGGCGGCGCCGCGCAACGCAGAACGGTCCCCTCGAGCGCGCTCACCCAATCCTCACGATTGGGCCGATCCCAATCGCGCACGATGACGCGACGAGCCCCCGGGTCGAGCACGTGCCATCGCGTCTGCCAATGGTCCGGCCCCGAGTCACCGAGGCCAGGCATGATGACGACTGGAGCCATGGCCCCGGATACTAGCAAGGGTGCCCGCGTCGTGGCCCGCCGCGCCACCCCGACAAATGCCGGCAATTCGGCGTTTTACGGCCTTTGTTGAAAATGATTTTCATTTTCATTTGTACGTGGTACTCCAACGACATCGGCAGCGAGTTGAAGGCCTCGCGGGTCGACGTCACGGTTCCCCGAACACCTCCCGTGACATTCGACCGCCATCTGGCGGGAGAGCATCGAACGAAGCGATGCTAGGGACGTAGTTCGCTGGGTGCGACTCCCGCCAGATGGCCGATCCTTATCGAGTTGGAGCGCTGCGCTCACTGCGCTCCAACAAGGCGCAGAGCGCGTTGATCAGCTTCATCTGTCGGGGCGTTCGACACGCGGCGCTCGGTAGCTCCGGGCTGGCCACCACGAAGCATAGCGCCTGCGCCCGCGACACCGCCACGTTGAGGCGATTCAGGCTGTACAAGAACTCGAGCCCGCGTGGTGCGTCTTCGGCGCTGGAGCTGGTCATCGAATAAATGACGACCGGCGCTTCTTGCCCCTGGAACTTGTCGACGGTACCGACCCGGAGCTCGCTAGGGAGCGAGCGACGGAGCGCCGCTACCTGCGCGTTGTAGGGAGCGATCACCAAGACGTCACTGTGCGTGAGCGGGCGCGCCTCGCCCTGCCGCGACCGAAATAGCGTCGCGGAATCGAACAGGCGCTCTACCAAGCTCGCAATGGCTTCGGCCTCCTCATCGGACTGGCTCGTGTTGCCGCGGTGCGCGACCGGTAAGAAACGCACGCCGGCCTGCCAGGGCTCACCTTGCCAGCACAGCGCTTGCTGCTCCAAACCGAGCCCTCGTTCGGCGCTCAGTCGTCCCTCGTAGAACGTCTCCGAGACGAACTCGCAGATGCTCGGATGCAGTCGCCGCGTCTTGGGCAGAAACACGCCGAGCTCGGGCGGCATCGTCAGGTGTTCACCGCCCAGCCAATGCTCGAGCGCCGAGATCAGTACGACAAACCTAAGGCTGCGGCGTCAAAGGC
>JBEHXA010000337.1:0-8216 GCA_048498935.1 Myxococcota bacterium
GGCCGCCGCGGCGGTGGCGATCCCATGTGCTCGAGCCCTTCCGGCTCGGGCGGCGGCAGCGACTCGCGCACCTCCTCGGCCTTGAGCTCCCGCGTATCCAGGATGTTGCCCTGGCTCAGCATCACCACCGCGCGCTGCGCCAGCCGCGTGATGATGCGCGACTTCTCGGCCGTCGACAGGCCTTCGGTGAGCCGCGCCATTTCGCGCGCTTCGAGCGGTGCGCCGATGCGCGCCTCGACCTCGCGGTGCTTGATGAGCGTCGCACCCTTGGGCAGCGCGCGGTGCGTGCCGCCCAGCCAGATCGGGAGGATGTCGATGTTGTGGTGCAGCGCCAGGTGCCCGACCGCCGACTTGAACTCGTGCACCTGACCGTCGGTGCTACGCGTGCCTTCGGGGAAGATCAACACCGTGTTGCCCTGCTCGATCAGGTCGCCAGCCTGGCGCAACGCCTGGCGCAGCGAGCTGCCGCGCGGCATGGGAGCCAGGTTGGTGAAGTTCTCGAAGAAGGCCTTGCGGTACTTATTGCCTTCGAAAAAGTAGTCCTGCGCGGCGAGCGAGACCATCTTCTGGCCGTAGCTGCCGAGCGCGTACTTCACGAGCCCCATGTCCAGGTGGCTGGCGTGGTTGGCCGCGATGATGGCGTTGCGGTTGTGCGGAATGAAGGCGCGCCCGCTCACCTTGGTGCGCAGCACCCGATCGTAAAAGCCGTGCTGCGCCATGCCCATCCAGGCCATGGCCGCTTCGCGCATCGGCTCCGGGATCTCGAGATCGAGCGAGTCCTCTTTCTCGATGCTCTGCGTCGACGCCAACCGGCGCGCGGCCGTTTGCGCTTCGCGCACGAAGCCTTCCACGTCGGCCACCGTGACCGCAGACGAAACGCGCTCGGCGTCGAGTGAGCGACCGAGCTCGGTCTCGATCGCCACCAAGAGCTCCAGCAGCATCAGCGAGTCGAAGCCGAGGTCGCCGCGCAGCGCTTGGTTGGCGGCGATCTTCGAAACCGGGCGGCGCGCGATGGTCGCGATCGCGCCGCGCACGAGCGAAGCAGCGCCGTCGACGGGGCCGCGCGGTTGGGCGGCTTCTTCTTGCCGCTCGCGGCGAGCGATTTCGGCGCGCACCTCACCGCGTCGCACCTTACGGGTTGCGGTGCGGGGCAAGTCCTTGTCGAAGTACACGACCAGCGCCGGCTTCTGCGCGCTCGGCAGCTCCGCGAGCGCCTCTTCCAGCGCTTTTTTCGCCTTCGCGCGCTGCGCCGCGAAGGGCAAATCGTTGTCGCGGTCCGGCACCGCAGCGCACGCCACGCGCTCACCGCCACGCCCGTCCGGGATGCCGAGGATGCACAGCTCTTTCACGCTGCTGACGCGGCCCAGGCGCGCTTCGACGTCGTCGGGGTACACGTTCTCGCCGTTGGAGGCGACGATCACGTCCTTGGCGCGCCCCACGATCGAGAGCCGGCCGCGGCGATCGAGCTTGCCCAGGTCGCCGGTGCGCAGCCAGCCGTCGCGGTCGATGACCTGCGCGGTGGACTCGGGGTCGTCCGAGTAGCCGAGCATCACGTTCGGGCCGCGCGCCAAAATCTCGCCGACTCCGTCGGCGTTGGGCGCATCGATGCGGATCTCGACGCCCGGGATCGGCTTACCGACGTTGCCGGGACGCGCCTTCGGTCCCGCATTCGCGACGGTCAACACGGGCGAGGCTTCGGTCAAGCCGTAGCCCTCGGCCAGGTGCATACCGAGGCCGGAGAACAGCTTGTGTGTGCGCTCCGGCAAAGCGGCGCCGCCGCTCACCAGGTAGCGGAGCTTGCCGCCGAAGGCGTGATGCACGGTGCCGAACAGCAGCTTGCCGCCGTCCACGCCGAGCGACTTGCCCAGGCTCCGGTTCAACTCCACCGCGACGTCGAACAACTTGGCCGCGACGGTGCCGTGCTCGGCAACGCGCGCCAGGATGCGGCGCTCGAGCATCTCCCACAGAGCCGGCACGCCGATCAGACCCGTGATTTTGCCCTCTTTTAGGCCAAATTCGAGGCGCTCGGCGTTCAGCTCGTCGAGGTAAACGATGCGCGCGCCGCGCGAGAGCGGCAGCAGCATGCCGCACGTGAGCTCGAACGTATGGTGCAGAGGCAGCACCGATAGCACGCGGTCGCCCTTGCCGAGCGGAAACAGCGGCGCCAGCGCGGCCACGAGCGCCGACAAGTTTGCGTGCGACAGCTCGACGCCCTTGGGGCTACCGGTCGTGCCGCTCGTGTAGATGAGCGCGGCGACGTCGTCGGCCTGCACGGCCACGCCGATGCCGAGCGCGCCCTTGGCGGCGAGCTCGTGATAGTCCCAGAAATTGACGTCCTGAAGCTGAGACGCGAGGCGCTGCCTCACCTTCGCGTCGCACACGAAGATGCGGGCACGTGAAGCGCGCTGCAAGTTGCTCGCCGCATCTGCCTCGATCGCGGCATCCAGCGGCACCACGGTCGCGCCCGCCATCAAGATGCCGAAGAAGGAGATCGACCACGACGGATGGTTTGCACCGGCGAGCATCACGCGATCGCCTGGTCGCACGCCTTCGCGGATCAAGCGCGCCGCAGCGGCTCCGGCTTGCTCGCGCCATTCGCGGAACGAGAGCCGCGATAAGCCGCCCTCTTCCGTGCGCTGCAGCGCGACTGCCAGCTCGTAACGGTCGGCCATTTCGTCGAGCAGGGCCGGCAGTGTTTGATGCGGCTCGGGCGCGCGCTTCGGCCGCTTCAAGCGCTCGTCGATCTGGGGGAAGACCCACTTTTCCAGGCCCGGCGCGTGCACCTCGAGGAACCATTTGCGCCAGTCCAGGCTCTCCGGGCGCCAGGGCACCCGCGCCTGCTCTTCCGGCGACAGGCGCGCATAAGCAGCGCGCGTGTTGTCGCAACGGAACACGTACTCGTACTGCGCCACGAACGGCAGGAACACACCCAAGATGTTGCCGACGTTCTGCTGCTGCCGCGCAAAGCCGGAAATCGCAGCCGCGGCGGGCTGAAGGAGCGGCGCCACCGGACCCTGCGCCGCCTTCTGCAGCCAGCCAGCCAGCGATGCCGCACCGCTCGCGATCTTATGCGGCCCGATGTTCTCGAACTGCTCCTTGTTGAGCAGGGCGCCCTCGAAGTGCGACTGCAAGTAGCTGAGCACGGGACCGCCCTTGCCGGTCCGCTGGTAATACTTGCGCTTGTACAGCCCGCTCAACTCGAAAAAGCGGCGCATGCTGCACGGGTTCGAGTCGCTCGACCCCAGCTGGTACACGGTCTTGTGGCGACGCTCGAGGAGCTCGCCGAGCGCGAGCGTGAGCCCGGCCGCGACCATGTCGCACGGGATCACGTCGAGAAAGTTATCGGAGCCCGGGATCTGCAGCCCACCCTGGCGGATGATGTAGATGAGCGGCGCGCTGGTGTTGATGCCCTCGTTCCAGCCCGGGAAAGGGTACTCGTTGGTCGACTCGACCACCGCGGGCCGCACGATCGCGACCGGCAGCCCAGAAGCGAGCGCGATCTGCTCCCCGATCGACTTGGTGTACGTGTAAGTGTTCGGAAAGCCCCAAAATTTGGCGCGTTCCATGCCCAGGTCCGCGAGCTGATCCTCGACGAAGTTGCGCTTCACCTTGGTGACTTCGGCCTCGAGCACGCTGCCGCGCGCGGGCTCGCCGCGCTTGTGCAGGTTCTTCTTGGCCTCATCCAAGAAGTTGCTCTGGCGGAAGGCGTCGTTCGAGCGATGCCGCGCCTGCTCGATCACGTCCATGCACTCGGCGATCTCGCGATCCGGATCCCAGTGCGACTTCTCGAGCTCGTCGGCGCGCGGAAACGGAAACTCGCGCGGGTCCGACTCCGGCACGTAACCGGTGCGGCTGCCCGCCACGAAGCAGGTGCTGGTGTGGAGCAGCGGCAAGTCGCCCAGGTCACGCGCCAGCGCGGCCAGGTTCTTGACGCCGAACGCGTTCACTTCGAGCGCTTCGTCGAGCGGCGGATCGAAATCGACGACGCCCGACACGTTGATCACCGCGTCGACGTTGCCGCGCAGCGAGTCGCGCAGATCCGGATCCAAACCGCAGAAGGGCTGAATCACGTCGCCTGCAATCGGCGTTATCTTTTGGCGCAAAAACTCCGGAAAGCCGAGGCCGTGCTCACCGCGCAAGGCGTCGAGCACCTCGCTCGTCGCGACCTCTTCGTCGTAGCGCTGCTGCGCATTCTTGCCGCGCTTGGGCCGGAGCGTGAGGTAGATGTGCCCGATATCCGGGTAGCGGCTGAGCATGAACGCCCACCACACCTTGCCCAAAAAGCCGGTGCCGCCCACGACGACCAGCCGCTTGCCCGAGAGCAAACGACCGAGCTCGAGCCGCGGCGGCGTGCCGTTAGCCTTCACCAGCGCGGTATCGGACGAACCCTCTGCCATCTCAGGAGTGGCTCCCGTTGCTGGGGGCCAGCGCAGGCGCGGGCGCGGGCGTGGGAACTGAAACGTCGCCCATCACGATCGGCGGCACGTGCAGGCACGTGATGTCGAGGCTCTTGTTCTGCCCATTCTTGGCGCGATAGAGCGCGTCCTCCATGTTGGGCGCGGTCTCGTAGCCGAGCAGCTTGGGGATGTACTCGTTATCGGCGCCGACCACGATCACGCGACCGATGTGCTGGCGCCCGTTCTCGCCCCAGTACCACATGAAAAACGGGTGAGCGGGGTGGTACGCATAGCCCGAGCGGAACATCTGGATCAGCGCCGGGTCTTGCGCGAACTTCTCTTCGTAGCGCTCGCGCAGCTGGTTGCTGTCGCGCGTCTCCGGCAGCAGGCGGTGCACGAAGTCGATGTACGGCGCGTGCTGCTCGTGATCGAACTTGTCGGTGCACGGGTGCGTGATGATGAGCGTGCCGCCCTTCTTCACCAGCGGCGCGCCGCGGTACATGTTGAACAGGTAACCCTGCGCCAGCACCTGCACGAGCAGCGGATTCAAGAACGCATGCACGTTGTAAGGGCTGATGAACGGGATGCCGGTCACGAGCACGTCTGCCTGGCCCTCGATCGGCACGCAGTACTGCTCGAAGTTCTTCTCCACGATGCGCGGATGCACCTCGGCGGTCGCGCCCGCGAACACGCTGGTGAGGCCGTACGGCGCCGGAAAGCGGTCGAAAATGGCCTGGCGCGCCGGCTGCGGTAGCCGCGCGGTCGACATCACGAGGCCCTTCAGCATCGCCTTCTCGCGACCGCTGAGCTCGTCCTCGTTCTTCATCAAAAAGTCGAGCGACTTGTCGAACATCTGGTTGTTCACCGTCGCTTCGATGGTGAAGATGTTCAGGTGCTTGTGGGCGAGCTTGCCCATGCGCTCGATGTCGCGCGCCAGCTGTGACCCCCCTGGGTCCATGTAGCTGTCGCTCTTGGCGATTGTCTTCGGGTTGTGGTGCGGGCGCAGGCTCTTGTAGCTGCACAGGCCCACCGCTACGCTCTTCATGCCGCCGTTCATGGGCACGAAGTTCAGGTTCACGTAGATGAGCAGGTCGCTCTCCACCGCGCGTCGATTCAGCTCCAGCACCTCGCCGTGCGGCGTGGTGCCCACCTCGACGATGTTGTCCTTGTCCTCGGCGTCGTGGTTGTAGAGGCGATCCGGGTAGTAAGCGTCGAAAATCTTGTCGCCCACGATGTGGCGGATCTCGTTCGGCTTCATGCGCCGGTGGATGCCGGTCGCGACGATGATCTCGATGTCCGAAACACCGTGATCGGCCAGCATCTCGAGCACGATAGTGAGCACGCGCTCGCGCACGTCGGGCCGCTTCATCGGCGGCAGCGGCACCGAAATGTCGTCGATCGCGATGGCCACGCGCATGCCCGGCCGCAACTTCGCGTACAGCGGATCCGAGCCGAGCGGATGGTTGATGGCGTAGCGAATGGCCGCGTCCGGATCGCGCAGCGGCGTCATCGGCGGCTTGGGATAAATGCAGCGCGTGCCCGCCGGTAGGTCGACCTCGACCAACCGATCGCCGGCAAACAAAACGCGCGGAGCGCTGTCGCGCTCCAGGGTAACGAGACTGGGATGATTCATGCTGCGCGACTCAGATCGAAACTGGGCCAGCCGTATGCCTTGGCCAGCCAGGAAAGACGCTTATCGGGGTTAACGGCAGCCGGGTGACCGACGACGCTGAGCATCGGCACGTCGGAGTAGCTGTCGCTGAAGGCGAAACAATCGGCGAGGTCGTAGCCCTTGGCGGCGGCGTGCTCGCGCACCAGCCGCGCCTTCTCGGGACCGGCGACCACGGGCTTCAGGAGCTTGCCGGTGGCGATGCCGTCCTTCATCTCCAGGCGGTTGCCGATCACCTCGGCCCCACCGAAATGCTCAGCCAGCCGCTCGAGCACGCATTCGAGCGCGCCCGATACCAGCACCACGTCGTGGCCCGCCGCCCGGCTCTTCTCCACTAGGCTCCGGGCGCCCACGTACAGTGACGGACGCATGACGTTATCGAACGCCTCCTGGGCGAGCAAAACCATGCGGTCCTCGCTGGTGCCGGCGTACGACGAGAAGAGCATCTCGTTGAAAGTGCGGCGATCCACCATCTCGGCGACCATCAGTCGCGGCGAATCGAGCAGGGCCCGCCCGAGCTTCAGGGCGCTCTGCAGCGGCGTCCCCTGATTCATCAAATAGTAGAGAGTCGGGTGGACCAGGTTGGACGAGACGAGCGTCCCATCGACGTCGAAGTAACAGGCAGCCACGGCGGGGTGGCACGTGGGGTCCAACGGCGCGCGCGCCGAGTCAACCCTCGTGGTCAAACCACCGAAATGATTACCGAACCGAACGGCCGACCAACTCTAGTGAGCCGGGCACAACAACGCCCCGGCGGCGTGTGTATATTGCGCGCCGTGCCGAGCTCGGAAGCCGTGACCCGCGGCGTGCGTGTAGTCGTCAACGTCCGCTATTCAGCGTCTCACTCCGATCCGGCCAAGCGCGAGTGGTTCTTCCTCTACACGGTTACCATCACCAACGAGGGTGACGACACCGTGCAGCTCGTCAACCGCCACTGGGTAATCATGAACGCCAACGGCCACGTCGAAGAAGTGCGCGGCCCCGGCGTCGTCGGCAACCAGCCCACCCTCAAGACCGGCGAATCCTTCGAATACACCTCCGGCTGCCCCCTCAAGACCTCCTTCGGCAGCATGCACGGCGAATACGAAATGGTGACCGAAGACGGCGAGACCTTCCTTGCGGAGATCGCGCCGTTCGCGTTGCGCGAATCAGAGACGTTTCACTGAGCCGCGCCGACGCGGTGCGCACCACGGCAGCGGAAACACAGCGACCGTGACGTAAAGACGCGATAGCGCCACGTCCACGAGGGGGCTGCGCGCCTGCGCGCGATGTCGCATTTGCGACATGAAAAAACCAATCAATTCGCGCTCCGTTTCGGCGCCTGACGGTATGTCGCAGTCGCGACACGGCGAACCGCGTTCAGTCGGGGGCGCCACCCCGTAAAGTGCGCGTCCTTCCTTCCGTTCCTCGAAACTAGGCAACAGCGCCACCCCACGTGGCGCCCCGCAGCCGCGCCCGCGAGTCGCTGAACATGTCGCCCCTGGCGGACAGTTCGACAGCGGCCGCCTCCTTTGCTGCACTGTAATGTCGGGGTTCACCGCTGGCACGAAACACGCTCTACGCGTCGCTCGTGACCCCGGGTGCTTCAGGACTTCGCCCGCGCCTCTTGGATGTCGTGCGGGACGCCCTGCAACTACGTCACTACAGCCCGCGCACCGTGCGCTCGTACTGCGACTGGATACGGCGCTTTATCCTCTTTAACTTCAACGGCAAGCGCCATCCCGCCGAGCTAGATCGCTCTGCGGTGCAGCGCTTCCTCACGCACCTCGCCGTCCAAAAATCGGTCAGTGCCTCGACTCAAAACCAGGCCCTCGGCGCTCTGCTCTTCCTTTACCACGACGTCCTAGCCATCTCGCTCGAACGCGAGATGCCCTTCGTCCGCGCCAAGAGGCCCGAGCGCTTGCCAGTCGTGCTGACTCCCGTCGAAGTCTCCGCAGTGCTCGCTCGAATGCGGGGCACCCCCAAGCTCATGGCCAGCCTTCTGTACGGCTCGGGCCTGCGCCTTCTCGAATGCGCACAACTTCGAATCAAGGACGTCGACTTCGAGCGCTCCGAGATTCGCGTTCGCGACGGCAAAGGTATGAAAGACCGCGTGGTCCCCCTCCCAGCGATATCCCCACCTGGGTCGGATGGTACATTCAGCACTTGCC
>JBEHXA010000338.1:0-8215 GCA_048498935.1 Myxococcota bacterium
CGACGTCGACAAGCAGCCGCAGCACGTTGTGGACGTCGGCGTCCTTCAGGTCGAGGTCGATGCGACGCCCGTTGAACGCGCGCCGCTGATCCTGGGCCTGACCGAGAACGTTCGGACCGAATGCGCCCGCTTGCGCGCCGTCGCTGCGGGTCTCGACAGCCTCGGGTTGAAAGCCCGACACTACCTCTTGCACACCAGTAACGGCCTCTTCGACGTAGACGGTGCGCGTCTTGCGCGCAGTGCCGCCGTCGAGCCCGACGCCCGTGACCGTCGAGGGCTCGCGCGTCCCCTTGGCCGTGAAGGTCCAGACCAGCGCGCTGCCACGGCGCGACACGCGCGTGACCGCGCCCTCCTTGGTGTCGACATCCACCACCACGCCCCCCTTGTCGTCGGGGCGCGAGTAGCTCGAAACGCTCGTCACGCGGCCGCCGAAAGCGGAGACGTCGAGCGTTCGCGTGAGCTCGTCGGAGAGCTTGCTGCAGGCGACGGTCAGGGTGCGGCGGCCGTTGCCACGCGAGGCTTCTTTGTACTCGCCCGCCTCGCTCAGCTCGATCAGCACCTCGTCTTGCTCGGCGCCGTGCTGAAAGCGAACGTCGGTGACCTTGCACGGATCGCTCTCGAGCGGCGCCTTCTCGATCGCAGTACGGCGCGGGATGGCGTCGATCACGCCTTCCTTACCGGGAGCTACGGCGATCACCAGGTCGGTGCCGTCGATGCTGACCGCATAGTGGGATGCCTCCAGCAGCGTGAGCAGCAAACGTGTGGTCTGCCCTCCATTCGCGGCGAAAGACTGGACCATCACGCCGCCGACCACGCCTACACGCTCGAGCAGCGCGCTGGGCACGCCCTTGGCGCTGGCCGACGGCACGTCGACGATCAAGCGAGTACCGCCCCGCTCCATGCGCGCCGTGAACGTGGGCGCGTCGCTGAAGCCGACCCGTAGCCGCGCCGAGCCGGGGAGCTCCCCTGGCTTGAGCTCGACTTGGGTCGCGACTCGCTGGGTTGGCGCGGCGTAAGCGACGCCGGACAGAGCGCTAAGTGAAAGAGCCAGCGCGAAGGCTGTGCCGAATCGGGTCCTCATGCCGGGGCTCCCAAACTCTTGTTTTTGCGAAAGTCAGGCAAATTTGGCCTCATTCAGCGTGCGTCGCATAAGCCTAGCGACTCTCGTCACCGACGAACAAATTCTCGGCGCTTCCGGCAGTGAGATATTTTGACGAGCGTCACCGCTCGACTGCGCGGGCTACTTGCCGGCGACGTCGGTGCCTTCGGGGCGCAGCGGAATGACACGCGTCGCGCTCGGCACGTCGGGGTTGGCGGGGTCTTCGCGGATCAACACGATGTCGCCATCGCGGATGCGATCGACGCGCCAGTTGATCTCGTAGCTCGCGCCCGTACGACCAGCAGCCTGGACGATGTCCGCTTTGCCCACGAACTGTCCACGCTGCACCACGTAACCGACGCCGCCGGGGTCGACCAGCATGGCCTTTGCCGGCTCGGCGCGCGTCACGATGCCGATCAGCTTGAGCTCGTCGATGGCGTACTTCGACAGCACGACCTCGCGCTGCGACTTGGCCGAGCCCTTGTTCTCTTCTTTGAAGATGTCGGTAAAAGCCCGGAACGGATCGCGGCTACGCTCGCTCTCGGCGAAGTCGGCCTCGGTGACCTCGAGCTTCGGGGGCGCCAAGTCCGCCGCCTTGGCCGAAGTCCCGGCAGCCGCGCCGCCCGTGGTGGTGGGCGCTCGCGCCGCCGCCGGGGGGGCTCCGCCCGAAGCCGGGCTCGCGACCGGGGCGTCGTCGCCGCAACCACCGAGCAGCGCCAGCGCGAGCCCGAGCAGCGTCGGAACAGCCAAGAGCTTCACGGCTTACCTCGCGTATCGCCGCGCTTGTCGCCCGTCCCGGCCGGCGCGCCGTCGGGCTTGGCACGAAACGCGGTGGCCAGAGCCTCGACCTTGACGACCATGTCCTCCCCTTCGAGCTTCGGGTCGGTCAGCGTGATGTTCTCCATATTGATCACGCGATCCAGCTGCCCCACCCCGTTGAAGAACTTGGCGACCTGGTGGTAGCGCCCGCGTAGCTCGAGCTTCATCGGCACTCGCGAATAGAACTGATCGGGCACCTCGGGCTGAGGCGACCAAGCGGTGAGCCCGATGCCGGATACGTTCGCCACGTTCTGCACGGCGCTCAGGAAGGCGGGATACTCCGTGTCGGTCGGCAGAATCTTCACCAGCTCGCGCTGCCTTTGCTGGCGGTCGCTCAGCTCTGCCAAATCTTGCTGGTAAGAAAACTCGGCCTTGCGCGCGGCCGACAAGTCGGTGCGGAGGCTTGCTTCGCGGCTCTTTTCCGCCGTGATCGAGCTGGCGAGGTCGCCGTAAAAGACGATGAAGTACGCCACGCCGATCAGCACCACGAACAGCGCCCCGACGCCCACCTTCGCGAGCATCGGAAGTTTCGCCAGCACGTCACTGCGCGCCACTAGTACCTCACCTTCGCTTCGATCGAGAACCTGACGAAATCCGACTCACGCGAGGCTGGCAGCAGCCGCACCTCGTAGAAGTAGCTGGACAGCGTGAGTCGGCGAGCGAGCTCGCTCACGTCCTCACCATCGCGCGCCTTGCCGTCGATCTTCAGCTTGCGCTGGGCCTCGACGAAGCTGGTGAGCCAGAGCCGTCGCGCGTCCCAGTTCGGGTTGAAAACCGACAGCGGATTGTCACGCCGCAGCTGAGCCAGACGGTCGGGGTCGACGCTGGGGCCGCGACCCGGGGTCAGGATGCGAGCGAGCTCCATCAAGATCGAAGTCGGACCCGAGCGCGCGGTCTGCAACTTCTGAATGGCTTCCTCGCGCGCTCGCAGCGTCGCGAGCTCCGCCTTGACCTGTTCGTGGTTGGCGACATTGCGCTTGGCCTGGTCGATTTGGGAGGTGAGCTCCGCGTTTTTACGCTGTTGGTCACTCAGCTCTTCGGCCTTGACGCTGTGATACACGAACAGCATCGCGACCTCGGCCAGCACCACCAGCATCACGACGACGAGCCAAACTTGGCTGGCCTCGGAGCGCTCGGCGCGCTTCTTCTGACTCAGCAGGTTGATGCGAATCATGCGCGTGCCTCGCGTTCCTTGCGCAGCGCGAGCCCCAGCGCGACCGGCAGCTGGGCGGCGCGCTGCTGAAGCAGCTGTGTGTTCACTTCTCTGGCTTCCACGCTGAGACGCTCCGTCGGCGGCCAGGTCTCGACGGAAACCCGCGCGCGCCGCTCGATTGACTGCGCCAGCGAAACCAAGTTCGCCGAGCCGCCCGTGAGGTAAATCTTCGCGATTTCGCCTTCACCGCTGGTGGCCATGAAGAAGTCCAGGCTGCGCTGGATCTCGGCGGCGATCGAGTCGGTCACGGCTTCGATCACCTGCACCACCTGGTGCGGCACCATACCGGGTCGGCTCGGATCTTCAGGGTTGGCGGCCCCGCCGCATTTGTAGGCTTCCGCCTGCTCGTGCGGCACGCCCAGCTGCTTGCGGATTTCTTCCGTGATCACGTTGCCGCCGTTGGCGATCTCGCGCGTGAAGGCGCTGACCCCGTTGGCGATGATGTTGAGCGACGACAAGCTCGCGCCGACGTTGATCACCGCGATCGTCTGTTCTTGCGGTAGGCCGCGCGAGTACTCGAACAGGTTCTGCACCGTGAATGCGTCGATGTCGCAGACGATGGGCTTCAGCTTGGCGTTACGAGCCAAGTTCGCGTACTCCTCGATCTGATCCTTCTTGGCCGCCACCAGCAGCAAGTCCATCTGGCTGGCTTCGGGCCTACGCCGCAGCACCTGATAGTCGACGCGCACGTCCTTGATGTCGAACGGGATGTGCTGCTCGGCCTCCCACTGAATCTGCTCGGCGAGCTCGGCCTCGGTCATCATCGGCACCGAGATCTTGCGGATGATCACGGTCTGCCCGGACACCGACAGCGCGCACTGCTTGTCCTTGATCTTGGCGTCGTGGAAGGCCTTGGCGAGCGCTTCCGTAACGGCGCCGGCGTCCATCACCTGACCATCGACGATCACCGAAGGCGCGAGCGGGACGTAGCCAAGGCGCAGCAGCCCAATGCCCTTCTTGGTGTCTTTGACCTGGCAGACCTTGATCGAAGCCGAGCCGATATCGACTCCGACCAGGTTCTTTCCTTCGCCCATGGCTGTGCTTTCGAGCTTTCGACTTGGCGCGTGGTGTCGCGCTTACAAACTTTCGCACCCCGTCCCACAGACAGCCAAAAAACCCGCTTCCTCTTTTCCCCGCTTTCACCCCTTCCCCCGCCGCCAGGGCGTCCAGTCTGACTCGACGCGAGACAGCCCAGCTGCCTTCGTATCTGCCCGAGACAAGGGCCGGGTCAGTCACGACCCGCCGCCAAGCAAGAACTTAAGACCCTGTATCTATTAAATAATTAACCAAAGAGCCGACATTCGGGGTCTCTCGTGACCCCCCCGACCGGCGTCTCATCCCGGCACGTATCTTCGTCAAATCGTTGGCGTCCGGGGTGGCAAGCCCTTGCCTGGCCGGTGGCAACTGGGTCTTCGCTGACCCTCTTTTTAGGGGCTTAATTCGCGAAATGCCCTGATTTCTGCTGATTCATGAGCTGGCACGTCCACTGCAGTAGCCCAGGTCACACCCCAAACGGAGACCCCGCTATGGAATCAATCGCAGCCGACCTCGCCAACTTCACCGACCTCGACCTCGAGCTCTCGCAGCTCCAGGGAAAGGTCGCTAAGGCTGCGGCAGCCAATAGCAAGGGTTCGAAGCAGGCGGCCCGCGCGCCGCTCGCCGCCCGCCCGGCCCGCCGCCACGAGGCCCGCGCGGTGCACCAAGCGCGCCGCCCGTCCCTGGTTCCGGCCGCCATCGTCGCGAACAAGCCGGCTCCCCGCGTCTCCAAGGCCGAGCGCGCTCGGATGGATGCCGCCCGCGCCCAGCGCTTGCTCGAAGAGTTCACGCCCCTCGTCAACAAGATCGCAGGCGGCTTTCAACGCAAGCTGCCGCGCAACGTCCTCCGCGAAGACCTGATTGCCGCCGGCATGAGCGGTCTGTGGGACGCGATTCGCCGTCACCCCGATGGTGGTGACGAGAGCTTCGAGTGGTACGTGCGCGTGCGTATCCGCGGCGCCATCCTCGACGAGCTGCGCGCACAAGACTGGCTGCCCCGCCGCGCGCGTGCTGCGGCCGAAGCCAACGCCGGCACCGACGCCTACATCCCGGCCCCCTCGGTCGTCCGTATCGACGACGTCAGCGAGTGGGAGCAGAACCGCTGCCTCGCCGACGCCTCGAACAGCGAAGCTGCCGTGGCTGCAAAGTTCGCGCAAGAGACCCTGGTCAAGGCTGTCGAGCTCCTCCCGGAGCGCGAGCGCCACATCGTGAGCTCGCACTACTTCCGCGGCGTCAAGTTCAAGGATCTGGGCGCCGAGCTGGGCGTCTCCGAGCCGCGCATCTCGCAGCTGCATTCGCGCGCCATCGCCCGCCTCAAAGAGCTGATGGCCAGCGCCGCCTGATTGTTTCCTCGCGGTGGGGCCTGCGCCCACCTTCTTGATTCGTCTCGATTCCTCCTCCCCTTGAAACGCCCGGTGCCTCCGCCGGGCGTTTCGCTATTTGGGGTCGAGAGCTATAACGGCGCATGGCGTGGACTTGGTATCGCGGAGGGCGATCCGGTCTACCGCGTGCCTCGCTCGAACTAACTCGCGGGCGGCGGAGGCGGTGTGCTGCGCAAGTTGGAGCGCAAGAGCGCTTTGGCCAGCGCCTTGACGATCGGCATCGCCTCCCCGCTGCTCGGATCCGCAAGATGCAACACGGGCGCCCCGGAGAGTGACTGCCACTCTTCGGCCAGCGCCGGACCGCCGAAGACAGCGCTCGGGACGCGCAGCTTGAGCGGCGCCAGCACCTTCGAGAGCCGCTCGACACCGCTGCTCGAGTAGTGCGTACCGGTCGAAAAATCGTCGGTCAGGATCAGCGCGTCGAGGGTTGGCACGAGCTGCTCGAGCGCGGCGCCGCCATCCTCACCGGAGGCGCTCCAAGGATCGTCGGCGAACTGCTTGAAGACGAAGCGCGGGTGGTACCCGGCCACCGTCGGCAGCTCGAGTTCGCCGTCTTTGACGCCGATCAGCTCGAGCAAGCGCCGACCGACCACGCCGATCACCGCAATACGAAACACGACCTGGTGCTGCGCCAGATCCAGATCCGCCATGCAGGAGACTCTAGCCGAGCCCGCGCGGCAGCTCAATCGTCCACGCCGCAGCGCGGGTCAGCGCAGGCGCGTTTTGCAGCCCAGCTCGACTTTTAGCTGGCTCGTTCGATGGCTCCCGACGTCCGCGCAGGTGGACGGGCAGATGTCCAAGCGTGAGGGAGCCGCGAGCTTCGGATCGACATCGTAGTACCAACCACCAGTCGAGCCACAAGCCTCGGGTCCGTCGACGCGCGACAGCGTGGTCCGCCCATCGGCATCGACGACGACGTTGACGCGATCGTAGTCGAGCACCTGATGAGGCGGCGGCTCCGGCAGAGCCAGATCACACGCGATACGCTGCGACGCAGTCTGGCCGAGCGCGGTCGTAAGCTGGGCCGCGAAGTCGCCACGCGGATTGACCACGATCGGATGCTGCGTGCCACCCGCCACCGCGATCGGTAGCAGCTCGCTCATCTCGCTGTCCTCGGCCTCGAGCGAAGTGAAGCTGACGGCCATGGTGCGCACATGCCCGGGGCCGAGCAGGGCGCCGCGCGCCAGCGCCGCGAGGGCGGCGGCGTCCGTCGGAGCGCACGAGGTGGGCTTACCGTCCGTGGCCAGCACGACCACGACCGAGCGCTCGGGGTGAGCTTGCCCGTGCTCGCTTGCCAGTTGCAAGGCAACGCTGAGCGCAGGCCCGGTCGGCGTCGAGCCCCCCGGGTCGACTCGATCGAGCAGCGCCAACGCCTCGTCGCGCATCTCGGTCACCGCGCTGATTGGCACGGCGTCTTCGACGTGATCACGCACCGAGCACGAGGCGCGGTGCTCAGCGCTCGGAAAGAACGAGAGACCCACGCCCATCGTCGGTGCGGCGTTCAGCAGCACGTCGCGAAGCGCAGCCTTGGTCGCGCTCCATTTGGAGGCGCCCTCGGCGGTGGCGTCGGCCATCGAGCTCGAGCGATCGACGACGATGAACAAGTCCACGGGCAAGCGCTCGGTCGGAGCGTCCATACCTTTGCAAAACTGGTTGTCGCTCGGGGCAAGCGCTTGCTGGCCGAGCTGGCCGCTCGAGCCGACCGAAACCTCGTCGCCGCCCGGAGGCGGGGCGTGCTCCGGAGCCTCGGCGCACGCCGTGAACGCGGCGAGCCCGAAGATGCCGATTAACGACCGTGCATAGCCCACATCATCGAAACGGCACGGCCGTGAGCCTCGATAAGCGGAGCGGCGCCTAGGGGAAGATTTCCCGCTCTTCGTAGACCTTTTTCAGGCGCTCGAGTGCGACACCGTAGCAGGCGATGCGATAGTCACACTGGTGCAGCTCGGCGAACTGCTGCATGCGGTCGTAAGCCTCGATCATCGCGCGCTCGAGTCGCTCGTCCACCTCTTCGAGGCTCCAGCTTTCGCTGCGCTTGTTCTGCACCCACTCGTAGTAGCTCACGGTCACGCCGCCAGCGTTGGCCAGCACGTCCGGCAGCACCTCGATGCCGCGGCGCTTCAAGATCGCTTCGCCTTCGGGGTTGCAGGGGCCGTTCGCGCCCTCTGCAACTAGCGTGCATTGCAGCGCTTCTGCTTCGCCGGGGCCGACTTGGTTCTCGAGCGCGGCGGGGATGAAGATGTCGGCCGCGCTGCCGAAGAACTGCTCGCGCGTGATCTGGGTGCCGTTGGCGTAGCCGGCAATTGAGCCGTTCTTGGCCACGTATTGCTGAAGGCGGTGGGCGTTGAAGCCCTCCGGGTTGTAGAGGTAGCCGGTGTGGTCGCCGACCGCGACCAGCGACACGCCGAGATGGCTGAGTAGCACTGCGGCGTTCGAGCCCACGTTGCCGAAGCCCTGCACCATCAGCTTCTTACCCTTGAGGTCGAAGCGATTGTGCTTGGCCCACTGGATCACGCAATGCACGAGGCCCTGGCCGGTCGCCTTCTCACGACCCACGGTACCGCCGCTCGCGATCGGCTTGCCGGTGACGACTCCTTGCACGTCCTGCTTGATGACCAAGCCGACGGTGTTCATGTACGTGTCGACCGCCCAGGCCATGACCTGCGC
>JBEHXA010000339.1:0-8213 GCA_048498935.1 Myxococcota bacterium
TCGCGAACTTGGTGAACGCGAATCGCCTGGTGCGCAAGGTGGCCGAGAAGGCGTTCGGCATCTCGGCGGAGTTTCCGCTGCCGCCGATCGCGACGCGCTCGTTCGGTACGTGGTTCGGCAAGCACCGACCAGAGCCGGAAGCGGGGCCGGCGGGGCGCATCGTGCTATTTCCGACCTGCTACGGTGAATACAATTTTCCGAACGTGCCTCAAGCCGCGGTAGCGGTGCTCGAGAAGAACGGTTTCGAGGTCGAGCTGCCGCTCGGCCTCACGTGCTGCGGCATGCCGAACCTCGACGGTGGCGACATCGACGCTGCCAAGCGCAAGATGCAGCAGAACGTCGAGCTGTTGCTGCCGCTGGTGCGGCAGGGCCTTTCCATCGTGGTGCCGGGGCCGACCTGCGGCTACACGATGAAGAAAGAGTGGTCGGTTTACTTGGGCACGCCAGAAGCGCGTGAAGTGGCGGCCGCGACGCTGGACTTGATGGAGCTGCTCGATCGGTTGCGCCGCGAGAAGAAGCTGAATAAGCAGTTGAACGGTGGGCTTGGCAAGGTGGCGTACCATGCGGCGTGCCACCTCCGGGCGCAGAAGATCGCGGTGCCCGGAGCGCGCGTGCTTTCGCAAATTCCGGAGACCGACGTGCGCATCATCGAGCGTTGCTCGGCCGTGGACGGCACCTGGGGCATGAAGGCTGCCTACTACGCCGAAGGCCAGCGCTACGCGCGCCGCCTGGCGGACGCGATCGAGTCCGAGCGCGAGCCGGAGCAGCCGCTCACCGTGGTGACCGACTGCAGCCTGGCTGCGCTGCGCATCAAGAAAGAGAATCGCACCGAAGCGAAGCACCCGATCGAGCTGTTGGCCGAAGCCTACGGCCTCACTGGATGGCAAACATGAAGCCGATCAGCCGCGACGAGCTCCTCGACCTGGGCTCTTACGAGCGCGTGCGCGAAAGCTACTTGCGCAGCGTGATTGAGCGCAAGAAGCCGCGCTACGTGGAGCTCGGCAGCCACATGACCGGGCTATTCGAGAACCGCGACACCGTGCTCTTGCAGATCCAAGAGATGCTCCGCACCGAACGCATCACGCAAGAAGCAGCCATCGCCCACGAGCTCGAGACCTACAACGAGCTCATACCCGGCGAGCGCGAACTGTCGCTCACGCTCTTCATCGAGTACCAGGAGCGTGAAGAGCGCGAGCGCATGCTGACGGCCCTAGCCGGCCTCGAAAACAAGTTCCGCCTGCGCGTCGGCGCCGAGCTCTCGCCGGCAACTCCCGACCCACGCGCGACGGATCCGGACCGCACGATGGCCGTGCATTACCTCAAGGTTCCGCTCTCCGAGAGCGCCCTAGCAGCGCTGCGATCCGGCAAGGTGGAGGTCGCCCTCGAAGTCGAGCACCCCGCGTACTCCGCATCCGCCGCGCTCGCAGCCGCAACACTGCAAAGCCTGCGCGACGACTTCGTCTAGCTCGGTACGAATCCCAATATTCTCGTCGGCCCGGCTCTCCGCCTCGCTGTTGATTCGGCCTACTCAAGGCATGAGTGGAGGCATGGCGACGACTTCGAAGGCGTTGGCGGGGACGTCTTTGAGGGGCTCGATGTCGTCTTCGGTCCAGCCGGCGTTCGCTTCGCCCTGAAAGTAGAAGTTCGAGCCGTTGTCGGCGAGGATCATGCCGTACTTCTTCATGCCTTTGAGCACTACCTGCGCGCTCGCGCTGTAGCTCGAGATATCGAAGTCGGCCTTCAAGCGCACGCGCGTGCCCATGGGTGGGCCGTCGGCGGGATCGCAGCCGTCCGGCACCGCGTAGTGGGTGCCGGGCTTGACGTACTTGTCGGTGGTGCAATCGAGTGTGAAACGTAGCGCGTGCGTGACCTCGCCGTCGCGAACCTCCTGGTAGCGCAGGAGGCCCGGCGCGATGGCGAGGCCGGCGGCGTCGGCTGACGTCCAGCCGTCTGGGCGCTGGCCGTAACCGACCTCGTTCAAGTCCCACTTGGCGCCGTTGCCGCAGTGCCAAGCGGCATCGCGATACTCGCAGGCGTAGCCTTCGTAAAGCATGCACACGCCTTGTTGCACGGCGATGAGGTGGCAATCGCCGTCGCAGCTCTCGGGGCTGTTACCTTCGATGATCACGTCGTCGGGGCCCGGGAACGGGTAGGGGCCAGGGTCGCTCTCTTCGGGGTACCACTCGAACACGACGTCGGCCGGTGGCTGCGCCTCGGGCACGATATTGATCGGGATGCCGTAGAGGTCTTGTCCGTCCACGCCGTAGTCGGGGTGGATGTTGGCGTCGCCCACGAGCGCGCCCACCTTCTCGGTCCAGGCTGCGTCGGCAGCCAACCCCGAGATATCGAGGTTCCAGTCGTCTGTCGGTGGGAACATGCGGCAACCGCCGACCTCACCGGGGTTACCGGGCGTGCCGGTGCTGTTCGAGCCGGCGCCGTTGCCGGTGCCGGCGCCGTTGTTCGACGAGCCGCCCGAGGTCGAGCCGCCAGCGGGTTTGCCGGCGCTGCCGTTCGCACTGCCGCCTTTGCCGGCCGAGCTCCCGCTCTGACCTGCGCTCGCGCCGCTACCTCCATCGCCGCCGTTGCTCGCCGGATCGTCGTCCGAGCATCCGAACAACGCGAGCCCGAAGCTGAGCGCACACGACAGCTGGAAAGTTTTCCCCATGGCTCTCGATCATCGGCCGGTGCGGGCGTTTTATCAAGCTGGCAACTTGCCTGTTTAGCGGGCCAGCGGATAGAACGAGAGCGCGTGAGCGACGAGCGCAGCAGCCGTGTGAGAAACTCGCTCGAAGGCGTGGGCCGCGAAGCTGCTGCGATCGCGCGCCAGGCGACGCTCATCTACCGCGATGTGCGTGGCGCACGCCCGATGTGGGTGCGCGGCGATCGCGACGTCGTGATGCTGGTGCACGGGCTGTTCGCCACCGCCGGCGTACTTCGGCCGTTGCGGCGCGAGATTGAAGCGCGCACCGGCGCGTTTTCGACGAGCTTCACGCACCCGCCGGGCCCCGGCATCGCCAGCATCGCGCGCGACATCGCCGATGCGGTGCGCGCGATTTCGGGTGAGGCGCGCATTCATTTGATCGGGCACAGCATCGGCGGAGTAGCGGTGCGCTATTTCGTGCAGGAGCTGGGCGGTGACCCGCGAGTCGTGCAAACGATTTCGATTGGGAGCCCGTTTCAGGGCGCGCGTCCGGCGCGGCTATTTCCGGCGCCGGTCGGGCGTGATGTCGCGCCGGGCAGCGCGCTGCTGGAGCGGCTGGCTGAGGGCGCGAGGCGGTGCCTGGCGGTGCCGCACCTATCGATCGCGGGCCTGGAGGATCACGTCGTGCCGAGTGGCGCCTTTTTGGCGGCGAGCGAGCGCGTGAGCGTGCCCGGCTGCGGTCACAATTCGCTGCTCTACCACGCCGACGTGGTAGCTCGCGTGATCGGTCGCATCCAGCTCGTGCAAGCGGCTGCGGCGGTGCGCGACGCTCGCGTCGCCGGCTAGCTCAGTTGCACGGGTCGCCGCCCAC
The DNA here is from genome assembly GCA_048498935.1 of Myxococcota bacterium. GTDB lineage: Bacteria > Myxococcota_A > Polyangia > Polyangiales > Polyangiaceae > PMG-095. The sequence continues at coordinate 3,513 of JBEHXA010000339.1, forward strand.
CGCGGCGTCGCAGTTGGTGTCGTCCGCGATGGCGCGTGCCGCGTGAAGCACGCGGCATTTGAGCGCCTTGCTCTTCTTGGCGCTAGCCACCGTGTACTTCGACTCCTTGTCGGCTTCGTTGAGGCCGACGCAGGTGGTCATGCATTCGTCGTCGCTCTTCAGCACCGCATCGAACTCGGTCGGGCACGCATAGCGGACCAGCGTGCAGTACGACTCGCAGTTGCCGGTATGCCCGGTGCCGACCAGGCTCGGGTCGCCGCAGTGCCCATCGCCAGTCGGGCCGGCGTGCGGGCAGTGATTTTCGGCGCCCAGCGTCGAGTTGAAAGAATGATAACGGCGGCAACCCACGGTGTTTTGCGTGGTGTCCGAGTTCTTGCCTGGGTCGAAGGCTTTACAGACGTCGAGGCATTGCTGATCCGTCTCGTACTGCGCGTTCGCGCCGTCGCAGGCTGCCTGCTCGATCTTGCAATATTCCTCGCAGGTCGGTGCTGCGTCTGGCGGCGGAACGCACCACATGTCCGACGGGGGGATCGGTGCGTGCTTGCAGTGCTCTTCCGGCAGCACGGTGGCGGACGCGGTATGCACGAGCCGGCACTCGATGGTGTCGCCGCCGTGATCGTCCATCAGGTTGTAGCGGTGCTGCTCGGCGAGGCCGCTGCAAGCCTTGAGGCAGCTCTCTTCCGATTCATACAGGTATTGATCGGGGCAAATCTGCGGGTAGAGCGTGCAGTAGGCTTCGCAGTCGGTGCCGCACTCGCCATCGCCACCCGGGCCGGCGGAGCGGCACGTTTCTTCGGGCTCCGACACCTTGGCGATTTGCGCCTGTCGCGCGCGGCAGGCCACCGTGTTGCCCACCGGCTCGTTCGGGTCGCCCGGTTCCAGCTTGGAGCACACGCGCAGGCAATGCTCCGCGCTCGTGTACACCGCGTTGTCGCCGATGCAGGCGTCCATCACGCTTTCGCAGTAGCTCTGGCACTGCTTCGAAGCGTCCGGTTGATTCGGATCCTCTGCCTCGGGGTCGAGCTTGCGATCTTCGATGCCGGCGATGGCTTGGCAGGCGGCTAGCCCGAAGCCCAACAGAGCGAGCGCGAGGACGTGTCGCGGAGCCAGTGCTCTCATGATCAAAACCTCCCCGTAACGCTGGCGGCGGCGGTACCGGGCGCGAGCACTGGGACGAGTGCCACACTATCGCCTGTTTTTGGTCCGCCGGTGAAGTACAGCACGGCGCCCGTGGCGAGCAGCACGCCGCCGGCGATGAACCCGATGTTGGCGATGGTCGCGTCCTTGTGAGCGCGGTTCGTGAGGTCGACGCCCTCTTGATCGTTACACAGGTCGCCCTTGGGGCAGTGGTCTTCGGCCTTGTTGTTGCGCGAGATGGCGCGAATGCCGAAGAAGGTGCCGACGCCGACACCGACCACGCCGACGCCGGCAGAGACCAAACCCAACGTTTGCTGGGTGGTGAGTCCTTGCGACTTCGCATCGCTCGAGGCAGGGGAGGTTTGTGGCTGCTCTTGCGTCGCCGCTGCTGCCGCCGTGGGGCCCACCGGAGCCGGCGCGTCGGCGGCCTTGACCAACCCAGGCACGCGCACGCTTGCGCTCGCGCCGCCTGCGGCAACGCTGATCGGCGTGGACCATGTCTCGTAGCCGGGTGCGCTCACCTCGATGCGGTATTCGCCGGGATCTACCGGCAATGGCACACCGTAGAGCTGCGGCTCGATGCGCTGCGGACCGCGCTTGACGACGACCCCCGACAAGCGAGCGACCTCGGGCGCGAGCTCGACCGAGAGGCGGCTGAGCTTGGGCTCGATCTCCTGGGCGCGGCTGCTCGCCACGCGAGCGCGATCGGCTTGACCACTCGTATTGGCGAGCGAAGCCGCTTCGCGGAAGGTGGCCCAGGCGCTGGCTGTCCTGCCGGTGCGTTCGTAGCACTCGCCCAAGTACAGTAGCGTGCCGACCGCGGGATCGATGCGGTTGCTCTCTTCGAGCTTGGGGCAAGCGTCGGGGAAGCTACTCTGCTTCATCAGACGCACGCCTTGATCGAACAAGGCTTCGGCAGCGGCCTTGTCGGAGGCGTTGGTCTGAGCTGCCGCAGACGCCGTGACGAGACAAGACCAAGCAGCTGGAGCGAAGCAAGCGAGTCGAACGAAGCGACCGAGTGCAGCCATGCTTCGTTTTCTACCCCAACTCGCTGCTCGGCCGTGAGCCTTCAGCCTAGCGGCGGCCGCCAAAGTCGGTGATCACCGCGCCGGTGCTCGGGGGCGGCCCTGAGCCTGCCGGTTTTCCGGCTTCCGGAGCCTTGCTGGGTTTCGCGACAGCGACGGCAGGGCGAGGCTTGGCGGGTGCGGGCATACGCCCAGCGACGGCGGGCGCCGCCGAGGGAGCGACGGCCGGTGACGGTGACGGTTCGACCGGGGCCGGCTCGGCCACCGGCTGGGGCGCGGCCTGTGGGAGCGGTGCGATTGCCGGGGCTTGCGGCTTGGCTTCGGCCTTCACGGCCTCGATCGCATTGCCGACCGCGGGGCTGGTTTGCTCCGCCGCCTTCGTGGTCGAGTCACCGCGCTGGGCTGCCCAGAGCCCGAGCCCACCGGCCAGAACAGCGGCCGCAGCGCCGATCGCCAACAGCGGGCCGCGACGACGCGGCTTGTCCATGCCGCTGTTGCCCCACGAATTCACCGTCGGATCCGAGACGGGCTGAGGCGTCATGGCGGGCTGCGGTGTGGAGCTGAGCGGTGTGATGGGCCGCGAGACCGCCGGCAGCGATTGCAGGCTCGACGTTGCGCGGTCGGCCGAAGGCATGCCAGACCAGGTGACGTCGGTCGCGCCCAGCACGCGCTCCGCACGCTCGACGTGCACGCGGCTGTGGGGGCTCGCGAAGGGCACGAGCGCTCGACCCAGATCGAAGACGGTCTGGTAGCGATGCGCGCGATCCTTCATCAAGCAGCGCAAGACCGCTTGTTCCAAGCCTTCGGGGACGTCGGGGCGGTGGTGGCGGAGCGGCACCGGATCGTCGTGGAGCAGCGCCGCGCAGAGCTGAGGGATCGAATCGCCGGTGTAAGGCGGCTGTCCGGTGAGCATCTCGTAGAGCATGGCGCCGAGCGACCAGATGTCGGCGCGCGTGTCCACGTCCTTCGCGGAGCGCATTTGCTCCGGCGCCATGTACAGCGGCGACCCGATCAGCGCGGCCGTTTTCGTGAGCGACAGCTCTTCGACCGAGGTGCCGCTGAGCGCTTTGGAGATACCGAAGTCGAGCACCTTGACCCGGCGCGTGCCGTCGGGGCGACGCGCCAAGAACAGGTTGCCCGGCTTGAGATCGCGATGCACCACGCCGCCCGCGTGCGCTTCGGCGAGTGCTTCGATCGCTTGCAGCGTGAACTCGACCGCGTCGAGCACCGGTAGGCGTTGCAGGCGCCGCAGCTCTTCGGCGATGTCGTTCCCTTCCAGGAACTCCATCACCATGTAAGGCAGGCCGGTGTCGAGGGTGCCGACGTCCAGCACCCGCGCCACGTGCTCGCTCTTGATCTTCGCGGCCGCGCGAGCTTCGCGTCGGAACCGCTCGGCCGCGTCGGGGCGCTCGGCCGCCTGCTGACTCAAGAACTTTACAGCGACGCGCTGCTCGAGGTCGCCGCGAAAGGCCGAAACGACCACGCCCATGCCGCCGTAACCGAGGATCTTCTCCACACGGTACTTGCCGGCGAGCACGTCCCCTTCTTGGACAGGAACCTCCATGCGCTGGCCGGGAAGGCTAGCCTATCTGCTCTCGAAAAGCTCAATGTTCCGGACGATAGGCCGGGTGCGGGTTTTGGAACCAGTTCTCGCCGGCCAGTCGATGCACGGTAAGTCTCGCGAAATCGAGGCCTAGCGTGGCGCCGAACTGGCGCGCGTCGTTAGTACCAAAACCACCACCGAGCGAGAGCGTGATGCCCCAAGGCGCGCCGAGCACGAGCGCGGCTTGCCCGCCAGTCGAGCCTTCACCCCAAAACCGTTGGTAGGGACCTGCGTCCAGTGCGAGGCCGAAGCCGCCGGTGACGAAGCTACGGCTCGCCACGCGTAGCGCGAGCGCGAGGTCCGCGCCTTCACCGAACAGCGTCTGGATCTTGAACATGCCGCCCAAGCTGAGCGGATTGGTGGCGGGCGAGCCGATGCCGGTTTCGATCGCCATGGTCGGCGCGACGCGCGAGCTCAACCCGTCCTGCTTGAGCCAGGTCGCTCCACCGCCCACGTAAATCCACGAGGCTACGTCGGCACGCGCAGGCGCAGTGCACACCAGCAGCGAGAGCAAGCACAGGCAACCGAGCAGGTTTTTCATCGGAACTAGACGGCGCCGAGCGCGCGCACGAAGCGATCGAGATCTTCGCGACGATGTTTCTCGGTCACGGCGACGAGCAGGCGCTGCTTCTGCGAGGCATCGACGCGGCCAAGGTCGTAGCCGGCGATGATGCCTTGAGCTTCGAGCTTCGCGCAGACGCGCGCCGCGTCGCCGCCGCGCACGTCTACGGCGAACTCGTTGAAGAACGGAGCGTCGGCGAAGGCGGATTCGTAGCCGGGGAGCGCCAAGATTTGCGACCGGAGGTAGTGCGCCTTGGCCAGGCACTGCCGCCCGACCTCGACGAAGCCGGTCTTACCGATCAAGCTCGCGCAAATCGCCAGCGAGAGCGCGAGCAGCCCCTGGTTGGTGCAGATGTTGCTCGTCGCGCGTTCGCG
>JBEHXA010000340.1:0-8211 GCA_048498935.1 Myxococcota bacterium
GCATCGATGAAGGCTTCCACCGCGCGATCCGGACGACCGAGCGGCCCCGCTCCCCGAAGCGCAGCGCCAGGTCGCGGGTAAAGTCGCCCTCGCACACGCGGGCCAGCACGCTGGCCTGAGCGTCGCCGGTCCGTAGCGCTTGAGCCAGGCGCTCGGTGCGAAAGCTGCGCGTCGTGGCGACCGCGTAGAGCGCCTCCAGCACGCTGGTTTTGCCCTGCCCGTTGTCGCCCCAAATCAAGTTCAGGTGCGGGCTGGGCTCGAACGCCGCGACCTCGATGTTGCGGAAGCTCGCTAGCCGAGCCCTCTCGAAGCGCAGGAGGGCCGGCGTCTCCGCCATCAAATCCGCATCGGCATGATCACGGCCTGGTAGCTGCGGCTCGGGCTCGCGCTGGCCGGAGCGATCACCGCTGGATCGAGCTCACCCGAAATGCCGAGCGTCACTTCTTCATCGGTGATGGCGCCGAGCACGTCCAGGAAGTAGCGCGCGTTGAAGCCGACCGTGATCTCCGGACCCTTGTAGTCGGCCGGCACCTCGTCGAAGCCTTCGCCGCTGTCGGGGCTCTCGCTCTCGAAGCGGATCTTGCTGTCGCCGATGGTCAGCTTGACGCCGCCGGTGCGGTCGCTGGCCGCCACCGAGACGGCGCGCAGCGCGTCCGAGAGCGCCGCCCGCTGAGCGCGGACCACGCGCTCGCTCTGCTCCGGGATGACCTGCTGGTACGGCGGGAACTGAGCGTCGACCAGCTTCACGCTGAACGAAAACCCAGCCAGCTCGAAGAACGCATTGGGGCCGCTCTGGACCATCTTGATCTCGGAGGCATCGGCGCCCTCTTTGCCCTCGGTGAGCGCCTCCTCGCACAGCCTGCGCAGCTCCTGCACGCCCTTCAGCGGGATGAGCATGGTCGCGCTCTCGTGCTTGCCCTTGACCGCGACTTCCAGCTTGCTCAGGCGGTGACCGTCGGTGGTCACCATGCGCACGCGATCGTTGTCCCACTCGAACAACGCGCTGTTCAGGTGCAGGCGCGTCTCGTCGGTCGAAATCGAAAAGTGCGTGGCCGTGATCAGCGCAGCCAGCGTGACCACGTCGAGCGTCGCGGCTTGCACTTTGGCGTCGGGGGCCGGCAGTGACGGAAACTCTTCGCCGGGAACGCCGTGCAGCGTGAAGCGGCGCGACGCACCCACCGCGCGAATCACGGCTTGCGTGCCCGTCACCTGCAGCGCGATCTGCCCCTCGGGCATCATGCGCGCGCGCTCGAAGAGCTCGCGAGCACCGAGCGCGATCGATCCGCCACTTTCAATCTTGGCCGGGATCTTACCGCTGACGGAAACGAACAGATCCGTCGCGGCGAGTCGCAGCTCGTTGGTCGAAGTGACTTCGAGCAGCACGTTGCCGAGCACCGGCATGGTGCTTTTCTTGTCCGCTACGCCTTGGCATCGCCCGAGGACTCGGAGCAGGTCCTTCTTGCTCACGACAACGTGCATGGGGGGCGACGTGTAACCGGGTGGCCGCCGAAGCGCCAGTGCCTCTGCGCGTGTCGGTGCGTGTCGGTGGCGAGCGTCGGTGCCGGTTGGGCGGAGCCCGGGTGTCGGGGACGCTACTTCTCTCTAATCTCTTAAATTTAAATCAAATAGAAGTAGTGATAGGGCCTGTGGATCCTGGGGATGCGCTGGCAACCCGCGGAAATAAAAGAGCTATTAGTCCCGGGGCCTGTGGACTGACACCTGCTTACGAGCACCGACAACCTGTCGGAACAGGGGGCCGAGCAGCATTGTCCCGACACACACCCAAGGCCATCCCCGGGGTTTTCCGGAAGTTATCCTCAGGCTGTGGAGGTTGGGCCACTAGGCCGAACGCGCCCCGCTGAAGCGGCCTTTTTGCCCTTTTTTCGGGGCTTCTGGCCCAGCTCGGGGTGAGCCGAGACAATCCGCGACAACGCCTCGACCAAGGCGCGGCGGGCGCTCTCGAAAGTGCTCGGACCGATGCGTTCGTCCCGGCGGGCGCGCGTCAGATCCACGAGCTCGTCGAGGAGCACCTTCTGAGCTCGCTCAGCGTCCCTCCGACGCAGCTGTTGCTGCGTCTCGCTGCCGAGCTTGCCGGCGTATGCGGCGCCGCCTACGGCCGCCAGGAGGCCGCCAATGAGCACCGCGATCCAGCGCCCCATCCCGGGCGTCGGAATGCCCGAGAGCTGCGCGTCGAAGCTCTTCATCGGGGCCTCGCCGCGACGCGCGACGTGGCGCGTGACGACCACGCGCTGGCCGTTTTGGTTGGTGTCGACTTGAGGCTTCTCGAAGCCTTCGACGTCGAGCTGCATGGTGGCCGCGGCCTCCGCGATGAAGCGGATTTCGGCCGTGTGGGGCAACAGCCCGAAGCGAAATGAAGCGCTGTCCTCTTCCTTGCGCGGGATTTGGAAGCGAAACGACACGTTGTGTTGACCGGGCGAGAAGGTGCCCGCCAGTCGCACGCCGCGCCCGGCTTCTTCTTCGAAGCGTGCGTCGCCCATGGACTCGCCGGCCTTGAACGCCTTGAAGCCCGCCGGCAGCTTCATTTCGGTGCCCTCCGGCACCCACGTGACCGTGCCCATGTTGAAGATGCGAAACAGCACCTCGAACTGGAACACGTCGTCGCGCGTTTCCACGTAAATGAAGCCGCGCGAGCCGATGCTGGCCGACTCGAGATCGCGCGTGACCGGGTACACGTGCAGCAGCGCGAGCACGCCCTGCCCGCCTTTCAGCTGAATCGGATCGGACGAGTACTCGGCAGGACCGGAGCGAGCCGACACGCGGTAGCTGAAGTCGCTGCTCTGCGTGAGCCCGCTGAAGCTGGCGAAGCCGTTGATGTCGGTCTTGGCGCGCTGCTCGCTCTTTTGCTCACCCTCGGAGATCTTTTGGAACAGGATGCCGAGCTTCACGTCGGCATTGGGCAGCGGCTCGCCCTTCTCGTTGACGAGCTTGACGCGAATCGTGCCCGCCGGGACTTCCGGGCTCGCGATCACGGCGTCCTCTTCGAGCTTGGGTGCGGGGGCCGCAGCAGCGCCGACCGGCGGGTGACCGGCTGGCACGGGCTCGGCCTGCGCGAAGCTCGTGCTGGGCACCAAGAGCGCCCCGAGCAGCAACCAACGCCACGCGCTCATCGACTGTCCTCCACGGATTTGGCGGGCTGCTCGGAGTCGCCTGCTTCGGTCGTCGTTTCGAGCGGTTTTTCAGGCGCTTCGTCGCTCGCTTCAGACTCTTCGGCTTCGAGCGAGACGCCCGCGCGCTTGAGGCGCGCTTCGAGCGCTTGCTCGACCTCGCGTCGCGCCGGCTCGAGCGCGGCGTCCACGCTTTGGATCAGGCGCTTGGCTTCGGCGCGGTACTTGGCCGAAAGCTCGGCGTAGTCTTCCGGCGTGATCTTGCCGACGCCGCGCTCGTATTCGAGATCTTTGAGCGCGCGCAGCACGGCACGCTTCTCTTCTTCGACCTTCGAAGGGGCGCCCATGCCCAGCGCTTCTTCGAAGTCGAGGGAGCTGCCACCGGTCAGGCTTTGCACGCTCGACCAGAGCAGCGTGATCACCAGCACCAGCACACCGGCTGCGAACACCAGGAACGCCAGCTCGATGCCACTCACCTGGCCGGCGACGATCGACGCTAGCAGCCAAGCTGCCGGGACGACCCAGCGCAAGGCGCGCAGCTGCTTGGGCGAAATCAGCGGCTTGGACTCGGCGCGCGGGGCGTCGTGGCCGTCCACGGCTTCGCGGGCGGGTTCTTCGGTTTCGACGCCTTCGGCTTCGGTTTGGTCAGACACGCGGCTCGCCGTGTCTAACACCTTCGGGCCTGCGGCGCCGAGAAGCGAATAGGGCGCCCATGCCGAGACCGACGCTCGCCGCGGTCAGTGGCGGTAGCCAGCGCTCGAGCGGAACCTCGACTGGAGCCGCGCGCGGTGGCGCCTGCGACACGGGGCGGACGCTCGCGTAAGCGTAGCTCGGCGACATCGCTAGCCAGAGCGAGAAGGCGGTACCGGCTGCGACGCCCGCGCCGGCTCGCACGTAGGCCCAGGCGCCCAGCTCGCCGAACGACAATTCCGGCCAGAGCGAGACGCAAGCGCCGAGCACCAGCACCATGCCGCCCATCCAAATCCACATCACCAGCGGGTTCACGTGGAACCGGAAGGTGCCGCGCTTGCTCTGCGGGTCGATGGTGCCGATGACCGTGTACAGGTCTTGGCGCATGCTCTGCAGCAGGCTCACCTCGGTGGTCGGGCCGTCCGGGTTTTTGGCGTAAAAGAACTTGGCGGGGTGGATCTGGCCGAGCGACTTACCGTTTTGGAACACCTCGAAGTCGGCGAACAGCATGCGCTTGTTCAGGTCGGCCTGCTCTTCGCGGCTGCACTTCGGGTTGCCGGGGCACATGCGCGTGCCCTGGTACTCGATGTCGAAGCTACCGATTTCGTGCCGCTGACCGGGCACCATCGAGACTTCACGCTCCAGGTTCCAGGCGGAGCCGACGAAGCCGATGAACATACCCACGATGCCCAGGTGGACGATGTAGCCGCCGTAGCGGCGACGGTTCTTGGCCACCAGGTTGAAGAGCGCAGCCACGACGCCTTCGGGTTCACCGCGCTTGTCCGCCGAGCGGCGCCGCGCGCTCACGCCGCGCTGAAACTCTTGGACGATCACGGCCACGTTGAAGGCCGCGAGCGCCACCGTGACGCCCGGAGTCAGCGAGCCGAGCTGCTGCAGGATGAGCCCGCCGAGGCCCTCGTAGGGCTGATCGCGCGGCACGATGGCCGGGTAACCGAACTTGCCGCCCACGACCAGGTGCAGCACATAGCCGACGACCAGCGCCACCAGCGGCCACTTGAAGGCTTGCTTCAGCGCTCCGGGGCTCGTCTTGCGCCAACCGAAGAGCGGCGCGAGGCCCATCAAGGCGAAGATCACCAGGCCGATCGGCGCCAGCCAACGGTTGAAGAAGGGCGGGCCCACCGTGACCGTCTCGCTCCACAGCTCGGAGAGCTTGGGGAACATGGTGCAGGTCAGGATGAAGGTCATGGCGCCGACCAGCGCCCAGTTGTTGACGACGAACATCGCCTCGCGGCTGGCCACCGCTTCGATCTCGGCCTTGCCGCGGAGCTGCGGCAGCCGCCACACGATGAGCCCGGCCGACGCCGCGGCGATCAGCCCCATGAAGTACAGGAAGTAGGTGCCGATCTCGCTCTGGGCGAAGCTGTGGACGCTCGAAATGATGCCGGAGCGGGTGAGGAAAGTGCCGAAAATGGTCAGGAAAAACGTCAGGCAAATCAGAAAGACGTTCCAGACCTTCAGCATGTTGCGCCGCTCCTGGATCATCGTGGAGTGCACGTAAGCGGCGGCGGTGAACCAGGGCAGGCAAGCGGCGTTCTCGACTGGATCCCACGCCCAGTAGCCGCCCCAGCCGAGCTCCTCGTACGCCCAGCGCATACCGAGCACGTTGCCGATCGACAGGAACAGGAACGCGAACAACATCCACTTGCGGGTTGCGACGATCCACTCGTTGTCGAGCCGGCCCGTTGCGAGTGCCGCCACGCAGAACGCGAACGGCACCGAGCAACCCACGAAGCCCGTGTAGAGAGCTGGTGGGTGGATGATCATCCAGTAGTTTTGGAGCAGCGGGTTCAAGCCCTCGCCGTCGGGCCGCGCGCCCGCGATGTTGGTCTCGAACGGGTTCGCGCTAAACAGCATCAAAACCGCGAAAAACGCGATAATCACCATCAGCGTGGCGATGATGAACGGCTGCAGCTCACGGTAGCGCCCCTTGAGCCAAACCACCGCGATGGTCGTGTAGATGGAGAGCAGCAGCGACCACCAGAGCAGCGAGCCGTCCTGTCCACCCCAGAGCGAGGTGAGCAGGTACGTGGTGCTCATCGAGCGGTCGCTGTAGTGCGACACGTAGCGAATGCGGAAGTCGTGCGACAGGAAGGCGTAGGCCAGGAGCACTACGCCGAAGAGCACGAGGCCGCTCGTTGCGTAGGCGCCCAACCGGGCTGCCGTGAGCAAGCGAGGTCTGCCGCGCCCCGCGGCGAGCGAGACCGCGAACGTGTACGCGGCCGCCACCAGGATGGCGTAAATCACACCAGTGCCGAACTCAGGGAGCGACTGCCACATGACGCGCGAAGCCTAGCGCGTTTGTGGCCGGGATATTCCCAGGGTGTGGATTAATTGGGTTGGGGGCGCGGAGCCAAGACGGCCACCGGCGCCGGTCAGGCCGAGACGGTGGTTCCGCCCGGCTCGCCCAGACACACCCGGCGAATATTCCCGCGGGCCATCTTGAAGACGCGGATTGCCAGGCCGTGCTCACGGCAGAGCGCCACCGCCGTCGAGTCCATGACGCCCAGGTGATCCGCCAGGAAGCGGTCGTAGCTGACGCGTTCCAGCATTTTGGCGTCCGGGTGGCGGCGCGGGTCGCGATCGTAGATGCCGTCGACCTTCGTGGCCTTGAGCACCGCGTCGGCTCGCACTTCCATGGCGCGGAGCGCGGCCGCCGTGTCGGTGGAAAAATAGGGGTTGCCGGTACCGGCCGCGAAAATCACCGCATGACCGCGATCCATGTGCCGCATGGCGCGCCGGCGGATGTACGGCTCGGCCAGCTGCTTGATCTCGATGGCGGTCATGACGCGGGTCGGCACGCCAGAGCGCTCGAGCGCGTCTTGCAGGGCCAGCGAGTTGATCACCGTGGCGAGCATCCCCATGTAGTCGCTCTGCGCGCGGTCCATGCCCTCGCTGGCGCCACGCAAGCCGCGGAAGATGTTGCCGCCGCCTACCACGAGCCCGAGCTGCACCCCGGTGGCGTGCACCTCCGCGAGCTCCATGGCCGTCTCTTTGAGCATCGTCGTGTCGATGCCCGAGCCGCCTTCTTTGCCGCTCAGCGCCTCACCCGATAATTTGAGGACCACGCGCTTGTAGCGCAGGGTTCCGGTGCTGCTGGCGGGCGAGCTTTGAGTGTCCACGGAGGGCACACGTAGCCCTGGTGCTTGCATTACGCAACCGCTTCTGGCGCGAGCCGTCCGAGCGTAGTAATTCCGGCACGCATGCTCGTATCGTCTGCGCGCCACACCGCCCTGCTGCTTTGCGCGGCGTGCGCGCTCGGCTGCCGCGACAAGCCAACGTCCCAAGCGGCGGTGCCGAGCGCTTCGGCCAGCTCTCGGCCGTCGGGCATCTCGCCGGAGCTGGCAGGGCGGGTCCTCGCCAAGGTGGGCGCCCGGTCGATCACGCTCGGTGAATATGCGGCCACGCTGGAGCGGATGGACCCTTTCGAGCGGCTTCGTTACCAGTCGGCCGATCGGCGCAAGCAGCTGCTCAACGAGCTGATCGACTTGGAGCTCTTGGCCGAAGAGGCCAAGCGCCGCGGCCTCGACAAGGCGCCCGAAACACAAGAACGCATCCGGCAAATGCTCCGCGACGAGCTGCTCGCGCAGGTTCGGAGCAGCGCACCGACGCCCAAGGACATCGGCGAGGCGGAAGCGCGGAAGTATTACGACGAGCACCGCGACGACTTTCGCGAGCCCGAGCGTCGCCGCGTCGCGCACATCGCGCTCGGCAGCGAAGCCGAGGCCAAGTCCGTGCTCGAGAAGGCGCTGACCGCGACGGCCGCCGAATGGGGCAAGCTGGTCGCCGAAAAGTCGCGCGATACCAAGACCAAACCCGGTCCGAGCACGCCCCCGGACCTGGCCGGAGATCTCGGCATCGTGGGCCCGCCCGGGCACCCGCGCGGCGACAACCCCCAAGTGCCAGAAGAGCTGCGCGCAGCCGTGTTCGAGATCGACAAGCTCGGCGGGGTGCTACCTCGCCCGATCGCGGAGGGTGGACGCTTTCACGTCGTGCGCATGACCGGCCAGACCGGGGCGCGTGACCGCAGCTTTGCCGACGCCGAGCGATCGATCCGGGTGGCGCTCGTACAGGAGCGGATCCGCGCCAGCGAGGCCGAGCTCGAGACCGAGCTCAAAAAGAAGTACCCGGTGACGGTCGACGAGGCGCAGCTCGCCAAAATCCCGCTGCCGAGCGGCTCGGCCAAGGGCGCCGCGCCGAAAGCGCCCGAGAGCCCGTGACGCTCTTGCCGCTCGTTCAGCCCGCCGAGCCTGCCTGGCAGGCGGAGCTACGTGGTGCGCTGCGCAGCGTGGCCGACCTGGAGCGCCATTTCGAGCTCACCGAGTCCGAGCGGGAAGGCGCGCGCCGCGCTGAAGCCGAGGGCTTTCCGATTTCGGTG
>JBEHXA010000341.1:0-8195 GCA_048498935.1 Myxococcota bacterium
GGTCATGATGCCGAGGGCGTGCGGCAGCTACTTCGAAGAGCTGATCCCGCAGAACACCACGGTGCCGACCAGCCGCACCAAGATCTTCACCACCAGCCGCGACGACCAGACCGCGGTGAAGATCCTGGTGATGCAGGGCGAGAGCAAGCGCGCCGACGACAACGAGCTGCTCGGCGAGTTCATCTTGACCGGCCTGCGCCGCGCCCCGAAGGGCCACGTCGAGATCGAGGTGACCTTCGAGATCAACACCGACGGCATCGTCAGCGTGCACGCCAAGGATCTCGAGACCGGCCAGGCGCAGTCGATCCAGGTCACCGCCACCAGCGGCCTGACGCAGGACGAGGTGAAGAACATGATGAGCGGCGCCCAGGACTACCTGGTGGAGCGCCGCAGCGACGAGCAGTTCGAAGCCGCCAAGCAGGAGGCCGAGACCCTGATCGCCGAAATCGAGCACATGTTCCCGGAAATCGAGCGCGTGGTGGGCGGCGCCGACTTCGGGCGCGACGCGATCTCCAAGGCACGGGGCGCCGTCGACAAGACGCGCGTGGCGATCGCCGGTAAAGACGCGACTCAGCTCAAGGAGCAGATCGATCAGTTGGCGCGCACGCAGCGCATGTTCAAGGGAGTGGTATCGCGCGGCTGAGGGGTGTGCCGCGAAGCTCGGACCCGCCATGAACGACCGCCGGCAGCCTCCGCGCCCGTCGCGTCCGACGTCAATGCCGCCGGAGGTCACCGACATCGATCAGAGCTGGGACGACGACACGATGCCGCGCTTCGAGCTCGACGACCCGATGTCGGAGAGCGCGTTCGATCGCGTGACCGCGATCCCGGAGCTGCCGCCGGAGGCTTTCGCCAAGCAGGTGATGGCCGATCAGCACGGTGAATCGATGCCGCCCGACCAGCTGCCGCACCTGCCGAGTGAGCCACCGATGGTCGAGGTGCGGCCGCTCGATCCGATGGGCTTGCGGGAAGCGCCCCGGGCCGGGCGAGCGCTCTCGCACGCCGAGCTCGCCGCGCAGCAAGCTGCGGCCAACCTCACCCCGACGACGCGCCCCGGACGCCCACGCGGGCCGCTGGGTGTGCAGCCCACCGGACTCGAGCTCGCCGACGTGAGCCCCGAACCTCCGCCCGCCACGTCGCGCAGCGCTCACTCGCTCGACCTCGGCCGCGATCCACGCGACCCGGTGCTGGAGCTCGACCTGCACGAGGTGGCGCGCTCCGGCCCGCCGCCGCCCGTCTTGATGCCGTCGCCGCCCGCCAGCCCGCGCGACGCCGAGATCACCGAGATGAAGGATCGCTACGCCATGGGCGACTTCACCGGCGCGCTGATCGTGGCCGAAGGCCTGCTCGAAGCGAACGCCGACGACCTGGACGCGCAGCGCTACGCGCAGAGCTGCCGTGACGTCCTGACCCAGATGTACAGCGCGCGCATCGGCTCGCTCGCCCAGCGCGTCAGCGTGGCCGTACCGGGCGACCAGATTCGCTGGCTTTCGCTGGATCACCGCGCCGGCTTCGTGCTCTCGCTGATCGACGGCTCCTCGACGGTGGAGGAGCTCTTGGACATCAGTGGTATGAACCGGCTAGATGCGCTCCGGATCATCTACACGCTGTTCGACCAGCGCGTCATCGCGCTTTCGTAGTGGGCTTTCTGCGGCTGCAGCCACCTTCGCGCTCGGCGTCTTGCCTTCACAGGCGGCAGGCGCCGAACCGCCCCGCGAGCATCCCTACCTGATCGCCTCCTACACGCTCGACGCGAAGCTCGATGCCGAGCAGCACCGCGTGACAGGCAAGGGCACCATCGTCCTCTACAACTACAGCTCGGTCCCGCTGCACGAGCTTTACGTTCACCTCTACCTGAACGCGTTCAAAAACGACGAGACGCTGTTCTTGCGCTCGCCCTTCGGCGCGGGTCGCAGCGGACAGCACGGTACCAAATGGGGCTACATCGACGTCAAGCGCCTGTACGCGCAAGAGCTAGAGGCAGAACTGTGGCCGTCCCGCAGCGCCAAGAGCCCCGGCGACCCGGACGACGAGACCGATGTGCGCGTGCCCTTGCCCGCGCCTCTCTTGCCGGCGCAGAACCTCACGCTCGAGGTCGAGTTCGAATCGCAGCTACCCGAGATCATCGAGCGCACCGGTTACTACCGCGACTACCACTTCGTGGCGCAGTGGTTCCCCAAGCTGGCGCGCCTGAATCCCGACGGCACCTTCACGCACTTTGCGTTTCACCCGCAGTCCGAATTTGCGGCCAATTTTGGCATTTATCGGATCAACCTCGATGTCCCGGCCGACCACGTGGTGGGCACCACGGGCAGCTGCGAGCCCGGGCTTGCCGCTCCGGGGCGCCGCTTGCTGCGCTGCCGGGCCGATGAGGTGCACGACTTCGCGTGGACGAGCTGGCCGCACTTCGTCGAGCGCAGCGAGCGCGTGGGCGACGTTCAGGTGCGGCTCCTCACGCCGCCCGGCAACACCAAGAACGCGGAGGTCGAGCTCGACACCGTTCGCTTCGGCCTAGCTCATTTCGGCGCGCGTTTCGGGCGCTACCCCTACCCCACGTTGACCGTGGTGCACCCGCCGGAAGAGGCCGCCAACTCAGGCGGTATGGAGTACCCGACGCTGATCACGACCGGCGGCCCCTGGTACACCGCGTACACGGGCGCGCGCGCCATCGAAGCCGTCACGATCCACGAGCTCGGGCACCAATGGTTTTACGGCCTCTTTGCCAGCGACGAGCACCGCTACCCGTTCCTCGACGAAGGCATCAACAGCTACGCCGAGCAATCAGCCCTTTCCGCGCGCTATGGCGCAGGTTCGGCCTTTTCCGGCTTGGGGCTCACCATCGCCGGAGACGCGCTTTCCCGCACGATTTCGGCCACGCGCGGGCTCGATGAGCCAGTCGCACAAGGCGCCGCCGACTTCTTCAGCTTCCGCAGCCTGGGCTCGATCGTCTACAGCCGCACCGCTACCGTGCTCGCGACGCTCGAGCGCGTGTACGGCAAGCGCCTCCTCGACGAAGCTCTCAGCGACTACGCCGGGCGTGCCCGCTTCAACTACCCGGAGCCCAAGGACTTACTAGAAGCCGTGCGAGGCCGCCTCGGCGACGACGCCGCTCGCAACTTGGAGCGCGCGCTGTTCGAGCGCGGCAACGTCGACTACCTGGTGCGCGACGTGCAGTCCGTGCCGGGCGATCCGCGCGCCGGCGTGTTCGACGAAGCCAGCGGCAGGCGCACCGTGGCGCGCTCGGAGCTCCGACCCCCTGCGCGCTGGGTGGGGCGCGCCGTCATACTGCGGCGCGGGACCCTGGAATTTCCGGTACGAATTCGGCTCGATTTCGAGGACGGTAGCAGCCAAACCCGCGACTGGAACGGCGAGGGTAGCCACCACGTCGTGACCTACGAAGGCCCGTCACAGCTCACCTCCGTCACCGTCGATCCCGAGCGCCGCGTGCTGCTCGACGACGATCTCACCAATAACGCCGACGCAGTGCGGCCCCAGGGCTCACCGCGCAGCTTGGAGCGGCTACTCTACTGGGCTGAGCTGGCGCTCGCCGGAGGTTGGCCGTGACTCCGCTCGGCCCCGGAGAGATCCGCGCGCGCAAGCGGCCGGGAGTCATCTTGGCGCTCACGGGCGTCAGGCTCTGCGTCGGCTTCTGCCTCGCCTTTCCGGTCGCTTCCCTCGTCAGCGCGAGCGGCATCGGTGAACGCCTCGAAGGTGATCGCGCCCTGTTCGAAGGAGGCGGTTACTTGCTACTCGAGCTCTTGCGCGTTCAAGCCGCTGGCCTAGCGGCCGCGATTCGCGGTGTTTTTCCGCTATTCTTGCTCGGGCTGACACTCACGGTCAGCTGCAACGCGGCGCTCCTGGTGGCGCTCAACGAGCGACAACGCCTCAGCGTTCGGACCTGGCTAGCGAGCTCCATCGAATGCGTGCCGCCGTTACTCGTGCTGGGCGCTGCGACCGCGCTCGCCCAAGGCGCCGTACTCATCGTGGGCGGTGTGGCGGCCGATACTCTGCCCTCGTCCCCCACTTTCCCGGTCCGCGCCAGCTTCGCTCAGCTCGCTATCTGGGTGTTCGCCGCGCTCGTGGCAGGCGTACTCGGCGGTTTTGCAGATATCGTGAAGGCCTCGCTCGTTCGCCACCAAGCGACGCTTCGCGATGCGCTGTCGCAGGCTCTCGCCTGCGTCGTTCGCACTCCCGTCCGTACCCTATTGGGTTGGCTCCCCTACGCCGCCCTGTTCCTGCTCGCGGTCCTCGCTGCGAGCCAGCTCACGGCCCTGTGCGATGTGTCGCGCCCTGGCGCGTGGCGCGTCGCTGTCGTCTTCGGCGTCCACCAACTGGTCGTCCTCACGAGTATGGCGCTCCGTGCCGGCTGGTACGCGAGAGCGCTACGAATGGCGGCCGTAACCTAAGCGGCGAGTCACCCCGTTTCACCCGAAACCAGTCTATCGTGGGCTCGATGCTCCTGGAGTCTGCTTCAGCGACCCGGCGATTTCGCTTCTTGCTGGCTGGCGTCGTCGTACTCGCGATGCTTGCGGTGCTGCCCGCAGTTTCGGGGTCGTGGATCCTCGACGACACCCCCCTCATCGTAAAAAACACCCGGCTCCACGCCGTCACCCTCGACAACGTCCACTTCCTCTTGACCCACAACATGTGGGACTTGGACGTCAGCAACGCGCAGCTTGAGCAGGTGCTCGTCTATTACCGCCCCCTCGTCATGCTCAGCTACCTTTCGGACTGGGTCGTCGGAGGCGGAAACAGCGTGACGTTCCACGTCACGAACCTCCTCGTTCACGCACTGACCACGCTGCTGGTCGGGCGCGCCCTGCTGCGGTGGAGTGGTAGCGAGCCTGGGGCCGTGCTCGGGGCAGCCTATTTCGGCCTGCACCCAGCGCGAGCCGAGTCGGTCGCTTGGATCAGCGGACGGCCCGACGTCTTCGCAACGTTCGGCATGTTGCTCTGTTTGGAAGGCGTGAATGCCGCTCGCGCACGAAGGGCGCCGGGGACCGCGCTTTCTTTCGCGGGAGTCCTGATCGCGTTTGGCTCCAAAGAAACAGCCCTGCTGCTCCCCCTGCTGGTCGCGATCGAGCTCGGCACGACGATCGGTCCGACGGCACTTCGGCTCGCTTGGCGCAAGGCATGGCCGCTGATCGCGGCCTTGACGATCACCGCCAGCTACATGCTGGCACGCCGAATCTGGCTGCCGATGCGGCCCTTCCCAGTCACCGGCCTCTCACTGGTCACCCACATAGGCTTCGTGTTCGAGACGCTCGGGCGCGCTACCATGTTTCTCGTCGCGCCGTTCGATCTCTCGATGTCCGGTGCGATCCTGACCGAACGCGGCGGCCACGTGGCGCCGCATCCCGGTTACATGAAGCTGGGAATGGTGACCGCGGTGGTGCTGCTGGCGGCGCTGATTGCAACGCGCCGTCGAAGCCCGAGGGCGTTCTGGGCGTTGCTCGCGTTCATCGTCTCCTTGATACCAACGCTCAACATCGTTTGGATCGGTAGCGTAGGGCTCACGTCGGTCCGTTTTTTCTATCTGCCTGGCGTGCTGCTGGCTTGGGTCGCGATCGAGCTCGGCAAGGGCCGATTCGTCACCGTTTCCCCACTCATCAAGGGCGCCGTGGGGGTCAGCGCCAGCGCCACGTTGGCGCTGCTGCTAGCTCTTCAAGCCACCACATTTCGCTCCGCGGACCTTTACTGGATGGCAGAGCTCCGCAGTCGGCCCGACGACATCTCCAATATCAACTACTTGGTCGACCAGGATTGGAAGCGAGGCGAGTCGGCGCGCGCCATCGCTCGCAGCCTGTGCCGGTACCGGTTGGCGCAGGAGCGCTTTAGCTTTCGGGGCGAAGGAGCGATGGTCATCTTGAACGTGCTCCAATCGTGGTCGCAGCGCCTCCCCGATGCCTCCCGGAGCGACCTGACCGCCATCGCGAATTTTCTCGCGGCCGTACGCCATCCAGAAGAGACCGCCGAGCTCCAGCTTCAGCTCTCGCTGCAGGTGCCGGCCCAAAGCAAAGTGCGCAAGGTGCTGCAGCAGAACGCCGCGGCCTTGCAAACCCTGGAAGCATCGATTCGGGTCCGGCTCGGCGAAGGCGCACACGCTCTCGAGCTCGTGCGAGCTGCTCGAAGCAGCTGCCCTCGCTGCACCGATCTCCTGCCTACGCAGTCGTTCACTGCCTACCGAGCGTTCGATCCCGACTTCGCCGAAGCGCTCGCTCGGAGCACGCCGGGAGCGCAATGGGGCAACCTGCCCACTGCCGCCGCGCTGGCGCGGCTGCGCGCCCAAAACGAAGCCATCAGCCGGGCCAGCGGAACGGCGCAGCTTCAGCTCGAGGTCCAACGCGCAGCCCAGGTAGGACTCCCCGGAGTAGCCCTGCGCCTCCTGCAGCGCGCCCGCAGCGAGCAAGGCGCCACCCCGGACCGCTCCCTCGACGAAGCGACCCTGACCTTCGCCGCACTAGCGGGCTCACGCGACTTAGCGGAGCAACTCGCCGCCTCGTTGAACGTTCCAGTTCCCCCTCTGCCCCCTCCAGTTTCGATCGACGAAGCCAAGCAGCTGCTCTCTCAGCTGCACGATGGCTGCGTATTTCCCGGTGAGCTCGACTAGGTGAGGTGGCGCACCAGCCCTAAACGCCGCCACGCTCTTCGAGCCGAGTCAAGCGCCGCTCGATGTCACCAAGCCGCTCCGTGCTCGAAGTCCGCTCTTGCAGGGTGACCGCGATAAGGCGGTCGAGCCGATCGGTGACCGCGCCGAACCGCTCGTCCATCGAGCGCTGCAGCGCCCCCAGTCGCTCGCTATGATCGGCCAAGATCTCGGCCGTGCGCCAAGCCGCTGCCTTGAGGTCCCGCACGTCACCCTTGAGGTCCCGCACATCACTCTTGAGGTCCCGCACGTCACCTTTGAGATCGCTCACGTCACCCTTGAGATCGCTCACGTCACCTTTGAGATCGCTCACGTCACTCTTGAGATCACTCACATCGCTCGCCATTTCGGCGACGGTGGCTTCGAGCTTGGCGAGTCGACCCATTGGACCCGTGGAGTTTGGCATGTCACCCCGCATCGGCCAAGGGGCGGCTGAGGTTGCGAGCCTTTGGCGTCAGGGCTGCACAAGCGCGTCTGTGTGACGATCGATGATCTCGCGAGCCAAAACGCGAACCTCATTGCTCGCCGCGCAATGCAAGTGCAACTCGAGTCCGGGCAGTAGCAGAATTCGCTGCCAACTATCGTGAATGTTGCCGACCGGCGGCATGGAGTTGCCCCAGGTCGGACCGGACCCAGTCATCATGATGCCAGTTGAGCGTTCCTGAATTCAACAGGTGAAAGCATGCGCAAGCCTTTGTGCGGGCGTACGCGGTTGTAGTCGTCAAACCAAGCAGCCAGGTTGCGCAGCACGTCGGCGGCGGTCCACAGGTCCGCGTGGTACACGTAGTCGCGCTTGAAGCTTTTGACGAAGGACTCGGCCATGCCGTTGCTCTCGGGCGAGTACGGCGGTGTGGTGCACATGTTGAAGCCGATTTCAGCTCCAAACGTGCGGATTTCGTCCGACGTGAAGATGCTGCCGTTGTCGGAAAGCCACTCGATGGTGCTCGGTAGGTGCCGCGTACCGACGCCGAAGCGGTGTTCGATGGCTTGCACCATCATGTCGCGCACGTGCTCGCCGCAGAGAGGCCCGGACTCAGCGACGAAGCCGGTCACTTCGCGGTCGCAGCTGTCGAGCACGAAAGCGACATGGACGCGCTCGCCGCTCCAGCATCGAATCTCGAAGCTGTCTGAGCACCAGCGCAGGTTCGGCTTCAGCGTGATGATCACCCCGTCGTGCTTCCTGCCGCGCCCGTCGCCCGTGCAGCGCTCCAGCAGCAGCTGGTTGCGCTTCATGATGCGGTAGATGCGCTTGGGGTTCACGCGCTCGGAAAGCTCGCGGTTGAGCAGCGCCGTGACGCGGCGGTAGCCGTAGCTCGGACGCACGCCCACGAGCTCGCGGATGCGGGTGAGCAGCGCTGCGTTCTGGCCCGTTACTTGGCCTTCTGTGGCCTGGCTTGGCACCGACGTCGCAATCGGCTCGGCAGTCGCTCTGCCCTTCCGAAGCTGTTCGACCGAGCTCTATTTTACGGATGTGCGCTGGCCTGATTTCAGGAAGGAAAACCTGTATGAAGCAATCCTTGATTTCCAGGGCCGTGAACGCAGGTTTGGC
>JBEHXA010000342.1:0-8158 GCA_048498935.1 Myxococcota bacterium
GAGCTCCATCACCTCGAGCCCTTTGCCAAAGGAGGAGCGCACGCGGCGTCGAACCTGACGCTACGGTGCGCGGCTCACAACCGCTTGGCGGCGGAACAAGACTTTGGGCAAAGTCGCGTGGTCGCTCGAAGGGATACGACGCGGCACGAGTCGCTCGCGCGACAGCTCGTCTGTGACGGAGGTGATTGAAACCGGTGGCTCACCTGCGGGTGCGAAGTCGGCGAGCGCTGTCTCGTCGCAGCCGAGCGCCTGAGCCAGCGATGCGCCGTCACGCCGAGCCAGGCGAAGCGGAGTCGGACGGCGGTCGTGCCGGCGCGTGAACGGTGCCGTTGGCCACCCGCCGAAAGGGATGTAGGAACTTCAGGGGCGGCGGGGTGGCAGCCCATTGCATCGATCCCGCTCAGCCCTTGGAGAGGAGCTTTTCGATCAGTTTTTCGGAGTACTTGGAGAGGCGCTTGAAGACGACGCCCATGCCGGGGGGATCGGTCTCGATGCGGACCACTTCGCCCAGGCCTTCGATGACCTCGACGTCGTCCGTGACCACCGTGAAGCGGAGCGTGACCTCCGAACCGACCGGGAGCGGTGTGCTCGTCTTGATGAACGCTCCCGTGCGCGAGATGTTCGTGACGTACTCCTGAACGAACTGATCGAAGGAGTCGAACTCCTTGTTGATGGTCAGGCGTTCGTCCTTGCGGCTCATGTCATTTGCCCTGCAGGTCGAATTGCTCGATGTGATACTCGCGGCGCGGGTTGAACTCGATGCGGCGCATGTAGCGCTTTTCGGCTTCGACCACGGCGGGCTTTTCGTCGCCTTGCATGAGGTCGATCACGGCCGGATGCGCGTTCACGACTACCGAGTAGCCGGGCAGGGTGTGCCGCTCGCGGCGGAGCTGGCGCAAGATTTCGTAAGCGATCGTGGTGCGCGACTGAATTTGGCCGGTGCCGTCGCAGTAGAAGCACGTCTCGTGCATCGTGCGGGTCAGGCTCTCGCGCGTGCGCTTGCGCGTCATTTCTATCAGCCCAAGCTCGCTGATGCGATTGATGGTCGTCTTGGCCTTGTCCTTGGCGAGCAGCTGCTCGAGTTGGCGCCAGACCTTCTCGCGGTTGGAGCCGATGTCCATGTCGATCAAGTCGAGGATCACCAGGCCGCCGATGTTGCGGAAGCGCAGCTGGTAGGCGATCTCCTGGATGGCTTCCAGGTTGGTCTTGAGCGCGGTCTCTTCGAGGTTTTGGCTGCCCTTACCGACGTAGCGGCCGGTGTTCACGTCGATCGCGGTGAGCGCCTCGGCCTGATCGATGATCAGGTAGCCGCCGCTCGGTAGCGGGACCTTGCGGCTGAGCGCGCGCGCGATTTCGTCTTCGATGCCGTATGCGTCGAAGATCGGCTCGTCGCCCGTGTACAGCTCGATGTCCTTGACGCGCTCGGGCATGGACATCTCGACGAAGCGCACCAGGCGCGCGTACTGCTCTTTGTCGTCGATGACGATGTTCTCGATCTCGTCGGTGAACAGGTCGCGTGCAGTCTTCAGCACCAAGTCCAGCTCGGTGTACAGGATGGTCGGAGCCTTGCCGCCCTCTTCCTTCTTGCGCGACACCTCCTCCCACACTTTGACCAGGTAACCGATGTCGGCTTTGAGCGACTTCTTGGTCAGGCCTTCGGCGACCGTGCGCACGATCAAGCCACCCTTGGGCGGCTTCATTTGATCGACCACTTCGCGCAGGCGGGCGCGCTCCCGCGCCGAGCCGATGCGCTTGGACACGCCCACGTGCTCGACCGTCGGCAGATACACCGCGTAGCGGCCGGGCAGCGAGACGTGGCTCGTGACGCGCGCGCCCTTGGTGCCAATCGGCTCCTTCGAGATCTGGACGATGACCTCGTCGCCTTCCTTCACGACTTCGGTGATCGGCACCGAGCGGGAGCTACGGGCTTGCGGCTTGCCGCTGCGATCGCGTCCGCGATCACCGCCGCGGCGGTCGCGATCCCGACGCGAAGAGCCGTCACGAGGCCGGTCGCCGCTGCGGGCTTGCTGCTGCTGCGGGCGAGCCTCACGGTTGCCGCGATCACCACCGCTGCCGCCGCTACCGCCGCGCTCGGAGCCGCGCTTACGACGGCGTCGACGACGCTTGCTGCCGCCGTCGCGCCCTGCGGAGTCGCCCGAGCCGCCGCCCTGATCGGCGCGCGCTAGCCCTTCTTCACGGGGGCTGTGGTCGCGCTCGTCGTCGGGCTCTTCCTGCTCTTCCTCTTCCTCGTCGTCGTCATCCTCGTCGTCGTCGTCATCCTCGTCGTCGTCGTCATCCTCGTCGTCGTCGTCATCCTCGTCGGATTCGCCGGGATCGCTCGCGGGATCGCCGGGATTGCTGGGATCGCTGTCAGGGTCGTCTGCCGCGCCCGCGTCGCTGTCCTCATCATCCTCGTCGTCGTCGTCATCCTCGTCGTCGTCAGCTTCGCCGGGGCTGTCGGCGGACGCCACGGGTGCCGCGGCTGCGGCCGGGCTGCTGTCCGCATCGTCGTCGTCGTCGTCGTCGTCGTCGTCGTCCGACTCGGCCTCGGTCGGTTTGGCGGGGCTGAAGCGGCGACCGCCTTCGCCCTTGAAGCTCTCACCGTCTTCGTGGCGGTGACCGCCGGACAGGTAAGCCTCGAAATCGTCCGGCCGAATCAGATCCTCGACGTGCAGGAACGCCGCGCGCTCCTGGCCGACGTCGATGAAGGCCGCCTGCATGCCGGGCAGCACGCGCGTCACCTTGCCGAGCACGATGTTGCCGACCGTGCCGCGCGCCGCGGCGCGCTCGATCTGCAGCTCGGCGATTACCCCTTCTTCAATCAGCGCAACACGCGTTTCACGAATATCGCAATTGATGACCAACGTATTTTTGGGCATGTCCCTCGAACGAAGCGCTTTTCACGCGAGATAGAAATCTTTCGCGCCGGACTGGCTCTGCTCCAGATGGGGAGCCGTCAATGCCGCCAGCCCCGAAGGCGGCAGCGGGCCCCAAAACTCGGGGCAAAGCCATGACGCTTGTCGGTTACCCGACCACGGCGCGGACCGGCTGTCAAGTCGGCTAAAACTTAAGTAAATCCAAGTAGTTCTAGCGTCTGTCTCGGGGCAATCTCGCGGGTGCTTGGGGCCCCAGCCCCAAACGCGCAGGCGCCTTGACCCCGCGCGGGGCGGCACGGATCCTGTCGATCAGCGCATGGCGGCCTCGTTCCTGGTCCTCGACATCGAGACGGTGCTCGACCCCGAGCTCCCCATCTCGCAGTCGGGCGAGGCCGAGCGGCTGCCCGCCCCTCCGCATCACAAGATCGTGGTGATCGGCGCGCTGCTGTTCGATCCGAACTACCAGGTGCGGCGCATCGCGGTGTTGGCCGAGGGTAAGGACGAGCCGGGCATGCTGCACGACTTCGCTCGGCTGCTCGAGGAGCGCCGCCCGTGCCTGATCACGTTCAATGGTCGCGGCTTCGACCTGCCGGTGATCGCGACCCGCTGCCTTCGTTACGGCGTCACCTTTCGGCACTACTATCACTCGCGGGACGTGCGGTACCGCTTCACGGCCGACGGTCACCTCGACTTGATGGATTACATCGCCGACTTCGGCGCCACGAAGTCGGCGAAGCTCGACGTGATCGCCAAGCTCTGCGGCATGCCGGGCAAGGTCGGCGTGGACGGCAAGGATGTTGGCCCCATGATCCACGCCGGCAAGATCCAAGAGGTGCGCGACTACTGCCTGTGCGACGTCGCGCAGACGGCCGGTGTGTTCTTGCGGCTGCAGCTGGTACGCGGCGAGCTCGACCGCGAGCGCTACCTGGCGGCGATGGCCAGCCTGCTCAAATCGATTCGCGAGAACCCGAAGCTTGCGCCGGTCGCGGCCGCGCTGAACGAAGATCGGCTGATGCTGCGTGAATACGGCTCTGCGCCCGCGCCCCTGAGCCCCGTCGCGGTCGTCGCACCCGCCCCGAGCGCAGTCGCGCTAGTACCCCCCATAGCCATGCCGGAAGAGGAAGGACGCCCATGAGTGATCTGGCCACCAAACGCTGCGTGCCGTGTAACGAGTCGACGCCTCGCATCCCTCCCGAGGAGGTGACGCGGCTCATCAAATCGCTCCCCGGCTACACCGCAGACGTCTTGGTCGGCAGCATCGCCAAGGTTTACATGTTCAAGGACTTCTACGAGACCATGGCGTTCGTGAACGCCGTCGCGTTCATCGCGAACCGTGAAGACCATCACCCCGACCTGGCCGTGAGCTACAATCGCTGCGTCGTGACCTACTCGACCCACGCCATTGGCGGCCTCAGCCAAAATGATTTCATCTGCGCTGCCAAGATCGAGGCGCTGCTTCAGCCCTGAGCCGAGCTTACGTTGAGCGTCGAGCTACGTGGCCTGGAGGCCGAGGTCAGCGAGCTGAAGAAGCGGGCAGAAGGCGACGGCGCTCGGCCAGGTGCCGAGCAGGCGTTGGTCGTCGAGCGACTTTCGGAGCTCAGGCTGCTGTATCGGCGCAACCCGAGCGCGTTCTCGACCGAGGTGCTCGAGATGCTACGGGAAATTGCGGGTTCGGTGGCTGGGGCGCGAGCGGGGTCGGAGCGGCCGGCGGTGCTGCAGCCACCTGAAGAGGTGCTGAAGGACGTGTTCGGCTACGACAGCTTTCGACCCGGTCAGCGCGAAATTATCGACGCTGTGCTTTCGGGCCAAGACTGCGTGGGCGTGATGCCGACCGGCTCCGGCAAGAGCTTGACGTATCAGGTGCCGGCCATCGCGCTGGAGCGCTTTGCGCTCGTGGTGTCGCCGCTGATCGCCTTGATGAAAGATCAGGTCGACGCCCTCAGCGAGGCGGGCGTGTCGGCGACGTTTTTGAACTCCACGTTGAGCTTCGACGAGCGGCGTGAGCGCATGGCCGCAATCGCAGCCGGTAAGCACCGCCTGGTGTACGCAGCGCCGGAAGGGCTGGAGGCGTCCGTGGGGCGCTTACTCGCGGAGGTGCGGCCGGCGCTGATCGCGATCGACGAGGCGCACTGCATCAGCGAGTGGGGTCACGACTTTCGGCCCGCGTATCGCAACCTCTCGAGCTTGAAGCGCCGCTTCGGCAACGTGCCGATGCTGGCACTCACCGCGACTGCGACGCCGCAGGTCACGCGCGACATCGTGCAGCAGCTCGGCATGCGCGCGCCCAAGCTGTTCCGAGGCTCATTTTTTCGCAAGAATTTGCGGCTCGCCAGTTTTCAAAAGGGTGACTCGCTGGGTCGCACCACGCGCGAGGCGATCGCGAGCTTGGTATCGGCGCGCGCTGGGGAGAGCGGCATCGTCTATTGCCTGTCGCGCAAGTCGACGGAAGAGACGGCTGATTACCTCAAGCAGCAGGGCTGCAAGGCGGCTTGCTATCACGCGGGCTTGGCGCCCGAGCAGCGCTCGAAGGTGCAGGAAGCGTTCCGCAACGACGACATCGACGTGGTGGTCGCCACGATCGCGTTCGGCATGGGCATCGACAAGTCCAACGTGCGTTACGTGATTCACCGCGACTTGCCCAAGTCGGTCGAGGGTTACTACCAAGAGATTGGGCGTGCGGGTCGCGACGGCGCGCCGAGCGATTGCATTCTGTTTTACTCGTGGTCGGAGGTCGTGGCGTACGACCGCTTCGCCGACGGGACGGAAGACGACAGCGCCGCCGAGCGCTTGCGCTCGCAGGCGCGCGAGATGTTTCGGTTCGCCGAGGCGACGCGCTGCCGGCACCAGCTGCTCGCGCAATACTTCGGCGAGAGCATGGATGCGTGCCGCGAAAGCTGCGATGTTTGCGGCGGAAGAGCGGCGTTGCCGCCCAAGCTGCGCAAGGCGCGCCGGGGCGATTCGGCAGCGCCCCGCGCGGCTGCTGCGATCTCGAGCAGCTCCGTGGACGGTGAGCTCCTCACGCTGCTCAAGTCGCTGCGCCTGCACCTAGCGCGCGAGAAGGGTGTGCCCGCTTACCTGATCTTCAACGACGCGACGCTGCTCGAAATGGCAGCGCGCAAGCCGCGCACCGAGGCAGAGCTCCTGCAAGTGCCGGGCGTCGGCCCCGCCAAGCTGGAGAAGTACGGCGCCGCGTTCTTGAAGATGTTCAAGTAGCGCGCGCTCAGCTCGCGGCCAGCACGCGCAGGCTGGCGGGTTCTTCGTCGAGCAGAGCGGCGAGGCAGGGCAGTACGACTTGGCGGGAAGCGGCGTCGCTGCGGGGCGGTGAAGCGACGGCGCCTCGCACGGTGGCACGCACGGCGTGGTCACCTCGCTCGAGTGCCCAGCGCACGAACCGGAAGGCGAGCTCGGCGTGGCGCTGCTCGTCGGCGGCGATGCGGGTGTAGGCCGCCGCGATCACCGGATCGGCGGCGCTTTCCGCAGCCTCGAGCGCGTCGAGGGCTGCGCTGGTTTCGCCGAAGCAGCCTTCGGCGATCACCAGGTCGACGATTTGTTCGAGCGAGGTCGCCTCCAGGCTGCGTTGTACGTCGAGCGGGCCGGGGCCCAGGGCGCGGCCGGCGTAGGCGCTAGCGATGCGAAAGCACAGCTTGGTGTGCGAGGTCTCGTCCGCGAGCGCTTGCGTGCAAGCATCGACCAGGTCGGGCGGTGCGCCGAGCGACAGCAGCTGCAGGCTGAAGCGCGCGAAGGCTGCGATCGAAGCGTGCTCCATGCGGCCGAGGTAGGCCCAATGCTCGGCGAGTGCGCTGCGCTCGCTCCAGCTCAGGTGATCGACGCGCGGCACCGCTTCGGCCTGGTCGAGCCAGGCGCCGCCGTTCACGAGCGGCGCGAGGCGTTGCTCGGCTTCGACCAGGAAGGGGCGTCCGCACACGACTCCGCTGCCGCAGTGGCGCGACTGGTCCCCACCTTCGCCGTACACGCAGCGCACGCCGCTGCCGCAATCTTGGTCGGAGTTGCACTCGTCCGACTTCGTTTGGCACGCGAGGGTGGTCGAGCCACAAGTTTGCCCCGCCGACGCGCAGAACGAGCCGCTGCCGCAATCTTGGTCGGTGCGGCACGACACGTACTTGCAAGCGCCGCCAGTCGGAGACTCTGCGTCGCCGCACATACAAGCCTGGTCGGGACCGCAGTCGCTATCGTTCACGCAACCAGACTGACACGTGGGCAGCTGGGGGCCCCCACCGTCCGACTGCAGGTGGCAATAGCCCCACTGGTAGATGTCGCAGGTGGAAGCCGTATCGGCGTTGCACTCAACGGTTCCGTCGGCGCGTGCTTTCGGGTTGGGCGCCGGCACATCGCCGGGCGGTGCCGCGATCTTGGTCGTGATGCCGCACTGCTTGGCGAGCGGTCGGTGATGGTAGCCCTCGTCGCAGCTCACGAGCCCGGTGATGGGATCCGTCGTCGGCGAAGTACAGCTGACGAGCTGCGTGCCTCCGCCCTGTCCGGTGCCGCCGGTGTTGGTGCCGGCGTGATTGCCCGAGCCGCCGTGGCTACCGGAGCCGCCGCCGCCTTCGCCATCGTCGAGCGTGCTGCCGCCGCAAGCCGCGGAGAGCAGGCCGAGCGACGCGAACAGGGCCCAGCGCAATGAGTCGTGGTGCTTGAGCTTGCGATTTTCGATCAAGACGCGATCTCCAATGAAAGAGAGTGAGCGCGAAGCAAGTCGAGCAAGCATGGAATGACGACATCACGCGCGCCGCTCGAATGGTCGAGGCACGAGTCGATTGCTCGGGTGATGTGGGTGCGCACGACAGCAGGATCATGGTCAATCGCCCAACGTAAGAAGCGGAAGGCCAGCTCCGCGTGGCGCTGCTCGTCATGCGCAATGCGGGTGAAGGCGGCGGCGATGACGGGGTCGGTGGACTGTTCCGCGGCTTCTTGCGCGTCCAGGGTTGCGATCGTCTCGCCGAAGCAGCCTTCGGCGATGACGAGATCGACGATTTCGGCGAGCGTGCTGGGCGTCAGGCTGCCGGCGATGTCGAGAGGCCCTGGTCCGACGGCATGGCCTGCATAGGCGCTGGCCAGGCGGAAGCAGAGCTTGGCGTGCGCGGTTTCATCGGCCAGGGCTGCGGTGCAGGCCTCGACCAGCTCGGGAGGCGCGCCCAGCGACAGCAGCTGCAGGCTGAAGCGCGCGAAGGCGGCGACCGAGGCGTGCTCGAGCTGGCCCATGCGGATCCAACGCGCCGCTTCGGCAGCGCGCGGCAAGGGCGTGAGGCTCGACACATCGGGCA
>JBEHXA010000343.1:0-8157 GCA_048498935.1 Myxococcota bacterium
CGCCACGTCAAAGCGGCCGGGTCGCCCAGCTCTTTGAGCGCTTCGGCCATGGCAAATGTCGCGACCGGCGAGCCGGGCTCGAGCTTCAGCGCGCGCTCCGCGGCCCCCACGGCGCTGCGTGGGCGTCCGCGCACCAGCTCTGCAGTCGCGAGCCACGCCAGCGCGGTCGCGGCCACGTCGTCGCGGCCGTAGCCGAGGGGCAAGAGCAGCGCGATCGCAGCGTCCGCGTCGCCTTTGCGGAGTAGCGCTCGCGCTGCGAGCGTCGTGAGCTCCGCCGAGTCGGGGAAGCGCTCGAGCGCAGCGCGCGTGATGGCGTCGGCTTCGTCGACGCGCCCGAGGCGGAGCAGCGTTTCGGCTTGCCCGACGGCTGCGTCCACTCCGTCGGGTTCGGCCTCGGCCAGGCGTTTGTATTGGATGAGCGCCTCTTCGAGCATCCCGGCGTCGAACAGAAGCCGCGCCAGGTTGGCGCGCGCGGGGCAAAACCCGGGATCGACTTCGAGCGCGGCGTAGTAGTGGCGAGAGGCTTCGTCCGGTCGCGCTTGTCGTTCAGCCAGGATGCCCAAGGCATGGTGCGGCTGCGCCACGTCGGGGTTCAGCCGGCGCGCCCGCACGATGAGCTCACGGGCGCGATCGAAATTGCCCCGCTGCAGCTCGACCAGGCCCTGATTGACCAGAGCCTCCACGAAGCGGGGGCTGTACTCCAGCGCGAGGGTGAAGCGCGCGTCGGCGGTCTCCAGGTCCCCTCGTACCAGGGCCTCCGTGCCTGCCTTGTTCAGCTCGACCGCCTTGGCCGGTAGGGGCGCGGCGCCCGAGCATCCCAGCGCTCCCAGCGCTCCTGCCGCCAAAAGGGGCCAAATCGAGCCAGGTCTCAGCATGCCGTCGGGTCGGCCGGCGGCGGGGCCGGTTGCGGAATTCCCAGAGGCTTGCTACCCGAAGCGCGCATGTCGAGCGCTTCCGAGCAAGAGTCCGCAAGCCAGGCGCCCGCGCCGGCCGAGCCCGTCGCCGCGGACCGTCCGAAGAAAAAGAAGCTCAAGGCGCGGACGCCGCCGCCTCCGCCGCCGAGCGAGGACGAGATCGACTCGCCCAATCGGCAGACGATCGGCATGCTCGCCGTGATCGGCATCATCACGTTTTTCATGTGGATCTTCGCGCGCGGTGGCTGCAACTACCACCCGCCCAAAGAGACTCGCGATCCGCGCAAGGTGGATCTGACCGACTTGGCGCGTGACCCCAAGGACGCGGCCATGGAGTTCGAGCTCCGCTACTCGACGAAGAGCTTCGGTGGCGCGGTCGAGCTCGCTCGCGGACCGATGGTCGAGGAAGTGCGCAAGCAAGAGAAGATCTGCGACGCCGATCCCTCATGCGCTCAGCGTGCCTCGACGCTGCGCGGCAGCGTTCAGGTCGCCGCTCAGCTGCTGGAGCGCGACGCCACGCGCTCGACCTCGCGCATCATTACTCACGGCGTTTCGGCCAAGCCGGAGAGCTACATCATTCGCGTCGAGCGCGAAGGGCAGATCTGGAAGGTCGTCTCGCGCGAGGTGGACGACGGCACCTTCAAACCGCGCCCGCAGCCGCACATGATCGGCCCGAGCCCGGGTCAGCTGATCCTGCGCCAGCCCGGCATGCCCGAGCCCGCCGGCAGCAAGCCCGTCGTCGAACCCGAGCACAAGCACTGAGTCGCGAGGCGGCCGGAATTCGGCGCGCTTCTAGCGCGCCAATCAGATTTCGCCGAGCCAGCGCGACAGCGTGCGGCGCGTCGGCACGCCCGAAGACACGCGCTTCACGTTGCCGTCTCGATCGATCAGCACGAACGTCGGCAGCAGCGAAACGCCGTAGCCCTTGTGCACGGTACCGTCGTCGATTGCGACAGGGTAGGTGATGGGCCAGCTCTGCTGCACGCGGGCTGCCGCGCGCACGTCGTCGTCGACGCTCACCCCGACGAACACGACGCCGCTCTGCTGGGCTTCGCGGTACACCTCGTCGACCATCGGCGCGGCTCGCTCACAGGCGCCGCACCAGCTGGCGAATACCTCGACCAGCACCGGCTTACCGCGCTGATCCGCGAGCCGAAACTGCCCGCTGCCGTTGGCTAGCGGTAGCGTGAAGTCTCGAGCCTTGCTGCCCTCCGTGGGGCCCGAACCGCCGCGCGTGATCAGCAGCCCGAACAGGCCTGCCACACCCGCGTAGAGCGCCCAGTCCGTCACCTTGGACAGCGTGCTCCGCTTCTCGGAGCCTGCGACGGTCGTGACTGTGTTCACGGCGCCAGTAGTCGCCGGCCGAGGCCGAAGCCGAGCGCCGACAGAGCAAACACCACCGCGCCGTGTGCGAAGCACACGTGGAACGCCTCACCGGTCGCGCACGCGACGCTCATGCCGGAGCCCGACGCGATGCCCGCCACCATGCCAATCAAGGCGCCAGAAAGGCCGGGCGTATACGGATCGGTGCGCCGCCAGGCGAAGATGGCGCCACCGGCGACGAGCGCTCCGAGCACCAGCGCGACGATCCCGCAGCCGAGCGCGTGGCCGCCCGAATAACCATGCGCGAACTTACCGACAGGCAGCGCCTCCGTCGAAACCAGCGCCAGGTAACCGACGAACAGTAGCGGCACCGCGATCAGCATCGCCAGGCGCAGCGCGCGTGAGCCACGTTTACCGGGCGGCCTCACGAGCGTGACGAACACGAGCACCGCCTGTGCACCGAGCCAACCCATCGCGCCGAACAGCGCGGTGCGCATCACCCCGGACGGGCGATTGTCGGTGAGGCCGTACCAGGTGTAGTACCCGAGAAGCAGCAGCGAGAGCCCGAGCGTGAGGAGCGCTCGAGTGGTCGCTGAAACCCCGCGCTTGGCGCAGAGCCCCTTGGTGCAAGTGCCGCGAATGGCCTTGGAGCAAGCCTCGCTCGGGGTCGCCGTGGCCCCCGGCCATGGCATGTCTAGCAAGGGGTCCTTCTGGGTCATGACGCGCGCGTGAAGCCTTCGAGCTCCTTACGGAGCTGGTTGTACCCGCGGTGCACGCGGAGCTTGATGGCGGTTTCGGTAGTTCCCAGCACGCTGGCGGCCTCTTGAATGCTCAACCCCGTAATCTTGGTGAGCTCGATGGCCTCCCGGTAGCTCTCCGGGAGTTTTTGCAGTGCAGTTTCGAGCGCATCGGACATTTCGGTCGGGATTGCGGGGGCTTCGGGCCGCGGCTCGGGCAGGCTACCGTCGCTACTCAGATCTTCGTTTCTTACGGCGGCTGCCCGGCGCTCGTCCAGAAAGGAACGACGAGCAATGGCGATCACCCAGGGTAGCACTGGCGCGCCCTGCAGGTAGCTGGCGCGGGCCCGATGCACCTTGGTGAAGGTAATTTGCAGAAGATCTTCCGCTCGGGAGCGATTGCGAGTCAGTCGGATCAGGTAGCCCATCAGCGTTGGTGCAAGCTTTCGATACAGGGCGTCAAAGGCTTCGGCATCACCGCCGACGTACCGATCCATCAGCTCTTCTGCGCTAGTCGCAGAAGTGTCTGGGCTACCGGGCGCGTCCAAGCCGGCGTGTCGTATACCGGCCCACAGTGGAGCGCTAGAAGTTGCCCACAGAGCCGTCCTACGGCAGCCGCTTTGGCTTAGTTTCTACGATTTTCCGGAAGGGTCGCCGGGCTGGACGGGTGAGCACCACCCGCTTGCGCCCCGATCCATCAAATAAGCGAACGAAGGTCGAGCATTTCCTCGATGTCGGGCAAGAGCACGAGCTCGACGCGCCGGTTCTGCTTGCGACCTTCTTCGGTGTCGTTTTTCACCACCGGGTCCGTATCGCCGTACCCGGCCATGTGTAGTCTTTCGGAGCTGAGCCCGCCGCCCGATGGGCCGAGCGGCGCGACCAGGTAAAGCAGCACGCGCCGCGCGCGCATGGCGGAGAGCCCCCAGTTGTCTCCGAAGCGTCCGCCCCTGAGCGGCTTGTTGTCGGTGTGCCCGGCGACCTGAAAGTAACGACCCGACAGCGGCTTGTCGTTGCGAATCACGTCGGCCACCGCGGCGAGCACTTGGTTGCCGTCTTTGCTCAGCTGGTCATCACCCGATGCGAACAGCACGTCGCCAGGCAAGCGAATCACCATGCGGTTGCGACGGATCTCCACTTTGAGCCCCAGCTCGGTGAGCTTCTTCAGTTTGTCGCGCAGAAGCTCGAAGCGTTGCTTGATGCGCTCCAACTGGGCCGCGCGCTCCTGATACTCCTTGAGCGCGCGCTGTAGCTCCTCCACGTTCTTGGCGAGCTGCTTGTTCGTCGAGCCGGTCTGCTCGAGCTGCTGATTGATGGTGTCGAGATCGACACCCATCTTCTGGAGTTGCCCCTTCAGGTCGGCTACCTGCTTGCTCGCGAGCGTGAGCTCGGCGCGGAGCTTGTCGCGCTGTGCGGCGTCAGCGCGTTGCTGTTTGGCGAGCCCCTCGTACTTGGCGAGCTGGGCTTGCCATTCGTTCTCCGAGTAGCCGCAGCCGACCAGTGGGCCTGCTAGGCAAGCTCCGAGTAGCAACCTGATGCGAAGAGCGCTCGTCATGGGTTCGGTGTTTCTGTGCTCGGGCGTCAACGAAACCGATCTGTCGGGGCGCGTAAAGGTGGTGGCTCTAGGCGCGCCCGGTCACGATTCTTTCACCGCGAGATACGCGGATTTGTTGCAACGTTGCCTGTTCGTCATGGGGACGTCACGCGCGATCGGGAGATTCGGGGCGCTTCAATGCGACCTTTTCGCCTCGTTTCCGCACTAGTTTTTACGCTCCTTTCTCAGTCGACGCTGGCGCACCGCGCGGCCGCACAACCTGCTGCCGCTTCGGACGACGCCGACGAGGCAGACGCCGACGAAGCAGACGCGGAGGACCAGCCCGCCGAAAAACCGGCGGAAGCCGGTACGGCCAAGCCACCGGCCGCACCCCCGCCGGCTGCCGTTGAAGAGGAGGCGGGCGCCGACGAAGACGAGATGAGCGACGCCGAGCTCGACGCCGAAGCGGAAAAGGAGCTGGCGGCGGAGGAAGCGCAAGGCCAGGCCGCGCTCACGCGTCCCCCGGCCAAGGGCAAGGGCGCAGTCGTCGGAACCGTCAAAGACGCCGTCGAGCACGACACCGCGCCGGAAGCGCAGATCAGCGTGGTCGGCACCAAGTACAAGACCATCGCCGACTTCGACGGTCGCTACCGGCTGGAGCTACCGCCCGGCACCTATACGCTGCGCATCTACGTCGAGCTGCACAAGCCCTCGGTCGTGAAAGGCGTCGAGGTCAAGGCGGGCGCGCTCGAGAAGATCGACGTCGACGTCGTGCCCGACGAACAGGCCGTCGAAACCGTGGAGATCGTGACGGAGGTCGACAAGTCCAGCGTCGAAGGTTTGCTGCTCACGCGCCAGCGCTCGGCCGCAGTCGGCGACGGCGTGGGTCGCGCTGAAATTGCGCGCACCCCGGCGAGCAACGCGGCACAGGCAACGCAGCGCGTGGTCGGCGCGACCATCGTCGGCAATCGCTTCGTCTACGTGCGCGGCCTGGGCGAGCGCTACACCAACGCGCTGCTCAACGGCGCCCCGCTCCCGAGCCCCGAGCCCGATCGCGCCGCGATTCCGCTCGATCTGTTTCCGTCGCTGATTCTCGAGAACATCACCATCGTCAAGACCTTCACGCCCGACATGCCCGCCGACTTCGCGGGCGGCTCGGTGCGCATCGACACGCGCGAGCTGCCGAGCAAGCCATTGTTTCAGCTCTCGCTCGGCACCGGCTTCGACACCAAAGCCACCTTTCGCGATCGTTACACCCAGCCGACCAGCAAGACCGACTGGCTCGGCTTCGATCACAGCATGCGGCCCTTGCCCGACGGCTTCCCGGACCACGTGCTGACCGCGGACGACGACACGATCGCAGCCGGCAAGCAGCTCAACTCGTCGATGCACCCGCGCACCTCGTTCACGCTGCCCAACTACTCGCTGAGCACGGTCGCCGGTAACGGCTGGAAGCTGCCCAACGATCAGCGCTTGGGCATGCTCGGTACCTTCAACTACGGGCGCGCCTTCCGCAACCGCAAGGCGCACCGTACCGACTTTCAGCCCGAGGTCGAGCCCGGTACCGGTAAGCAGACGATCGGTATCGAGAACGACATCGACTCGCAGCAGGGCGAGGACAAGGTCAACTGGGGCGCGCTCGGCACCGTGAGCTACTGGCCCGCGCAAAAGCATCGCCTCAGCGTGACCGGCATCCACACTCAATTGGCCGACGCGACCACCAACTTTTCGACCGGCACGTACGAAAACCTCGACGGCATCGTGAAGTCGGCTCAACTCCGCTACGTGAGCCGCGCGCTCAACATGGTGCAGCTGCGCGGCGAGCACGATTTTACCGCGTTGAACAAGGCTCAGTTGTCGTGGAACGCTTCGTACTCGGTGGCGAGCCGCGCCGAGCCCGACACGCGCACCACCGCCTACCAGTACATCGCGGTTCGCGACTCGTGGAGCGCCAACAGCAACGGCTCCAGCGGCGAGCACCAGTACATCGACCAGGGTGAAAAGCAGCGTGGAGCCGGGTTCGACTGGACCCAGCCCTTCACCAAAAACGCCGACATCGGCAAGGTCAAGATCGGCGGTTTGTTCTCGCAACGCGACCGCGACTACCAAGCTCGACGGTTCATCTTCAACAAGGTGCGCCCGCGTCCGGCGGACCCCTCGCTGTTCGAGTGCGGCCCCGACTACTACCTGGAGTGCCCGAACAAGCTCTACCAGAGCTACAACGTCGGCCCCAACCTCTCGCTGCAAGAGACGACGTTCCCCGACGACGCGTACAAGGCCGAGCTGGATATCTACGCCGGCTACGCCATGGTCGACATGACGTTCTTCGACGACCTGCGCGTAATCGGCGGTGCGCGCGTCGAGCACACGCACCAGACCATCGACCCGTACAGCCAATACGTAGTGACGGAAGGTGACGGCGGCGCTTCCGAAGGCGCAAATATCAACGCCACCGACTTCTTGCCGTCTCTCTCGCTCGCCTACTCGGTGACCAAGAAGAGCAAGCTGCGCGCGGTCGCCTCGGAAACCCTGGCTCGCCCACAGATTCGCGAGCTCTCGCCTGCGCAGTACACCGACTACTTCGGCGGTGACACCAACAAGGGCAATCCCAACCTGCGCCTGACCTACATCAAGAACTTCGACTTGCGCTTCGAGACCTTCCCGACGCCTCGCGAAGTGCTCGCCTTCAGCATCTTTTACAAGATCTTCAAGGACCCGATCGAGCCCTACGTCATGGGCAACAACATCGTGAGCTACCAGAACGCCAAGGGGGCGCGCTTGGTGGGCATGGAGCTCGAGGGCCGCAAGTCGCTGGAGTTCATCACACCGGCGCTCCGCGACCTGAGCGTGATCGGCAACTTGACCCTCGCCTACTCGCAGATCGAGCTGGACCCCGATACCGGCGTCGGCGGCATCATCGTGACCAACGAAGATCGCGCCATGGTCAACCAGGCGCCCTACGTGGTGAACCTCGCGTTCGACTACTCCAATGACCCGCTCGGGCTCGACATGCGCTTGCTGGGCAACGTGATCGGTCGCCACATCACCAAGGTGGGCACCTCGGGGCTGGACGACGAGTACGAGCAGCCGCGCTTGATGATGGACGCCACCATCGCCAAGGAGATCGGCAAGCATTTCACGGTCAAATTCAACGCCAACAACATCATCGGTTCGCCCTGGGTGTTCACGCTCGGCAAGAAGAAGGACCCGGCCAAGGAAACGTACCGAGAGTACGAGGGTCGCGTGTTCCAGCTCGCGGCCACGTACACGTACTGAAAGCCGCTCGTTACGCGCAGCCTCACGGGTCACGCAATCGCCTTCGTGGCGTTGTGTTCTTGCGCGCTCGCGCTCGACGGCGTGGCGCCCGCGTACGCTCTGTGACGCGCGTGTAATCCGCGTCGCAGATCGGGGACGGGTGACACCTGAAAGTTACGGTTCAACCCCGGAGTCGCCACAAACCTTTTGCAAGGTGCTCCCCGACATAGGAGTACCAATGAAGAAACTTTCAGTTCTGGGATTCAGCGCGATGCTTATTGTCGTGGGCGTCGTTGGTTGCGGCGACGACGGCGACGACAACCCCGGTGGCAAGGGCGGCAGCGGCGCCGAAGCTGGTGACAGCGACGGCGGCGGCAAGGGCGGCAAGGGCGGCACC
>JBEHXA010000344.1:0-8117 GCA_048498935.1 Myxococcota bacterium
GCGCGCCGGGACGAGCGAGGCGGCGCTGCGAAAGCTGCTTTCTGAAAACGCCTTGCGCGTGCTGTGCGGCTCCAGTAATTGAGCGTTCACTCGCCGCAGGGCGGGGCGAAAGAGGCTCACATGACGACGCTCGATTCTCGTTGTTTGGAGGCGTTTCCGGCTTGGCTCAGGTCTCTGGCGGACGACGCCCAGCAGCTGGCGGCGCTCCTCGAGCAAGCCGACGTCGCGCCGGCCGCGCAAAGCGGCGCCGCGAGCGCGCTCAACTACCTCTTCAAGTCGCTCGATCTGATCCCCGACGGGTTGGAAGATTTGGGTTTCATCGACGATGCCTTCGTGCTGCGCGTCGCGGCCGCGCTGGTCGAGCCTGCGGAGCGTATCGGCGTGCTGGGCAAGCTGGCGACCGACGCCGAGCTGATCCGCGAGTTCTTGGGCGACGACTACGCGCGCCTCGAGCGCTACACGCAGAAGCTGAGCGAAGGAAAGGCTCGCGGGCGCAGCGTCGCGAACATCCTGGAGGATGCGACCGTGCGCGGCGAGTTCGTGCGTGAGGTGGCGCAGTGGGGCTCGGGCTATGCAGCGCCGGCTTTCGCGCGCGACGCCCGTAGCCTGGTCAAGCTGAAGTCGTTTCTGGCGCGTCGCCTGCCGGAATAGCGAGCTTCAGCGCAGCGTCACCACGACGTCGTCGCCCTCGACGCTGAGTGAAAAGCTCTCCAGCGAGTGCCCGGTGCACGGCCCCCACTCGCAGAAGCCGGTTTGCGGGTGAAATAGCGCGCCGTGATTGCGGCAGACGATGCGATCCAGCGCGACGTCGAAGAAGTCTCCGGTGCCGAAGTCGAGGTCGACGCTCCAGTGCGGGCACGAGTTCGCGAAGCAATGTAGCCCGTCGCCCCAGCGCAGCACGAACGCCTCCTCGGTGGAGTTGCCGCGCTTGAACGTGAACGACTTGCTCTGACCGTGCGCGAGTAGCGCTGCGCCCGGAACGCGGACGCTGAGCTCCGCGCCGGGCACGTCGCTCGTCACGCCTCTTCGACGCGGTTGGGCGTCGTCGTATTCGGGGCGCCGTCACCCTCGGGCGGGGTCGGGGCGATGATCTCGTTCATCAGGTCGCGGCACTCGGGGCGCCCCTTTAGGTGTGCCAGCAAGACCGCGGAGGCATCCAGGAAGACCTTCTCGAACTTGAGGCCTTCACGGGCGCGGGCTGCGACCTTTTCGCGACCCGACGCCAAATCCTCTTCCAGCGCTTCGGCGTAGCGAGCCAGCTGCCCGCGCAGCTCCTCGATTTGCCGTCTGAGATCCGCAGCGCTGGCCTCGCGAGCCATGCGCCGCGTCTCGCGGGTCTTCAGCCACTGGCGCTGGGCCTCGACCATGGCCGCGGCAGCGCCAGCTTGCTCGAAGATCACGCGCGTACCCTGGCCGGCGCGATCGGCACGATCCGCCACGCCGACCTTGTCTTCGGCGATTTGCTGGGCGCGCGAGAGCTCGCGGCGAGCCGACTCCTCTTCTTCACCATAGGCGGCGGCTTCGCGCAGCGAGCGCGATTCCTCGTGAGCCAGCTCCTCCACCTTGCGGCCGATTTCAGCGCGCAGCGCGCGTCCGCGTCGCTCGAGCGCTTCGAGCTTACGCGTGTGGCTCGCCACTTCACCTTCGAGGCCGTTGGCCTTGGCGGCGACGTCCCATACTGCGCTGACCGCTTGAGCGACCTCGGCGGGCGCGTTGGCCGAGGGGTACGCACGCGCGACCATGCGCGCGAACAACCCGGCGCGCGTGGCCCACTCGGCGACCGGCAGCGTTTTGGGCGGAGGCGGGGGCGGAGGAGCCTGGACTGGCGAGGCTTCGCCGGCCGAGGTGCCACCTTCCTTGTCCCAAGACGTGCTGGGCAGCGAGCGCTGCAGTGCCTTCAGCTCTTCGAGCAGATGGTGGCCGTCGCGGTAGCGCTTGCGCGGATCCTTCTCGAGCAAGCGCAGCACGATGCGCTCGGCGACCGGGTGACAATCCTTCTTGACGCTGGTCGGGCGCGGCGCGGGCGACGTGCGCTGCATCTCCAGCAGCGTCTCGCGATCGCCAGCGCGGAACGGCAGCTGTCCGGTCAGCATTTCGAAGAACAGCACGCCGAGCGCGTACAAGTCCGATTGCGGACCGGCTTGCTCGCCGCGCGCCTGCTCGGGCGACATGTATTCGGGCGTTCCGAACACCGCGCCCTTCGGGGCCAGGCGCGGATCGTGAGCCAGCGCTGCCAGACCGAAGTCCAAGATCTTGACGAAGTCTTTGCGGCCGCCGCGCGCGGTGAGCAGGATGTTGTCGCTCTTCAGGTCGCGGTGGACCACGCCCAAGTCGTGAGCGCGCGAGAGCGCGGCGCCCATCTGCTCGAGGATGTCGACGGCGCGACTGAGCGGTAATGGTCCGCGCGCCAGCTCCGACGAGAGCGGCGTGCCGACCAGGTACTCCATGACCAGGTACAGCTCGCTGTCGTCGGTCTCGCCGATGTCGTGGATGTCGATGATGTGCGCGTGGTCGACGCGATTGGCGGCGCGCGCCTCGCGCAGCATCCACGCTCGCAGGTGAGTCTCACCGCGGAGGTCGGGGCGGATCAGCTTGACGGCGACGACACGGTCGATGAGCACGTGTCGCGCGCGATAGACGATGCCCATCCCGCCTTCGCCAATCCGCGCCTCGAGGCGGTAGCGACCTGCGATGACCTTGCCAAGGGCGGGGTCATCCGCCCTCTTACGTGATGTTCCAGCCCTTGGGGGCGCTGGCTGTGCCATGTTCCGATCCAAACCAGGGGAGAAAGTTGCCTGACTTCCAAGCTTAGCCGACAACCTGCCCCGATTACCAACCCCGTCGCGCGCCGACCCGCTCGGACGCGCCGTTTCGGGCAGCGCTCCTGTCCCGCAGTCTCAGAAAACGACGTCGATCAGGGGGATACGCACTTCAGTCGCTTCCGGCGCGTTGAACATGATGCGCTCGGTACGCGTGTAGGCCTGGCGCACCTCGACATTCGGGAAGCCCAGCGCGAGTTGCTCTTCGCGATAGCCGAAGAGCGCGGGTGGTGGGAGCTTCAACGACAGGCGCCTGGGGGAACGCAGGTGACGCCGGATGGAGCCCGTGGGTGCCGGCGCAGCCTCGGGAGGAGGAGCGGCGGGAGGGGGCGCAGTTTCGGTCGCGGGCGGCGCCGCGGGGGCCGGAGCTGCGTCCTTCGCTGCCGGCGGCTCGGCGACCGGCTCGTCGGCAGGTGGCTCGTCTTGCAAGTAGTTGGCTGGTGGCTCGTAGGCAGTGGCGGCGAGAACGGCCACGGCCGTCGGGATCGCCAACACCAAACCGCCGGCGAGCATCAACATCGGCGCGCGCGCGTCGGCGTTCTGTTCGACGAAATAGCCACCCACGCCGCCCGCTGCGCCGCCGGCCAAGCCGCCGACGAGGTAGGCCCAGGCGGGCTTCACGCCCACGGCCGCTTCGGTGACCATCACGGCTTCGGCGCCGAGCAGGGCGCCGCCGGCGATGCCCTTGCCGGTGGGTGAAGCTTCGGGGTCACCCGTGGCTGCCCGTGCGGCAAGCGGGGTGAGACCCGTGGCAGCGAGGGCCAGAACCGAAACTAGGCTGCGCGTGTTCATGGTTCGAGAGTCTCCGATGCCGCGGAACGCCGAGCGTTCATCCTCCTCGCGGACGAGCGAGCATAGGCGGGGCGTGTTTCTGGAGCAAGCACGCGGATTTTCGCTAGAACAGGGCGCATGAAGCGCGACATCCTCAGCTTTGGTCGCGTTCTGCCCCTGGCGGCGCTGGTCGTGGGGCTCTTGGGCCTGGCGCGACTCGGCCGGCAGTTTCCGTCGGCGGCTAGCAGCCCGGCGCTCTTGGTTCCGTTTCTTCTGCCGGTCCTCGCGCTGTCGCTCGAAGCCGGCGCGCTCGTGGCGCTCTCGGTGTCCACGCTGCGTCGGCTGAGTCAGGTGCCTTCCCGGCCGCTCATCGGGCGTGCTCTCCCGGCGCTCGGTCTCCTCGGGCTGCTGCTCGGGGTGTTGGCTGTTGCACAGCTCTTGCCGCGCGGCACCGATCGCCCCGGCGCGCTCGCCAACGACCTCGTGCAACGAGCGCGCGAGAGCTGCGTGGCTCCGGGTACGATCGTTGCGGTGCCGCTGCTCGGGCTCGACGTGCGCTGCGCTGATCCACCGGTTATCGAAGGACCGATGCCGGGCGTTCGCTCCGTGCGCGTGGCCATGCGTGAGCTCAGCTTCTCGGAAGATTTGCGGCATGCGCAGATGGCGGGGCTGGCGCTGGACGCCAAGCGTTCGCTTCGCGTCCACCTGACGGCCGAGCAAGCGCGCGTGACGGGCCTACCGCTTTGGACGCGCTCCGCTCGATTGTCACCGCTCGATCGCCTCGGATTGCTGGGAGGGATCGGCGCCGGGCTCTCGCTCGCCGCAGTGCTGTTCTGGCTGCCGCGCCGCGATGCGCCCGCGGAGCCAAGATCCTCGCCGCGTTGGGGGCGTCGGCTCGGCACGCTCGTCTGTTTTAGTCTGCCGGGCGGCGCCGCGGCCGCGCTGGTCATCGCGCTGGATCAGGAAGGCGCGTCCGCGGCGAGCTACATCGGACCGGCCCTGGCCG
Source organism: Myxococcota bacterium (assembly GCA_048498935.1). Lineage (GTDB taxonomy): Bacteria > Myxococcota_A > Polyangia > Polyangiales > Polyangiaceae > PMG-095. Next base: position 4,597 of record JBEHXA010000344.1, read on the forward strand.
CTGTCGCGGTTCTCGGGACGCTCAGCTTGCTGCTGTCGCGCGGGCCCAAATTGTTCAGTTCTTTCATCCAGTTCTGATTCGGATTGCTGGCCCATCGGGCTGGTGGTACTGCCGGGGCACTTCTCGATTTGTGTCGCTCCTCCTACTCGCTCTGCTGCTCTTTCTGCTGTTCGGCGGTAGCCGTATCGGCGCAGCTGGCAAGGGTCTGGGGGAGGCGGTGCGCCACGTAAAGCGCGCCGTCGCTGAAGACGAGCCTGCCTCCAAGCCGTCCCCCCTTCCCCATGATGACCCTCCCCAAGTCGTCCCCCCAGAGCCGAAGCTGCTGCCCGCCAAGGGTGAATCGAGCGCAGCCTCGGAGGAGCGCGACGAATGAATCCGCCTGACTCGTCGGTGTTGGCTCCCTCAGCCGAGCCTGTCCGAAACCTGCTCCCGTTCGGGTCGCGGGCGCAGCTCGGTGCGCTGTTCGAGCTCACCAAGCCGAGTGTCACGGCGCTCGTGATGGTGACCATGGTGTCGGGCGCGCTGCTCGCGCCGGCGCGCATCGAGCCGTTGCGGCTGCTGCTCGCGCTCTTCGCGACCGCATGCGTCGTGGGCGCCGCCAATTCGTTCAACATGTGGCTCGAGCGTGATTCCGACGCGCTGATGACGCGCACGCGCCGTCGCCCGCTCCCGACGGGACGGCTCAGCTCGGAGATGGTGCTGGGCTTCGGTGCGCTGCTGGCTACGGTGGGGCTCACCTTGCTCGCCACGTCGGTCAGCTCTTTGTCGGCGCTGCTCGGCTGGATCGCGCTTTCGTCGTACGTGCTCGCTTACACGCCGCTCAAGCGCATCACGACTTGGTCGCTCCACGTCGGTGCGGTGCCTGGCGCTATTCCGCCGCTGATCGGTTTCGCGAGCGTGAGCGGTACGTTGTCGCTCGAGGCGCTCGCGCTGTTCGCGATCTTGCTGGTCTGGCAGCTGCCGCATTTCCTCGCGATCGCGAGCTTTCGGGCATCGGAATACGACCGCGCTGGGCTCAAAGTGATGCCCAACGTGCGCGGGCAGGCGGCTACGGATCGCGCCATCGTCGGCTACTCGGTGCTGCTCAGCGTCGTGACCGTGGCGCCTTGGCTGCTCGGGTTGGCAGGGCTCGCGTACGGCATCACGTCACTCGTGGCGTCGCTGGCTTTCATGGCGGTCGCGCTGAGCGGCCAACGGCGCCGTGAGCCGACGCGCTGGGCGCGTCGGCTGTTCTTGGCGTCGATGCCTTACCTGGTCGTGGTGTTCGCGGCGTTCGTGGCGAGCCGCGGCTGAGCATGCCCAAGGACGATCTCCCGACGGGTCGTCTGGGACGCTTCGTGCAGTTGGCCGGCGTCGGTGCGCGCGCGTCGGTCGATCTACTCGTAGCGAAGGGCTCGGAGCGAGTCGCCGAGCGGACTGCGGAGGTGCTCGGTAATTTGCGCGGCCTCGCGGCCAAGCTGGGCCAAACCGTGAGCTACGTCGACGGCTTCGTGCCCGAGACGCACCGAGCCGTGTACGAAAAGGCGCTCGGCGCGCTGCGCACCGCGGCGCCGCATTCGCCGCCCGACGCGATTCGCGCGCTGGTGGAGGCCGAGCTCGGCGCGCCCATCGAGCGGTTGTTCGACGAGTGGGAGTCCGAGCCGTTCGCCAGCGCGTCCATCGGCCAGGTTCACCGTGCACGACTGCCGAACGGCGAGGCCGTAGCGGTGAAGGTGCAGCATCCCGGTATCGACCGGGCGATCGAGAGCGATCTGTCGAACGTGAGCCTGCTCGAAGGTTTCGTCGGCGCGCTCGGTCCGCGCGCGCTGAAGTCCGGCGCCGTGCTCGAGGAAGTGAAGACGCGCTTTCGCGAAGAGCTCGACTACCGGTTGGAAGCCGAGCGGCAGGAGCAATTCGCGCTCCTGCATCGCGGTGACGAAAAGATCCGGGTACCGCGGGTGGTGCGAGAACGATCGGCGCGGCGGGTGCTGACCATGGAGCTCGTGAGTGGCGCTTCGCTCGAAGAAGCAGCACTAGCGAGCCTCGAGCTACGGCGCGAGTACGCCCAAACGCTGTGGCGCTTCGTCTTCAAGGGCAACCTGGTGGGCGGCATGTTCAACGCCGATCCCCATCCCGGTAACTACTTGTTTCAAAGCGACGGGTCGGTGACTTTCCTGGATTTCGGCTGCGTGCAGCCGATCAGCGGGTCGCGGCTCGATCTGGCGCGTGACCTTCACCTGGCCGCGCTGCGGCGCGACGAGCCAGCCTTCAAGCGCACGGCGGCGCTGATCCTGGAGTCGAAGGGCGGCTCCTACGAGGAAGCTGCGACCGCCTACTCTCGGCGCTGCTTCGAGCCGGTGTTCGGCTCGCCGTTTCACATCACGACCGAGTTTGCGACCTCCCTCGTCGAAGCGATTGGCGAGGTGAAGGCTCAGCTATGGGCCAAGGACAAGAGCTTCGTGCAGCTGCCGACCGGCATGCTGTTCATGAATCGCCTGCAGTTCGGCTTCTATTCCGTGCTCGCGCGGCTCGACGTGCGCGTCGACTACGCCGAGATCGAGCGCCGATTCTTGCGTGAAGCCGGTATCGGCTAGCGGCGTGAGCCAATTGCGCTGAGCTGGCGCGCCGACGACGTTACGTGACTGGCTGGCGCCGGTATCGAGGTCGAGGCGAGCGCCGCCACCACATGTTCCAGATCGTCCGCCTTGTCGACCACGCTACCGAGTCGGCTCGCGCGCTCACGCTGCTGTTCGTCGACCGAGCCCGTGTAGAAGACGACGCTGCGCGTCGCGCCGAGGCGAAGGAGCTCCTGCGCCAGGTCGGTGCCAGAGCCATCGGGGAGGTCGAGATCCAGCACCGCCACCTCGAAGCCCTTGCCGGCAGCTCGCCCGGCGCGACAGCTCTCGGCAACGCTGACCGAATAACCCTGACGCAGCAGCCGCCGCGCCACGGAGCGCGCAACGACCGGATCGTCCTCGACGATCAGTGCGCGGCCCAGCTCAGGAATGGTCATCGACTCGGCTCGATCCCTTGGATGCACGGAGCGGTCGCGACATTAGCAATATTCGATCGATCTGAACACCTGTGAGGTGGTCTGGCTGGAATGCTCAGTGATTCCAGCCCGATAGCGACCAATCCTAAAGAATGTCGTCAGGGTGGGGCGGTGTCGGGAAGTACCGGCGGCGGGGCGGGCTCCTCCGCGCGGGGCCGGGCGTCTGCCGTGCGGGCGAACGGCAGGTAGAGCGCGCCGAGCTCGAGCATCAAGGCCGGGATCGGTACGTCGAGCGCGGCCCGCGCGGCGAGGCACGCGGCCATCACGATGCCCACCTCGGTGCCGGCGAACAGCGCCGCAACAGCCGCGAGCAGCGCGCTCGCGTCGAGCGCTTGCCGTAGCCCAGCCGGCACCAGCGAGTGGACCCCGCGCGAGAACGGACAGGCGCCTGCTTCGGTGCCCCGATCGAGCATGCGTGAGAGGAGCGCCGTGAACTGGCTAGAGCCCGGCTCGGAGGCGCGCAGCGCGATGATGCCGCACAGCGCCGACC
>JBEHXA010000345.1:0-8085 GCA_048498935.1 Myxococcota bacterium
CGCCAACGGCTGGACCCTGCACAACTACCCCGAGCGCGGACGTACTCGTGGCGTTCGCGGACAAGCTCGCCGATCCGATGGCGAGCCCCGAAGCGCAGCTCATCGCCAGCGCGGCCGTGGTCTCGCTCGGACGCCTGGCGCAGCCGAATTTGAAGGAATCGCTGGCCAAGCTAACGAACCCGAAAGCCCCGCCTCAGGCGCGTCGGGCCGCGAGTGCCGCCCTCGGCGCGCGTGACACTTGCCGCAAGCCGACCCGGTAGCCTCGAGCGCGCTCGGTCCACGCTTCCCAGGCGCCGGCGCAAGTGGGATGGTGCGTGCATGCGCTTCAGCCGCGGGGTCGCGGTGGCCTTGTGGGGCTCGGCTTTGGTCACTTGCTGGGTGCAGCGCGCCGAGGCGCAGTCGCCGGCGCCGAGCAGCTACTCACTGTCCTGGACCAGAGGCGACGGGGCCGACGGGTGTCCGACGTCGCGCGCGCTTTCGGTGGAGGTCGAGCGGCGGCTCGGGCGCAAGGTGTTCGAGCCCTCCGCCGAGCGAGCGTTCGAAGTCCAAGTAACGAGGAGCGGCAGCCGCTACCACAGCGACGTCTTCGTGCGCGACGCGCAGGGCCACACACTGGGTCAGCGCGCTCTCGAAAGCGATGAGCCGGATTGCGCCGCGCTCTTCAACGCGACCGCACTCGCCATCGCGCTGGTCATCGATCCAGAAGCGGCGTCGCGACAGCCCGATCCGAGCGCGGCTACCGCCGCATTCGATGTGCCTCCGCCCGCGGCTCCATCAGCGCCGCCTCCACCCGCGCCGCCTCCGCCCGCGCCGCCCGCGCCGCCCGCGCCGAAAGTTGCAGCGCCGGCACCGACCCGCGCGCGCACGCCGACCAGCATCGCGGCGCGTGCCGAGCTCTCGGGCGAGCTCGTGCCTGGCACTTCAACCGGCCTGGCTCTGGTTTTCATGGCGCGTCCCGGCGATCGCTTCGGGTTCTCGGTCGCGGCCGGGTACACGGCGCCGCGCACGGCTCGCGATGGCGGCGGGGTCTACGACGTCGGTCTCACTCGGGCGGGCTTGGCGCTGACCTACGACGCGGCGCGTTCGAACAAGCTGCGGCTCGCGCTCAGCGCAGGGCTAACGGTGGGTGCTTTTCACGTCAGCGTTCGGGAGCCAGCGCCCGTGATCGACTCGGGTGATTTCCTGTACTTGGCCGGTGAGCTGGGCGCGGCGTTGCAAGTATCCGTTAGTAAAGAGGTTTTTCTGGAGATGGGCGGTACTGGCCAGCTCAACCTGCTGCGGCAGGAGTTTCTGGTCGCTGACTCGAGCGAGCCGGTGTGGCACCAGTCCGTGGTGAGCGGGGTCGGCTTTTTGGGGCTCGGAGTCGCTTTCCCATGAAGGTGGGGTCGGGCTCACGGGACGAACGCTCCGTGTTGGCCGCGACGGAACCGCTGATGTTGGGTGCGCTCTCGGATGAGCGAACCGCCCACTCGGGGGCGGAGGAGGTTTACCGCCAGCACGCTGATTTGGTGTGGCGGACCCTGCAGCACCTCGGCGTGCGAAACGCGGACCTGGAAGATCTGGCGCAAGAGGTCTTCGTCGCCGTGCATCGGAACCTCGCGACCTTCGATCAGCGCAGCAAGCTCACCACCTGGCTGTTCGGGATCTGCTTGCATCTCGTGCAGCGCCACCGGCGGCGCGCCTACTTCAGGCTCGAGTTCCTGCACGCGGAGCCACCCGAGCGCGTCGAGGCAACGACGCCCGAGACTCACTACGCGGAACGCGAAGCGCGCGCGCGTCTCGAGCAGCTACTCGATAAATTGAGCCCGGAGCGGCGCGCCACCTTCGTTTTGTTCGAGCTGGAAGGCGCTAGCTGTGAAGAGATCGCGGAGCTCACGGGCGTGCCGGTCGGCACGGTGTACTCGCGGCTTCACCTCGCGCGGAAGCAAGTCAGCGCGGCTGCCGCGCGGCTACGACGGAGCGGCCGTTGGCCGGAGCAGCGATGAGCGCGCCGCGACGTCTCGTTGACGATCCCGCGGCCGATCACGAGCTTTCGCGGTTGCTACGCGAAAGCGGTGGAGCGCGTCCGCTCGACGACGTGACGCGCCGACGCCTGCGCACGAGGCTGGCGCGAGCCAGCGCAGTCCCGGCGGTGGCAGCCGGTTGGCTGTTCGTGAAGTCTGCGGCTGCAGCGCTCGGCGCGGTGGCGGTCACGGGTGTCGTGGTCAGCGTGACCGGTATCGTGCCCTGGCCGTCGGCTACCGAAGTGGCGCCCCCGATCGCCAGCGTGCCCTCAGCGCCGCGTCGTCCGCGCGCAGAGCCGCTGCAGAAGCCGCCGGTCGAGCTGGAAGCGCCGACGCCGCCCGAACGCGAGCAGGGCGTGACGAGCCCGCCCGCGCCTCCGTCGCTCGCGCCGCCTTCGGCCTCTGGCGCCGGCTCGCTCTCGGCCGAGTCCGCCTTGCTCGAACAAGCGCGTCGCGAGATGCACCTGGCGCCCTCTGGCTCGCTGCAGATCGCAGCCGAGCACGCGCGGCGCTTTCCGCGCGGTCAGCTCTCGGCCGAGCGCACGCTGATTCAGATTGAGGCGCTGCATCGCTTGGGGCGCGATGCCGAGGCGCGACGCTTGGCAGCGGCGCTGCCTTCGGGTGCGGCGGGGGGCCTGTACGCCGAACGGGTTCGGCGGCTGTTGGGGGAAAGCGCCCCATGACGCTTTTTTCGTGAAGGTAGCCGCAGGGGCGGGAGACCTACCGACTGGTGACGAAGCGATCACGGAGGGAAACGATGCGCGCGAGGTACTTGGGAGTGTTGGCGTCGGTGCTTTGGGGGTGTTCGGGCAGCCACGTCGTGGCGGGGCCGGACAAGACGGAAGCCCAAAAATTGGAGGACGCGGCGCCGGCCTGGTGCGCGAATATGTGCCCCCGGCTGCGCAGCTGCGAGGAGGTGCCGGGGCAGGGCACGGACTGCGACTGCAATGGGGACGTGTGCAATTGCAGCGGCGGCAATGGCATCGACGAGAAATGCGAGGCGCAGTGCGAAGATTTGATGGTCGGCGCGCTCACGAGCGAAGCGTGCGCTAGCGTCGTCAATCGCCTGCAGCGCTGCTACGACACGCAGGGTTGCGCGATCTTCGAGAGTAATCCGTCACCCTGTAGCGACATCGAAAACCAGGCGCAGGATTGCTACGACGCCGCCGACGGGAACAATCCGCCACCCGCAGGCGCCGGGCCGAGCACAGGCGACGGCGGTGCCGATGACCCCTCGGCAGCGTACGGCGATGACCCGCACCCCGTACCTGGTTCCGGATCGACGGCATCGGTCGTCAATTGCCTGGAAAGTAGCGCGGCCGGACAAGCTGATCCGCCGGCGCCCGGCACTACCGACCTGATCTGCGAGGAAGGGCGCGCCGACTGTTCGGATGGTCACGAGTACACGATGACATGCTTGGAGACTTACTCGGGGCAACGTGCGTGCGTGTGCGTATTCGACGGGGTCGTGCTCGGCGCATTCGCTCCCGGCCCGAGCTGTCCGACGATGGCCGAGATGAACGCCGGTTGCGGTTGGCGGTTGTCCGAAAACTGAAGCGAACGCCGCTCACGGCCCAGATAGCGCGCGACTAACTCTGTCGTGCTGATGTGGGCGTATTCATTTTCTCGCGCGCTTTGCGCCGACGTAACGCTGCCGCTGCCGCCCCCGGCGCGTCAGCGCGCGCGACGCTCCAGCGCGCGCTGCTCGTTAGCGTGACCGCGTCTCAGCGCGTGCAGCTCTTCAGCAGACCCTGGGCTTGACGCTCGATGCGTGCGTCGGTGCCGTGCTCGTTCAGCTCGCGAGCGATTGAGCAGGCTTGCGTCTGCTCGCCGCGAGCCATGAGGAGCTGCGCGCGACCGAGCTTGGCCTTGTCGCGCGTCTGCGGATCTTCACTGCGGGCCAGGGAGCCGAGCGCCGTGAGCGCCGCTTGCTCGTCGCCCTGCACCAGCGCGCGGCGCACGCTGCCCCATTGAGAAGCGGTTTGGCCTTTGCTGGCCGGGCTTGCTTTCCCTCGGCTCGCTCGCGACGCGCTGTCCGCCATCTTGGCTTGCGTCCCTGCGGCGCCGCTCGCTGCGCCATTCCGGGGGCGCGCCGAGCTGGCCGACTGCTCTGCCTGCGACGCGGGCTCATGCTCCGCGACCACCTTGGCCGCGCCCGGTGCGGGCAGGGCAGCTTCGTTCGAGTCCGGCGCGGAGACGGGCGCGAGGGCGTTTGCAGCTCCGGGCGTCGGGTTGGCCGCGACGGCTGGCGTCGGGTTGGCTCCGGTGCCGGGCGCTGCAGCGCCGGTGAGCGGTCGCGCGGACTTGGTTCGCTGCTCCACCGCGGGTGCGGGGTGGGCGCCAATCGTGTGCGATGCCGAGCGGCCATCGTGCGGAAGCACCGGAGCGGCGTGCTCGACGAGCTCGCGCAGCGCGCTCGGGTAGGCGTAAGCCATGCCGCTCAGCCCGAGCACCAGCAGCATCAGGGGCTTGCCGCGACCCGTGCGCGCTCGCCGCGGCTGGCGCAGCGCGAGCCGCGCGCGCCGCACGCCGGCCTGCACCTCGGCGACGTTCGGTTCGGCTGCGCGGTAGGCGCGCTGCATCAACGAGAGTTGAGTCGGTTTCGGCGCGTTCATAGCGGCGCCTCCGGGTCGAACAGCGGATCGCTGCGGAGCAGCTCGGCCAGCCGCTTTCGGCCGTCTCGTAGCCGTGAACGAACGGTCCGTTCGTTGGCGTTCGAGATGGTCGCCACCTCCGCGACGTCCAGCCCTTCGAGATCGTGAAGCACGAGCGTGGCGCGCTTGTCGTTCGGCAGCTTGGCGAGCGCCAAGTAGAGTCGTCGCGCTCGCTCCAGCTCGCGTAGATCCGTATCGGAGTTGCGGGGAAAGCTCGGCTCCTCGACGTCTTCTCGCGCCGTGACGGCGAAGCGGCGTTGAAAGCGCCGGTACCAGCGCTGGTGGTCGATGAGGGTGCGGTACACGATGCCGTAGGTGAAGGTGGACAGTGCGCAGCGCCCCTCGAAGGTCGGTAGCGCTTTGAGCGCGCGCTCCGCGGCGGCTTGAACCAAGTCGTCCAGCTCTTGAGCCGGTCCCGTCAGAGAGCGCATCTGGCGGTACAGCAGCGCGAGGAGCTCATCGTTGTCGCAGCTTGGACGCGTCGTATCGAGCGGCTGACTGGGCGCCGCCAGCTCGAGCGAGCTGTTGAGGAACGTCTGAGCCATCCCGAAGCGTTACTGTTCGCCAATTTAGTCGTTTGCACCCGTCCCTTCGAGCGGTCTCCCCCTGAAAATCTTTTCCTGGCAGACTGCGGGGCGTGGGTCCGGTGAGGCGCTGCCGAAAAAATCTACGAAAAGCGGCCACTTGCGGCTTGGTGGGGGGGACGCTCGTTACGGCTCCGGTCGGCGCTCAGGCGCCGCAGCTCGAGAACCGTTGTCCACGCCTGACGGCCGCCAGTTACGAGGAGCTGGATGCGCGCGTCCGGCTACTGCTCAAAAGTGAAGGTCGCGAGAGTGAGCTGCCCGTTGTGACGTGTGACGCGGAGACCGCGGCCGTGCTGTGGCACGGTCAACGCTTCGAGCTCACCGGTACGGGCCCGATCGAGGACGAGGTCGTCGCCATCGTCGAGCGCGAGCTGCATCGCGAGCAGCAGAGCGCGCCGCCGGAGCAAGCGCCCAGCGAGCAGGCTGGCGCTGCCAGCGCTCGCCCACCGGTCGACCCTGGTCCGCCTCCGAACCCTCGCCCTCAACCTGCTGACCCGCGCGCGAAGCGACCGGAGGACGCGCGCGGCGGCGGCGTGCTCGGTGGTGTAGAGCTCGAGCCGCAGTCGACGAAGATCGGCGTGCTCGTCGGGCCGGTCATCGACTTCGGCACGCCGATCGGCCCCGCGATGCTCAACGTGCGCGAGGCTTTCCGCATCTCGGGCGCGTCCCCGACGATCGCGCTCGTCGACTTGCAGGCGGGCATCGGCATCGGCGCTCCGTTCGATCCCGGCTCCACCTTCGGCGTCGTGGCGCGCTTCGGCGCAGAGTGGATGATCGCTTACTCCGACGGCAACTCCGATCAAACGAGCGCGGTCCCCAAAGCAGCCTTGGGTTTTCGCGTTGCGCAGGCCTTCACGCAGTTCAGCATCTGGGCTGGCGTCGATGGCCAGTTTCGCTTCGGCGACCAGGACCTGCATACGGCCGACGGGTTGATCTACGCCAAGGATGTGACCGGGACCGTCACACTAGGCGCCGCCTACATCGATTGGAGCCGAAAATAGCGCGCGGATCGGGGCGGGCGGGGGGGCCGCGTTGTGCATGCGTCGCGCCCTGCAAGATGCTTTACTCCTACGAGCACTTCCGAGACGACCCAAGCCGCGGTGGTGCTGCTTCGTCTGCTAAGGCACCATGAGCTCAGCGACCGAAATAGCGCCGCTCGCCAGCGCGGCGCGCCGCACGGCTCGGAGGCTCTCGCTGGGGCGCGCGCTCACCGGAGTAGCCGCCTACCTGCCGCTACCGCTCGGCTATTTGGCGCTGGTGCTGGGCGCGGCCAAGGTGCTCCCGCTCTCGGCTGCGCAGGCTCGGCCCTGGCTGTGGGGAGCGGTCGTACCCACGCTGCTGGTGCTGGCGATGATGGTCCGCGCCGCGCTCGCGCGCCGCTCGCCGTTCGAAGGCTCCCTGGCGCTCGATCGCCACCACGGGCTCGACGATCGCATCACCAACGCGCTCGCGTTTGCCAACCTGCCCGACGCCGAACGCACGCCGCTGATGGACGCCGCCATCGCAGACGCAGCCCAGCACTCGGGCAAGCTCGAGCCGGCCCGCGCGGCGCGCATTCGGCCGCCGAGCGAGCTGGCGCTCAGCGCCGCTCTCTTGGCGGGGCTCTTCGGCTTGGCCTCTCTCGAGGTGCGGCAGCTGCGCGTCGTTCCGCCGCCCGCCGTGCACGTGCAGCCGATGCTGCTCAGCCCGGACGACGTAGAGCTATTTCGCGAGATCGCTCGAGAGCTCGCCAAGTCGAGCGACGATCCGGAAGTGTCGGCGGCGGCGCGGCGCTTCAATCAACTGGTCGAAGACATCGCTGCTCATCGCATGGATCGACGCGAGGTGTTCGAGCGCCTGGGCACGCTGGAGCGCGAGCTGTCCGAAGCCAGCGAGCTCGATCGCGAAGCGCTCGACGATGGTTTGAAGGGGCTGGCGCGCGAGCTCGAGAAGAGCGGCCTCGTCAAGCAAGCTGCGCAGGCGCTTTCGGAGAAGCGCCTGGCCGACGCCGAGCAGGCGCTCCGCGAGCTGGCCGAGCGGCTCAAGCAAAAGCAAAAGCCGCCCAGCAAGGCCGAGCTCGACAAGCTGCGGAGCGCGCTGCAAAAGGCGGGCGCCGCGTCTAGCGAGCACCTCGCCGGCATCGAGCAACGCCGTCAGGAGCTCGAAGAGGAGCAGAAGAGCCTGCTCAAGAAGAAGAAGGAAGGCGACGCCTCGGCCAAAACCGACCAAAAATTGGCCGAAAATCGCCGCAAGCTCGAGCGTTTGGGGCGCGACAAGGAGCGCGCCGAGCGCGGCAAGCAAAAGCTCTCCGAGCTCGACAAGCAGCTCCAAGAGGCAGCACGGCAGCTGATGCAGGATGCGCAGGCAGCCGGCCAAAGCTTGGAGTCTGCCGCCGAGGAGCTCAACCGCACCGGCAAGCAGCAGATGACCGACGAGCAGAAGAAAGAAATGCTCAAGCGCTTGCAGGAGCTGCGCGAGGTGCTGCGCCAACAGGGCAAGGGCGGCAAAGAGCAGATGGATCGCATGCAGCGCTTCGGCGAGCGCGCGCGCGGCGGCGGCAAGCAGCCCGGACAGCAAGGGAAGCCGGGCAACGGCAGCCAACCCGGACAGCTCAAGCTGTCGCGCGGCCAAGGTGAGGGCCCCGGCGTCGACGTGCCGATGCCCGGCTCGTCACCCGGCGACTCCGGCAGTCGCGGCGAAGGCAGCGAGCAGCAAGGCACCGAGGCCGGCAAGGGCTACGGAACCGGCCACGATGCGAACCTGACCGGCGACCCCACCAAGCTCGAAGGCAAGACTCAAGATGTGACCGCGGCCGGCGTCGACAGCGGCCAGGGCTCGGCCTCGGCCGAGGTGAGCATGTTACAC
>JBEHXA010000346.1:0-8070 GCA_048498935.1 Myxococcota bacterium
GAGCGCGAGCAGTCGATTGGCAGCGCCGCGCTCCTTGAAAGATCCCGTAAACTGTAGATTTTCGAGCTTGAGGTAGACGCTGGCGCCGGTGATCCGCGACAGCGCCGCGCTCTCGCTCAGCGGGGTGCGCCGCACCTTTCCCGCGATCCGGGTCGCCGCGCGCTCGATGTCAGCGATGCTGAGCACTTTCATTGAAATGTAGCAGCTCGACGGCGCCTCGTGGCGCCGGCCCTAACGACCTCCTTGCCTTGACCAAACCCGCGAAAGTTTGTAGGATTTGTCGCTCCGGATGGTTTCGGCTCGGCCGCCGAATTCACCAACCGAAGCAGAAGCTTTGTCGTCCATCGAGCGCGAGAAAATTCTCCAGGCTGCCCAGAAGTACATCGAGAAGAAGAAGTACGACCGGGCGATCGTGGAGTACCAGAGGATCGTTCAGGAGGATCCGAACGACGCGCGCACGCTTTTGAAGATCGGTGATCTTCAGGCGCGACTCTCGGCCTACCCGGAAGCGATCGCGACCTACGATCGCGTCGGTCAGTTCTACGCGTCGCAGGGCTTCGCGCTCAAAGCCATCGCCGTCTACAAGCAGATTCGCGAGCTGATCAAGAAGCACGCGCCCGATCTGGCCGACCGCTACGGCCAGATCGTGCCCAAGCTCGCCGAGATCTACACGCAGCTCGGCCTGACCAGCGACGCGCTCGCGGCGTGGGACGAGGTGGCGACGCGCTTGCAGCGCGCGGCGCGCGATCGCGACGCGATCGAGATCTTCCGCAAGATGGTGGAGCTCGACGCGGGCAATCCGCTGCCCCACCTGCGCCTGGCCGAAGCGTGCTGCCGCGTGCAATCGCTCGACGAAGCGATCGAGTCGTTCTGGACGGCGGCCGAGCTGCTGCTCAACCTCGAGCGTAGCGACGACGCGCTCAAGGTCGTCGAGCGCATCCTGCATTTCAACGCCGATCCGCGCTTCGCGCGCGTCGCCGCCGAGCTGTACCTGGGCAAGGGCACGCGCGAAGACGGCATGGCCGCGCTGGCCAAGCTGCAGATCTGCTTTCAGGCAGACCCCAAGGACCTCGACACGCTGGGCCTGCTCGCTCAGGCCTTCCTGCTGATCGGGCAAGAGGCGAAGGCGATCGAGGTCTACAAGGAAATGGCTCGCCTGGCGCGCGAGCAGAACAAGACCGACCTCTACAGCCAGCTGCTCGGTCACTTGCGACAAGTCGCGCCGAGCGACGATCAGGTCGCGGCCTTCGAGAGCGTGATGCCGCTGGCTCCGTCGGTGCCACCCGGGTCGCTGGCCCCGCCGGCGCGTGCCGCGGAGCTGTCGGACTCCGAGGTCGAGCTGATCGAGGATTCACAGAATTTCGACGTGGCGCAGCAGCCGGCGGTGCCACTGCCCGAGCAGCGCCCGCGCATGGCGAGCGCTCCGGACGTCGTGGTGGTCGACGAGCAAATCGAGGCCGCCGAGGAGCTCAACGATCCCAGCTCGTTCGACGCGCGCGGCCACGCTCGCAAGGCGATCGTCGACGCCGAGTCGTTCCGCAAGCTGCGCCTTTACCCGAAGGCGATCGAAGCGCTCCACATCGCACTCGAGATCGATCCGCGTTCCCTGGAGATCCGCGAAAAGCTGCGCGAGCTGCTGCTGGAAGCGGGCGAGCGCGAAGCGGCGAAGCAAGAGAGCATCAACGTCGCACAGCTGTACTTCGAAGCTGGCAACGCGGCGCAGGCCGAGCAGCTGCTATCGCAAGTCCTCGAGGTCGATCCCGAGAACCACGACGCGCTCTTGCTCTGGGAGCAGCTGGCCGGCGGCGCGGTGGAATACGTCGAAGGCGACGAGGAAACGCAGGGCGAAGCGGCCGAAGGCTTCGATCCGAACTCGCCGCTGCCGTCGTACGATCTCGAAGAGATCGGCGCCGAGCAGGCCATGCACAGCGAGCCGGGCCGCAGCGTGAGCAAGCACGTACTGGCCGCGATGGACGATCCGTTCGGCGGTCCCGGCACTGCGGAGGAGCCGCTACCGAGCTTCCCGCTCGGTTCGGACGACCTCGGCATCGACGACAGCACGACCGAGGACTTGACCGAGGTTGCGGCGTACGAAGAAGAAGACGAAGAGGAAATCTCGATCGTCGAGGACTTCGTCCCGCCGGCGGCAGCTGCGCCCGAGCCCAGCTACGAGGGCCTCGAGGACGTGCTGGACGAGGCCGAGTTCTTCGCCGCGCGCGGGCTGTACGAGGACGCCAAGGCGATTTTGCTCGAGCAGCTGGGGCGCACGCCCAATCACAAGCTGGTGCTGGAGCGCCTGAGCGAAATCGAGGCGCACCTACAGAGCTCGGGCGAGAGCCAGACCAAGGAGCGCTCACAGCTCAGCGAGCGCGCGCCGAGCAGCCAGAGCTTCGACGTCGATCAGTCGCTGGGAGCGCTCGATTCGCTGGAGCTGCCGCCGGAGAGCTTTGCTGCGGGCTCGCGGCAAACGCTATCGTCCGTACAGGACGTCGACGTCGACCAGGTATTCGAGAAGTTCAAGGCTGGCGTGAAAGCGCAGGTAGCCGAGAACGACAGCGCCACCCATTACGACCTGGGCGTGGCGTACAAGGAGATGGGCCTACTGCCAGACGCCGTGGGCGAGTTCGAGACCGCTGCCCGCGACGCAGCGCGCGAGTGCATGTGCTTCGCGATGATCGGCCTCATCTACCTCGAGCAGAGCCAGCTCGATCGCGCCGCTGAAGCTTACGTTCGCGCGCTCAGCGCCGCGCAGAAGACGGTCGAGCAGGAGATGAGCCTGTATTACGACCTCGGCAACGTTTACGAGATGAAGGGCAAGAACCAAGACGCCCTTTACTACTTCCAAAAGATCGCCCGCCGCGACCCCGGCTACCGCGACGTCGCCGAGCGCATCAAGCAGCTACAACCCGCGCCCGCGCCGGCGCCCAACGCCCGAGCCGCCGCCGCAAACGACGACGAATTCGACCGAGTCTTCGACGACCTGTTCGAGTCCAAGTAACAGATCCGTACGGCGCTCCACGGCTCCCGGATGTGCGGGGAGGCGGAGAGATCCGCGAGGCGAGAATTTGGGGGTTCGTGGACGGAAGGAGCCCAAGGCGTGCCGCGGCAGCGGGACCTGGTGCCGATACGGAGGCTTCTGCAAGGGAGCTGCGAGTGGGCAGCCCTGTGCGTGCCTACGCGCTGCGATCCACCACTGACGCGAGCAGCTCGCCCGAGGCACACAACGTTCCGTCTACCGTTGCTTCGCCGCGGAGCTTCCACACGTTGGAGCGGTGGTGAATGACCTCGACGAAGAGATCGAGCTTGTCGCCGGGGGTGACGGTGTGACGAAACTTGGTTTTGTCGATGCCCAGGAAGTACATCAAGCTATTGTGGGTATCGAACGGCTCCGAGGCGTAAGCCAGGATGCCGCCGATTTGAGCCAGGCACTCCACGATGAGCACACCGGGGAAAATCGGGCGCTCGGGGAAGTGACCCTGACTCCAGGGCTCGTTGTAGCTGACCATCTTGTGGCCGCGGATCGAGACGCTAGGCACGATCTCGGTCACGCGATCCACCATCACGAACGGATAGCGGTGCGGGAGGATCTCCAGGATTTTGGAGATCTGAATTTTGACGGCCTTGGTCTTCAAGGCTTGGGCGGAGCGACCACCGGCGGCGTGAGCGGCGTCGGGCCCTTGGCGGCCGGTGCAGCCGGAGCACCCTTGTCGGCCGCAGCGTCACCGCCCGCGCCCGAGTTGTACATCTGAATCACGCGATCGGTCAGATCCAGGTCGCTGCGCACGTACGGCACGGCTTTCTTGTCGACCACCACGTCGAAGCCTTCTTGCGTAGCAAGGCGGCGGATGATGTTCATGGTCTTCTGGAACACCGGCTGGGTCAGCTCGCCCTGCTTCTTCTGGATGTCCTGATTGTATTCCACGAACTTCTGCTGCAGCTGCATCATGTCGCGCTGCCACTTGTCGGCGCGCTTGGCGAGAGCGCCCTTGCTGAGCACGTCGCGCTGCTTCTCGATGTCCTCGCGCTCCTTGACCAGCTCTTCCTGCTTCTTGTCGAGCTCACGCTGCTTGCTGTCGAACAGCTTCTTCAGCGTGGCCTGGGCGCGCAGGCCGTCCTCGGTCTCCATCACGGCGCGCTCGGTGTCGACCACGGCGATCTTGGCCTGAGCGAGGGCAGTGCGCGGCGTGGCAACTCCGAGCAAGCTGAGCAGCAAAACGCCGAAAACACTGAGCAGGCGGCTTTTCATCGCGGCCGGGTCTTAGCTGCCTGCCGCAAGGCGGTCAAGCGCCGCCATGCCCAAAACCGGCCGCAGGGCTATTTTCGGGCGGGCAGCTCGCCCTCCACGCCTCTTACGTAAAAGTCGATGCTCGAGAGCATCTTCTCGTCCGCGGTTTCGCCGGCTTTCAGGCGCTCTTTGCCAGCCTGATCCCGAATCGGCCCTTTCCAAATCGCGAAGTAGCCTTCTTGGATGCTCTGCAGCATCTCTGCGACTTTGACCTGGGTCGTGACTGGAACCTTGGCAGAGTATCCGACCACGTCGACCGCGCGCTCCCTGGCTCCCCACCAGGTGTGGTCGACTCTCCAGGTGCCGTCGAGCGCGTCCTCCATCGCCTTCTTGTAATACGGCGCCCAATTCAGCACGGCCGACGCGAGGTGCGCGCTCAGACCGAGCTCGCTCATGTCCGAGCCCCAGCCGAGCGCCAGCTTGCCTGCCTTTTCGGCGGCCTGCAGCACCGCGGTCGACTCGGTGTTCTGGATCAGCACGTCGGCGCCTTGCTCCAGCAGTGCCTGAGCGGCTTCGGTCTCCTTGGGTGGGTCGAACCATTTGCCCACCCAGGCGACCCTCGTTTTTACGCTCGGGTTCTGGCTCTGCGCGCCGAGCGTGAAGGAGTCGATGTTCCGAATTGCTTCGGAGCTCGGCACGGACGCCACGAAGCCTAGCATCTTCGTTTTGGTCATCGCGCCCGCGATGATGCCAGCCAAGTACGCGCCTTCGTAGCTACGCAAATCGTAGCTGCGCAGGTTGTCCGCGGTGTCGTGACCAGCAGCCTGCTCGAATTTGACCCGCTTGGAGTCGGCAGCCACTTTCAGCATGGGTCCCGCGTAGCCGGGGCTGGTGCCGAAGATGAGCGTGTTGCCTTGGGCGACCAAGTCGCGCAGTACGCGCTCGGCGTCGGGCTCCGCGACGTTCTCGACGAAGCTGGTCTTCACCCGACCAGCAAGGTTGGCCTCCGCCTCTTTGCGAGCGTCGTCGTGTGCGAAGATACCGCCGGCGCTGCCCACCGGGCCGACGTAAACGAAGGCCACCTTGAGTGGCCCTGCCGGCTCGGCAGCCTCGAGAGTTGACGCCGCGGAAGCCGAGGCGCCAGAAGCACCTTCCGTCGGCGTCTTTTTGCTGCAGCCGCCCAGCGTGAGAGCCAGGCCGGTGGCGAGCGCGGCGATCAGTAAACGAAAAGCCACAGGCCCACGG
This sequence comes from Myxococcota bacterium, assembly GCA_048498935.1. Taxonomy (GTDB): domain Bacteria; phylum Myxococcota_A; class Polyangia; order Polyangiales; family Polyangiaceae; genus PMG-095. The sequence goes on from JBEHXA010000346.1 coordinate 5,471, forward strand.
CTTAGCGCAAGAGCGAGGCGGCGCCTATTTTCCGGCGGGCAGTTTGCCCTCGACGCCCTTCACGTAGAAGTTGATGCCGAGCAGCATCTTCACGTCGCCCACCTCGCCGGCCTTGAGCAGCTCCTTGTCGGCCTGGTCCTTGATGGGACCCTTCCAGATCACGAACGAGCCGTCCTTCAGGCCCTGCTTGACCTCGGCCACCTTGGCCTTGGTGGCGGCCGGAACCTTATCGGAGATGCTCACGAGATCGATCGCGCCCTCCTTGACGCCCCACCAGGTCTGCTCGACTTTCCAGCTGCCTTCGAGCGCGTCCTTCATGGCCTTTTGGTAGTACGGCGTCCAGTTCACGATCGCCGAAGCCAGGTGTGCGGTGGGTCCAAATTTGCTCATGTCGGAGTCCCAGCCGAACGCCATCTTGCCCGCCTTCTCGGCGGTCTGCAGGACCGCTGAAGAGTCGGTGTTCTGCATCAGCACGTCGGCGCCCTGATCGAGCAGCGCTTGAGCGGCCTCGGTTTCCTTGGGCGGGTCGAACCATTTGCCTACCCAGACCACCTTCGTCTTCACGCCTGGGTTTTGGCTCTGCGCGCCGAGCGTGAAGGAGTCGATGTTGCGGATCACTTCCGGGATCGGGATCGACGCGACGACGCCGAGCGTCTTGGTCTTGGTCATCGCGCCGGCGACGACGCCTGCCAGGTAGGCGCCTTCGAAAGTGCGAGAGTCGTAGGTGCGCATGTTATCGGTCGTCTTGTAGCCGGTGGCGTGCTCGAACTTGACCCCCTTCGAGTCCGCCGCGACCTTGAGCATCGGCTCCATGTAACCGAAGGTGGTGCCGAAGATCAGGGTGTTGCCCTGGTCGACCATGTCTCGAATCACCCGCTCAGCGTCCGCCGCTTCGGGCACGTTCTCGACGAAGCTGGTCTTCACCTTTCCTCCGAGCGCGGCCTCGGCCTCCTTGCGTGCCTTGTCGTGGGCGAACGTCCAGCCCGCATCGCCGACGGGACCGACGTAAGCGAAGGCTACCTTCATCGGCCCTGCGTCCTTGGGCGCTGCCGAGGCAGCGGCAGCAGGTGCGGACGAGGCGGACGGCGTCGCTTCAGGCGCGGGCTTCTTTTCGCATCCGCCCAGCACGAGCACTAGGCACGGAGCGAGAGCGGTGAAAGTCAAGCGGTGAACGAGCGGATGGATGGTTGACATGGCTTCAAGCTCCTGGGCGAAACGGCTTTCCGAGCGAGGTGGGGATGTTGGCGGCGATCCAGCGTGGGTTACGCGAGATCAAGACGAGCACGAGGATGGTCGAAAGGTACGGGAGCGCGGTGAGCAACTCGACCGGGACGCTGACGCCGCGCCCCTGCAGGTTGAGCTGCAACATGGTCACGCCACCGAACAGGTAGGCGCCCAGCAGCGCGCGCGCGGGACGCCAAGTAGCGAACGTGGTGAGCGCCAGCGCGATCCAGCCCTTGCCGGCAATCATGCCCTCGACCCAAAGCGGCGTGGCGACGACCGAAACGTAAGCGCCGGCGAGACCGAGCAGAGCGCCGCACGTCACCAGCGCGGCCAGCCGAATCCATCGCACCTCGTAGCCCAAAGCTTGAGCGGCCTCGGGTGACTCACCGATGGCGCGCAGCACCAGCCCCGGCTTGGAGCGAAAGAAGAACCAACTGAATGCCAGCGTGAGAGCGACCGCAAAGTACACCAGCCAATGATGCGAAAAGAACGCCGGGCCGAAGAACGGCACCGCTGAGAGCAGCGGCACCCCGCCGGCAGCTCGAGCACCCAAGCTCTGCTGCGTGTAGTCGACGCCGATGAACGCCGAAAACCCGCCACCGAAAAGCGAGAGCGCGAGACCGGTCGCGTATTGATTGGTGTTCAGCCAAATGAGCAGCACGCCCAGCAGCGCCGAGAGCAGCGCCGCCGCAGCGGCGCCCGCAAGCAAGCCCAGCACGGTGCTCCCGCTGTGCACCGCGGTCGCGAAACCGGCGACGGCCGCCACCAGCATCAGCCCCTCCGCGCCCAGGTTGATCACGCCGGCGCGCTCGTTCACGATCAGGCCGAGCGCGGCGATCGCCAGCGGCGTGCCGGAGGCGATGGAAGACGCCAGCAGCAGAGCGAGCTCGTTCACGATGCCCCCGCATCGATCAGCCGCTGACGTGACCAGCGGACTCGGTTGTGAATGAAGGTGTCGCAGCTGAGCAGTGAGAACAGCAGCAAGCCTTGGAACACCCCCGTGATCGACTTGGGCAAGCCCAGCCGCGACTGTGACATCTCGCCGCCGATGTAGAACATGCTCATCAGCACCGAAGAGAGCGTCACGCCGATCGGATTCAGCCGACCCACGAACGCCACGATGATCGCTGCAAAGCCGTAGCCGAGCGGCACGTGCGTGGTGAGCTGCCCGACGGGCCCGGCGACCTCGAGCGCGCCCGCGAGCCCCGCCAGCGCGCCGCTCACGAGGAGCGTCGTCCACAGCGCGCTTTTCGCCGAGTAGCCAGCGTAGCGAGCAGCCGCGGGCGCTAGGCCCCCCACCTCCAGTCGGTAACCAGCGTAGGTCCGCTGCATGAACAGCCAAAGCAGCGCAGCGCTCGCGAGCGCGAGCGGCAGGG
>JBEHXA010000347.1:0-8063 GCA_048498935.1 Myxococcota bacterium
GCGGCAGCGTGCCTCCGACATTCGCGAGCGCGGCCTGGTGCTGGTGGGCGATCGCAAGCAATCGATTTACGGATTTCGCGGCGCAGACGTCTCCGTCTTCGCCGAGCTGGCGACGGCCCTGGCCGGCGAGGAAGCCGCGCAGCTACTCGACGTGCCGGGCTCCGCCGTGAGCACCGCTAGCGAACCGCCCGTCGCCGACGTCTCGACGCTGGTCGACAGCTACCGCTCCGATCGCGCCATCATCGAGGCCGTCAACACGATCGCCAGCCGCGACTTCGTGCCGCGCCTCGAACAAACCTTCGAAATCCGCTACGCCAAGGCCGAAGCCCTACGGGTCCCGACGACGCGCGCCCAGGTCGCACAGGGTGCCTTCACGCTGCTGCTGGAAGACGGCATTACCCCGCAAGCCGAGCCGCTCGTGCAGCGGGCGCAGGGCGGCATGCGGAGCGCGCTGGCCGTCGCCGCGTTTTGCGCCAGGGCCGCGCGCGAGGGCCGCCCCCTCGGGAGTCTCGCCATCCTTTCGCGGCGCCGCGCCACGTTGCCGGTGCTCGGCTTCGCGTTGGATCATTTCGGCGTCCCGTATGTGCTGTCGGGGCGCGACCTGTACGGCACGCCCGAGGTGCGCGACGTCTTCGCCGCCCTGCGCCTGAGCCAAACGCCGCGGGATCGCCACGCGCTCGGCGTGGTCGCGCGGAGCCCGCTGGGCGGCCTCTCCGACCAGGCGCTGGTCGAGCTGAGCGATGTGAAGCGCGGACTCCTGCCCTTCCAGGAATGGGACATCGAGCGCCTGTCCGAACCAGGTGACGCCCAGCTCGCTGCGCTGCTGGTCGCGCGCCTCGAGGCCTTCCTGCGCGTGGCGCCGCGCCTCTCTCCGCGCGACGTGGTTTGCGACGGGATCGAGCGCTTCGAGCTCGAAGCGGTGCTGTCGCTGCTGCCGCGCGGAGCCGTGCGGCTCGCCAACCTCGGCCGACTGCAGGAGATCGCCGGCCAGCACGGCGGCAATTTGGCTGCCTTCGTGCGCTTCATGACGCGCCAAATCGCGTCGGAGCTCGACGAAACCGAGGCTGCGCTATTTTCGCCCGACGACGACGCCGTGCGTCTCCTCACCATCCACGGCAGCAAGGGCCTGGCTTTTCCCACCGTCGTGCTGGCCGACGCAGACGCCGTGGAGGTCACTCCGACGGCCCCGTTCGGCATCCTGCGGCGCGCCGGCGCACGGCCGCTGCTCGTCGTACGCCACGCCGGCGACGACGGCCCCATCATCACCGACAGCCAGCTGGAGCTCGGCGAGGACGGCAAAGCCCGCGCGGCGGCGGAGCGCCAGCGCCTGAGCTACGTGGCGCTCACCCGCGCCGAGCACGAGCTCGTGATCGCGCTGCCGGCCCAGCCGCGCTCGGGCACTCTGGCCAAGACCGTGTTGGAGCTCGAGAGCGAGGCGGCGTTCGCCCAGCTCGACGGCTTCCGCAAGGTCGGCATGAGCGAGCTGCTCGGCGAGGCCAAGCTGCAGCCCGCCGCTGCGGCCGCAGCCGCTCCCCCGCCGAGCCTGCCGCGGCCCGAAGCCAGCGCGGTGGTGCTCGGCGTGACCGCTCTCGCAGATTTTCGCATTTGCCCGCGACGCTTCAGCCTGCTCCACCTTCACGGGTTAGCGGAGCCGCGCCGCGGCACCGCGAGCACCGCCACGCGCGAGCCGGATACCGACCCTCGCCTGGCCGGCATCGCAGCCCACCACGTGCTCGAGCATTTCCCGCTGGAACGCTGGGGCGAGCCGCCCGACCCCGCCATGCTCGCAGCTGCGCTCGAAGCCGCCGGGCTCGCGCCGAGCTCTGCCACGGGCCAAAAGACCCTGGCGGGGCTGACGCGCTTCCTGAGCGGCGCCTACGCGGCCACGGTTCGGCGCGAGGCGGTGCGGGTCGAGCGCGAGGTGGCGCTCAGCGTGGTCCTCTCAGGGGCCGCACGCGCACGCTCGTCGCCCCAGCTCGAGCTTTTCGGCAGCGCGGGCGGCGGCGCGCCTCTGGTCGTGAAAGCCACGCTGGATCTGCTGGTCGAGCTCGGGGACGGGAGCCTGCACGTCATCGACTACAAACGCACTCGCGGCGGCGAGCGCGACCGTCACCGCTACGCCGATCAACTGTCGCTGTATCGAAGCGTCGTAGAGCAGCGCTTCGGCACGACTCCGCGCGTGGGCCTCTTGCATTTGCTCGGGGACGCCGCTGAGCCCGAGTGGCTCGAGCCGCCCGAGGCGGATCCCAGCGCAATCGCTAGCGGCTTCGTCGCGGCGCGCGCTCGAGACAGCTGGTCGCCCGCGCCCGAGCGCGTGTGCCGGCGCGTGGAGTGCGGCTTCATCGGCAGCTGCTACGCCAAGCCGAGCGACTAGAACGGGCGCTTTTTCGGGGGTGTTTCCGCACGTGCACCACGAGCGACGCGCCGCAGCTCGCGTTAGCTTTTTAGATCGCGCTGAGAACACTCGGACACTGTACTGGTCCCGCGCGAGCTTGCGCGTCGCGTCAATCCGTGCGACACGCGCCTTAGCGCCGCGGCATCCTGACCTAGCGCACGCAGACAACCTATACTAGGCCGCCCTCGCCGACCTCCGTCGGCCCCGACCACCTCCGACTCCCTCACCCAAACCAACGAGCCATGCCCCTTCCGTCTCGCCAAGGCCTTTACGATCCCCGCTATGAGCACGACGCCTGCGGCGTCGGTTTCGTCGCGAACATCAAGGGGGAGGCTTCGCACGACATCGTCAAGAAGGGCGTCGATATTCTGCTCAACCTCGTGCACCGCGGCGCATCCGGCTGCGATCCGCTCACGGGCGACGGCGCCGGCATCCTCATGCAGGTGCCGCACAAGTTCTTCAAGAAGGCGTGCGACTCCGCCGACATCGAGCTACCCGAGCCGGGCAAGTACGGCGTCGGCCTGGTTTTCCTGCCGCGCGATCGCAACGACCGTCGCCGCTGTCAGCAAATCCTCGAAGACAAGATCTTCGGCACCGGTCAGCGCCTGATCGGTTGGCGCGACGTGAGCGTGAACGAAGCCGCGTTGGGGCCGATGGCCCGCGCCAGCGCGCCGGTGATCCGCCAGGTGTTCATCGGCTCCAACACCGACGACCAGGACACGTTCGAGCGCAAGCTGTTCGTGATTCGGCGCTGGGCGGAGCGCACCGTCCGCGAGTCGAGCATCCAGAGCAAAGGCCAGTTCTACCTGCCCAGCCTCTCTTCCAAGACCATCGTCTACAAGGGCTTGCTGCTCGCGGAGCAGCTGGCGGGGTTCTACCAAGAGCTCGAAGACCCGGACATGGAGAGCGCGCTGGCCATGGTGCACCAGCGCTTCAGCACCAACACCTTCCCCACGTGGGAGCTGGCTCAGCCCTTCCGCATTCTGGCGCACAACGGCGAGATCAACACCGTGCGCGGCAACGCCGCCTGGATGAGCGCGCGCGAGCAGCTGTTCAAGGGTGAGATCTTCGGCGAGGACATTCGTCACATTCTGCCGACCATCACGCCCGGTGGCAGCGACACCGCGATGCTCGACAACACGGCCGAGCTCTTGCTGCAGGCCGGTCGCTCGCTACCGCACGTGATGATGATGCTGGTGCCCGAGGCCTGGCAAAACGACGACCGGATGCCGGAGCACAAGAAGGCCTTCTACGAGTACCACTCGTGCTTGGTCGAGCCGTGGGACGGCCCGGCCGCGCTGGCCTTCACCGACGGCAAGCGCATCGGCGGCATGCTCGATCGCAACGGCCTGCGCCCCGCGCGCTGGACGGAGACGAAAGACGGCCTGGTCGTGCTCGGCTCCGAAACGGGCGTGCTCGAGTTCCCGGCCGAGAACATCGAGCGCAAGGGGCGCCTCGAGCCCGGGCGCATGTTCCTGGTCGACACCGAGAAGGGTCGCATCGTCGAAGACGAAGAGATCAAGGACGAGGTTTGCCGGAAGAAGGCCTACGGCAAGTGGATCCGCGAGAACAAGATCGCGCTCGACGACATCGAAGCGTCGCCGCCCACCGCAACGGCGCGTGAGCACACCACGCTCTTGCAGCGCCAAAAGGTGTTCGGCTACACGCAGGAGGACACGCGCATCTTGCTCGCGCCGATGGCCGCAGCCGGCGACGAGCCTCGCGGCTCGATGGGCACCGACACCCCGCTGGCGGTGTTGTCCGATCGCCCGCAGCTGATGTTCGGCTACTTCAAGCAGCACTTCGCGCAGGTCACCAACCCCGCGATCGACCCGATCCGCGAGGCGTTGGTGATGAGCCTCAAGGCCTACATCGGCGGCGAAGGCAACATCCTGTTCGAGCTGCCGGACCAGGCGCAGATGCTCGAGCTGCCGGACCCGATCCTGAGCAACCAGGATTTGGCCAAGCTGCGCGAGACGCCGCTCAGCACGCTGCGCACGCCGCCGACACTGCCGATGCTCTACCCGGTCGCCGAAGGCGGCGAGGGCCTGAAGTCGGCGCTGGACGAGCTGTGCCGACAGGCCTCGCTCGCGGTGCTCGACGGCCACGGCCTCATCATCCTGAGCGATCGTGGCTCGACGGAGCATATGGCGCCGGTGCCGAGCTTGCTGGCGACCGGTGCGGTGCACAACCACCTGCTCCGTAACGGCACGCGCATGAAGGTGGGCATCATCGTCGAGACCGGCGAGGCCCGCGAGGTGCATCACTTCTGTCTGCTGTTCGGCTACGGCGCGGGCGCGGTCAATCCGTACCTGGCGTTCGAGACCATCCACCACCTAGCGCAGAACGGCGCTCCCGGCCTGAAGGACGCGGAGCAAGCGCACAAGAAGTACATCAAGGCGGTCAACAAGGGCTTGCTCAAGGTGATGAGCAAGATGGGCATCAGCACCCTGCAGAGTTATCAGGGCGCGCAGATTTTCGAAGCCGTCGGGTTGTCGCCCGACCTGATCGATCGCTACTTCACCAACACCTCGAGCCGCATCTCCGGCATCGACTTGGACGTGATCGCCGAGGAGTCACGGCGCCGCCACGAGACCGCCTACCCCAAGAACGTCGAGCCTACGCCCTACCTCGACCTCGGCGGCCAGTATCACTTCCGCGCTCAAGGCGAACGGCACCTGTGGGATCCGAGCACCGTCTCCAAGCTGCAGCACGCCGTGCGCATGGAGGACGTGAAGAGCTACAAGGAATACTCGAAGCTCATCAACGACCAGTCGAACGGCCCGATCACGCTGCGCGGCTTGTGGGAGCTCACGCCCGGCGCCGCCCCGGTGCCGCTGGAAGAGGTCGAGCCCGCCTCCGAGATCGTGAAGCGCTTCGCGACCGGCGCCATGAGCTACGGCTCGATCAGCGCCGAAGCGCACGAGAACCTTGCCATCGCGATGAACCGCATCGGCGGTCGTAGCAACACCGGCGAAGGCGGCGAGAGCGAAGAGCGCTTCGTGCCCGATGCCAACGGCGATCTGCGGCGCAGCTCGATCAAGCAGGTGGCGTCCGGCCGCTTCGGCGTCACGGCCTACTACCTGGTGAACGCCGACGAGCTGCAGATCAAGGTCTCGCAAGGCGCCAAGCCGGGTGAAGGCGGCGAGCTCCCCGGTCACAAGGTGGACGCGATCATCGCCAAGACGCGCCACTCCACGCCGGGCGTCACGCTGATCTCCCCGCCCCCGCACCACGACATCTACTCGATCGAGGATTTGGCCCAGCTGATCTTCGATCTGAAGATGACGAACCCCAAGGCTCGCATCAGCGTGAAGCTGGTGGCCGAGGCGGGCGTCGGTACCGTCGCGGCGGGCGTCGCCAAGGCGCACGCCGACTTGATCCTCATCTCCGGTCACGACGGCGGCACGGGCGCCTCTCCGCTCACGTCCATCAAACACGCGGGTATTCCGTGGGAAATGGGCCTAGCCGAGACGCACCAGGTGCTGGTCAAGAACGACCTGCGCAGCCGCGTCATCGTGCAAACCGACGGTCAGATGCGCACGGGCCGCGACGTGGTGCTTGCGGCGCTGCTCGGCGCCGAGGAGTTCGGTTTCGCGACGGCGCCGCTGGTCGCTTCCGGCTGCATCATGATGCGCAAGTGCCACCTCAACACCTGTCCGGTGGGCATCGCCACGCAGGACCCGGTCTTGCGCGCCAAGTTCGAGGGCAAGCCGGAGCACGTGATCCGCTTCATGTTCTACGTGGCCGAGGAGGCGCGCGAGATCATGGCGTCGCTGGGCTTCCGCAGCATCCGCGAGATGGTCGGCCACAGCGAGCACATTCAGGTCCGAAAGAGCGACCACTGGAAGACGAGCCGCCTCGATTTCAGCGACGTGCTCACGCCGATCAAGCCCGCCCCGGGCGTGGGCGTGTACAAGTCTCAGGATCAAGATCACGGCCTCGACAAGTCGATCGACAACAAGCTGATCGAGCTGTGCAGCCCGGCGCTGACCAACAAGACGCCGGTTCGTCACCAGGTAGCCGTGCGCAACGTCGATCGCACCATCGGCGGTATGCTGGCGGGCGAGGTAGCGCGGCGGTTCGGCAAGGACGGCCTGCCCGACGGCACGATTCGCTTCGATTTCAAGGGCACGGCCGGCCAGAGCTTCGGCGCGTTCGCGACGAACGGCATGGAGCTGAACCTGGAAGGCGACGCCAACGACTACGTCGGCAAGGGCCTCTCGGGCGGCGTGCTCACCGTGCGTCCGCTCGCGGGCGTGACCTTCCGCGCCGACCAGAACATCATCCTCGGCAATACGGCGCTGTACGGCGCTACCTCCGGCAAGGCGTTCCTCAACGGTAAGGCCGGCGAGCGCTTCGCGGTGCGCAACAGCGGCGCGACCGCGGTAGTCGAAGGCGTGGGCGACCACGGCTGCGAGTACATGACCGGCGGCCGCGTGGTGATCCTGGGTCGCACGGGGCGCAACTTCGGTGCCGGCATGAGCGGCGGCTACGCCTACGTGCTCGACGAGACCGGCGACTTCGAGAAGCGCTGCAACCTGGAGATGATCGAGCTCGAAGAGCTCGGCCCCGACGACGCCGCCTACGTCGCGGGCATCATCGAAGAGCACAAGGCTCGTACCGGCAGCGTGAAGGCCCGTGAGCTACTCGCCGATTGGGAGAACACCGTGCGACGCCTGGTCAAGGTGGTGCCGACCGAGTACCGCCGGGTCCTCGAACAGCAGCAGCTCAAGAACAAGGGGCCCGAGCGACCCTCGATGCTCCCGGCCATGCAAGCCGAGCCCAAGTCGGGTGTCATCGCCGGCGGTTGAGCGCCCGCCCCTCCTCCCATCTCACCAATTGCAGTCTGCCTTACTGAGCGAAAAACGTGGGTAAAGTTACCGGTTTCTTGGAGTTCGAGCGTCAGGATCCTTCGAAGCGCCCCGTGGGCGAGCGCGTGCGCGACTATCGGGAGTTCGAGCTGCCGATCGTCAAGGACGACCTGGTCAAACAGGGCGCTCGCTGCATGGACTGCGGCATCCCGTTTTGCAACACGGGCTGCCCGCTCGGTAACCTGATCCCCGACTGGAACGATCACGTTTACCGCACCGATCCCCAGCGCGCGATCGAGGCGCTCCACGCGACCAACAACTTCCCGGAGTTCACCGGTCGCGTCTGCCCCGCACCGTGTGAAGCGGCGTGCGTCCTCGGCATCAACGACGACCCGGTGAGCATCAAGCTCATCGAGCGATCGATCGCCGATCGCGCGTTCGACGACGGCCTGATCAAGCCGCAACCGCCGCGCCAGCGCACCGGCAAGAAGGTCGCGGTGGTGGGCTCCGGCCCGGCCGGCATGGCGGCGGCCCAGCAGCTGAACCGCGCCGGTCACACCGTCACGCTGTTCGAGCGCGACGACCGCATCGGCGGCCTGCTCACTTACGGCATCCCCGACTTCAAGATGGAGAAGTCGCTGGTCGAGCGCCGCGTGCAACAGATGACCGCGGAAGGCGTGATCTTCCGCACCAGCGTGGACGTTGGCCGCGAATTCTCGGCCGACCAGCTGCGCAGCGATTTCGACGCGGTCGTGATCTGCATCGGCTCGCGCAAGCCGCGCGATCTCGAGGTGCCGGGGCGTGAGCTCACGGGCATCCACTTCGCGATGGATTTCCTGACCCAGCAGAACAAG
>JBEHXA010000348.1:0-8056 GCA_048498935.1 Myxococcota bacterium
TCGGCACCGGAGCCCGCCGCACTCAGGCGCTGCACGTCGGTCTGCGCGACACGGCCCCCTTTCACTGGAACGGCGACTTGCCCGGTGTCGCGGACGTCATGAAAGAGGTATTCGTCGGTCGTATGGGAGGCGTACGCCAAACGCCCGAGCGCCTCGGCGCGCTGTCCGAGTGGCTATTCTCTATCCCCCCGCCGCCTGCCATCCGCGACGCCGATGAATCCGCAGCGCGGGGCAAAGCCCTGTTCGAGTCGGTGAACGTCGGCTGCACGACTTGTCACTCGGGCGCCAAGCTGACCGACAACCTCAGCGTGATCGTCGACAGCCAGGCTCGCCTCAAGATGCAGGTGCCGTCGCTGATCGGCATCGCCTACCGCGCGCCGTTCATGCACACCGGGTGCGCCGCGACTTTGGCAGCGCGCTTCGACCCGGCGTGCGGCGGCGATTTGCACGGCAACACGTCGAACCTCACGCAAGCAGAAGTCGGCGACCTCATCGCCTATCTAGAAACGCTCTGAGCCGCCCTCGGCGGTGCCCAACGCGGCGACGGTGGGGGCGATTCGCGCCACCTTCGCCGCGTTGCTCTTTTTCCGGTTTTCGCAGGGCCGCCTCCGAGAATCAAACGCTCCGCGAACGGGCAGGTGCCGTTCCGGCCAATAAACTCGGGTTTTCCGAGTCAGACGCTCTGGCGCGCGCGTTGCTTAGGTCGCGCCCATGCGCGCACGTCTCTTCAGCTATCTCGGTTTCGTCACCATGGGTGTTGCGGTCGCCGCCGTCAGCTGCGGCTCGGACGGCTCAGCTCCCCGGCCTTCCAGCAACGAGCAAGACCCCGAGAGCTTTGGCTCAGTCGGACTGTCGCTGTCGCCCGTCGCCGGCACCTCGTTCGACACGATCTCGTACGTGATCACGGGCCCGGGTGGGTTCACTCGCCAGGGCTCGATCGACACGAGCCATAGCAGCAAGCTTTCGACGACCGTAGGGGGCATCCCTGCTGGCACGGGCTTCAGCGTGAGCCTGAGCGGCACGGCCACCGACGGCAGCACGAGCTGCACCGGGTCGGCCTCGTTCAGCGTGACCGCCCGTGAGACGACCAAGGTCACGGTCAAGCTGCAGTGCCGCGAAACGCCCAAGACCGGGAGCGTAAAGGTCGACGGCGAGCTGAATGTCTGCCCGCTGATCGACGGAGTGGATGCCAACCCGGCAGAAGCACTGGTCGGCGAGATCTTGCAGCTTTCGGCCACGGCGCACGACGCCGATCACGAGCCCGAAGCGCTGAGCTACGCTTGGAGCGCAACCTCGGGCACTTTCTCGGGCGCCGCTACAGCAACGCCGAGCTTCACCTGCACGCAAGCCGGTACCGTCACGATCAAGCTGGAAATCAGCGATAGCGACTGCGGCGACTCGGTCGAAACGACCGTCACGTGCAGTGTCCCGACCGACGCCGTGCAGGTGGTGGCAGCAACGGTCGAGACGGCGCCGGTGCCGAGCAGCGGCGACGCGGCGGACGATCCCGCGGTTTGGGTCCACCCGACCAACCCCGAGCTGAGCCTGATCATCGGCACCGACAAGCAGGGCGGCGGCTTGGGCGTTTACGGTCTGGACGGCCAGCTGCTTCAGTTCGCTTCCTCCGGCAAGCTGAACAATGTCGACGTGCGCGACGGCTTCCCCCTGGGCGGCTCGAACGTCACGCTCGTCACGGCTGGCAACCGCACCGACAACAGCATCGCGATCTTCCAGCTCGACGCAGTGACGCGCTCGCTGAGCGACGTGGCGGCGCGCAAGATCACGACGCTCGCGACCTACGGCAGCTGCATGTACAGGAGCCCGGTCTCGGGCAAGTACTACTACTTCGTCGACGACAAGGAAGGCCGCATCGAGCAGTGGGAGCTGTTCGAGAGCGCCGGCAAGGTCGACGCCGTCAAGGTGCGCGACCTGCACCAGCTGAGCTCGCAGCCCGAAGCCTGCGCGGTCGATGACCAGACCCACACCTTGCTCGTCGGCGAAGAGGACGTGGGTTTGTGGAAGTTCGACGCCGAACCCAGCGTCACTTCGGGCCCGGGCTGGCAGGGCACGCTGATCGCTTCTACCGAGCCGGGCGGTCATTTGGTGGCCGACGTGGAGGGCGTCGCGATCGCCAAGACGTCGCCGACGACCGGCTTCATCCTGGTGTCGAACCAGGGCGACAGCACCTACGCCGTGCTCACGCTCGAAGCGCCGCACAGCTACGTCAAGACCTTCGAGGTCGCGCGCGGGTCGGCCTGCATCGATCCGGTCACGGGCAGCGACGGTATCGAGGTCAGCACCGCAAACCTCGGCCCGGCATTCCCGCACGGCGTATTCGTCACTCAAGACGACACCAACGACGGCGCGAACCAAAACTTCAAGCTCGTCCCGCTCGACCACGTCTTCAACGGTACGACCGTTAACGACAGCGCCTGCGACGGCGGTGGCGGCACGGGCGGCAGCAGCAATGGGGGCAGCAGCAGCGGCGGTAGCAGCAGCGGTGGTAGCTCCGCTGGCTCGAGCGCAGGCGGCAGCACCGCAGCGTCGGGCTGGGGCGAACCCTTCTGCACCACGTACTGCAACAAGTGCGCGTCGTGCTACGCCGCCGGCGGCTTCGACGAGGGCGACTGCGTGTACCTGCAGCCCAAGACGGCCTTCACGATCGAGGACTGCCAAGCGGGCTGCGCGGTCTCTCGCACGCCGAGCACCACCGCCAAGGGCACACTGCCCGAAGGCTTCGAGACCCTGAGCTGCTCGGCGTTCGACGCTTCGATCTGAAGCTCCCGCGACGCTCGCTCATAGCAGCGACCCTCGATAATTGGCGCCCCGACGAAGCGGCCCTCGGCTTGCTTCAACGGGGCGCGCAATTTTTGTGGCGCAGTAAAATCGAGCTGCTTCACGCGCCTTGCTCGATATGGGCGTGAGTGCCACGGTCACGACTCGAATCCGTTTTCGGACAAGAAGGTTGAAGACCGTCCATGTTCCATCGGCTTACCCTCACTTCACTCGCTCTGAGCTCGTTGTCTCTCGTCTTCGCTGCGTGCAGCTCCGATCCGGCAACGCCCGGCGGTACGGGCGGCACGCCGAGCGGCGGTAATCCTGGTGCGAGCGGCAGCACCAACGTCGCTGGTGGCGGCAGCAGCAGTGGCGGTCAACCGAACTCGGGCGGGAGCGCCAGTGTCGGCGGTGGCGGCTCGGGCATGCTCGGCGGCAGCGGCGGCTCAGGCGGTAGCGGCGGCTCGGGTGGCTCGGGTGGCAGCGCCGGCGGCAGCGGCGGCTCGGGTGGCAGCGTTGGTGGCAGCGGCGGCGGCAGTGGCTGCGAGGAGCTGGGCTCACCCGGCAAGACTGGCAAGCAATGCGATCCTGGTAAGGAAGGCAACGGCACCTTCGATCAGGTTGAACCGCAAATGGATCAATCGGCCGAAGGCGCCGGTACCCCGGAAGGGGAGCTGTCCAGCGACAAGCAGCTGCAGAGCACCATCTACGGCTATAGCTTCACCTACAAGACCTACAAGCCCAAGCAGTACCAAGCCGGTAAGCCCGCCGCCTTGATGATCTTCCAAGACGGCGGCAACTACACCGTCAACTTCCGCGCTCCGCAGGTGTTCGACAAGCTCATCACCGAGGGCAGCGTTCCAGTAGTGATTTCGGTGTACATCAATCCCACCGGCCAGCGCAGCGTCGAGTATGACACTCGCTCCGACAAGTACGGCAAAATGCTCACGACCGAGCTAGTGCCGGAGCTAGCCAAGACCTTCGACTTGGTCGACGACCCGAACGGCTGGGCGATTGGCGGCCACAGCTCGGGCGGCAGCTGCGCGTTCAATGCCGCGTGGTGGTTCACCGACAAGTTTCGCAAGGTGATGACCCACAGCGGCAGCTTCGTGCATCTGCAGGAGCCAGGCGACGACGCTTACATCGAGATGGTCAAGACCGAGCCGAAGAAGCCGATCCGCACCACGCTGCAGAGCGGCACCATGGATCTCGGTAACGGCCGCTGGTTCAATGCCAACAACTCGATGGCCGACAGCCTCACGATGGCGGACTATGCGTACCGCTACATGAAGAGCACGACCGATCACGGCCCCAGCAAGTGGCACAAGGTCGACTTCCCGGTCGCGATGCGCTGGCTCTGGAAGGGCTACACGCTGCCGCACTACGCGCAATAGTTTGGGTTAAGCTGACACAAGCGGCGCTTTGGGCGCGGGCCGAAGGCTGCCACCGATGACGTGCGCGCCTTGGTGCTAGGCTCGCCGCCCCCATGGCGGTCACCAAATTCCCGCGCTCGCGGTCTCCGCAGTTCCCCAGCTTTTCGTTTCGGTCGATCGGCACCGTCATCCTGGTGCTCGGCGCGCTGCTCTTCATTTGGACTGGCTTCTATACGGTGCCGGCCGAAGCCGAGGGTGTGGTGCTGCGCTTCGGGCGCTTCAGCCACATCGTGCCTTCCGGCCTGCATTTCAAGATCCCGCTCGGCGTGGACATCACGCGCATCGTGCCCGTCAAGCGCCAGCTCAAGCAGGAGTTCGGCTTCGGCACGGCGAACGCGACAGCGCCGGGCCAGTCGAGCCCGCAAGAGGAGTGGGGCGAAGAAAAGTCGATGGTCACGGGCGACCTGAACGCCGCGCTCGTCGAGTGGGTGATTCAGTATCGCATCGAGCAACCGGACCAGTACCTGTTCAACGTGCGCGATCCGGACAAGACCCTGCGCGACGCTTCCGAGAGCGTAATGCGCGAAGTGGTGGGCGACCGCACCGTCGACGAAGTCATCACCATTGGCCGACAAGAGGTGGAAGACGAGGCACTGCAGAAGTTGCGCGCGCTGACCCACAGCTACCGCATGGGCATCAAGGTCGACCAGGTACAGCTGAAGAACGTCAACCCGCCCGAGAAGGTGCAGGCTTCGTTCAACGAAGTGAACCAAGCGCAGCAGGAGAAAGAGCGCGCGATCAACGTGGCCAACGGCGACTACAACAAGGAAATCCCGAAGGCGCGGGGCCGCGCCGCGCAGTCCATCCGCGCCGCCGAAGGCTACGCGAAACAGCGTATCAACCAGGCCGAGGGCGAAGTCGCGGCGTTCAACGCGCTGCTCGCCGAGTACAACAAGGCGCCGGAAGTCACGAGGCGCCGGCTATATCTGGAAACGATGGGCGAAATCCTGCCGAAGGTAAGAAATAAGGTCATCGTGGGCGAGGAAGTGAAGTCGCTCCTGCCCATGCTCAACCTGGCCACGCTGCCGGCGGGAGGTGCCAAGTGAGAGGCGTCAAGCTCACGTTCCTGTTTTGGGCGCTCGGGCTGGCGCTGTTCTTCGGCGCGCAGAGCTCTTTTTACATTCTGCAAGAGACCGAGCAGGCCATCATCACCGAATTCGGCAAGCCGGTGGGACAACCCGTCACCAACGCCGGGCTGCATTTCAAGATGCCGGTCACGCAAGAAGTGAACGTGATCCACAAGCAAATCCTGGAGTGGGACGGCCAGCGCAGCGAGATGCCGACACGCGACAAGCTGTACATCTCGGTCGACTTGTTCGCGCGCTGGCGCATCACCAAGCCGCTCGAATACTTCCGTCGCCTGCGCGACGAGCGCAGCGCGCAGTCGCGCCTCGACGACATCCTGGGCAGCGAAACGCGCAACGCGGTAGCCAAGCACGACCTGATCGAGGTAGTCCGCACCACCAAGAACCGAAAGCCGCTCCGCGACGAAGCCCTGCAGACCAGCGAAGGCTCCGGAAACATCGGCATTTTGCAGGAAATTCACAAGGGTCGTAACGCCATCGAGGAAGAAATCCGCGACGCCGCCAAGACCAAGCTGGCCGAGCTCGGCCTCGAGCTGCTCGACGTGCGCTTCAAGCGCATCAACTACAACCCCAGCGTGGTCGAGAAGATCTACGAACGCATGATCTCCGAGCGCCAACAGATCGCATCGCGCTTCCGCTCCGAAGGTGAAGGCGAGGCGGCCAAGATCTTGGGCGACCGCGAGCGCGACCTGAGCGTCATCGAATCTGAAGCCTACAAGACCGTGCAAGAGGTGCGCGGCCAGGCCGATGCCAAGGCCACCAGCATCTACGCAGCCGCGTACTCGACCACGCCCGAAGCGCGCTCGCTATATGGCTTCATCAAGACGATGGACACGTACAAGAAGGTCGTCTCTGAGAACGACACCTTGGTGCTCTCGACGGGCAGCGAGTTGTTCCGCTTTCTGAGCGACTCGAGCGGCGACAAGCGCTAGCTACCGAAATCAGCGATGCCAGTACGCTCGAGGCCGCCACACTCGCGCAGCGCCGCTACCCCGCTCGGTGATTCGCACAACTTCGGCCGTCGCGTGACGGCCCGAGGCGCACGCATCGAAAAGCCGCGAAATCTGCTGTGGGAGTGGCTCCTGCTCGCCCCGGACAGCCCGCTCCGGCGGCTGCTCGACGCTGCAGGGCGCGAAGCAGCCCTCGGACCGGAGCCGTTCGCTTTTCTGCCGAGCCTGCGCTTCTACGAGCGAGGCAAGCGGAGCGGTGAGGTCGAGCGGGTGCAGCTAGCGCCGCTGGGGCGGCTCACCCGGACCAGGCGCCATGAGCTCGCCGGCGTGGTGGGTCGCGCGGTCGCGCTCTTCGGCTGGCTCGGGCTCGCCGACCTGCATTGGGAGAACCTGGTGCTCGGCCGTGACGCGCAGGGCCGCATCGTCTTCGGTCCGCTCGACGTCGAGATGATCCTGGCAGACTTCGCGCTGCCCACCGAAACCAAGCTGCTGCCGGACGCCGACCCCGAATACGCCGAAGTCTGTCGCCACGCGTGCGGCGTGAGGCGTGTCCTGCCTTACCTGGGTAAGCCGATCACCGGCGCAAATCTGCTAGCGCTGGCCGCCGCTTACCGCGAAACCCTCGACCTGCTGGACCACCTGGCTCCCGCCATCAGCCAAACCCTCGCCGCGCTGCCCGGGCTTCGCGAAGCGCCCATCCGCGTATGCCTGCGCGGCACCGGCGAGTATGTGCGCTCCGCCGCCGAACCGCCGTGGCCGCCGCTGCTCGACGCCGAGCGGGAGCAGCTCGAGCGCGGCGACATCCCGTATTTCTTTCGCCTGTATGGCAGCCCGGGCATTCACTATTACGCGAATCGCGCGCTCACTCGCACGGCGCGCCTTCCGCTCCGTGGGGACGTGCCGCGACTCGAGCCCCTGCTTTCGCTGCCGCGACGCCTGCGCTCGGCCTCGCGACAGCGGCTGCGTGAGCAGGGCCTATTGGCGGTCGTGGCAGCCTTTGATCACCCGTCCCTGACCGGCCGGCACGTTCAGGGCGAGCACCAGCTGACCTTGTCGGCGCGCGGCATCGTGCTGAATTTGGCCGGGGGCGCGGAGCTGGCAGCTCCGCGCAACCTGAGCGCCATCGTGGGCAGCGTCTACTGCGACTGCCGCTGCGGCGAAGTGAAGAGCGTGCTGGTACCCGCGGTCACGCGCTGCAGCGCCCAGCCGCGAAATTGAGCCAGGGCGTGCACGACCGGCCGCGGCGTTCTACGCTCCGCGAAACGTGAACGCCCCGGACTGTGAAACCTGCCGCCGGCCCAGGGCCGCCTGCGTTTGCGACCGCATCACGCGCTTCGAGACGGCGCGACGCGTGCTCATCCTGCAGCACCCTCAGGAGCAAGATGCCGTGCTCGGCTCTGCACAGATTCTGACGGCGAGCCTTCCGCGAGCTCAAATCGTGGTCGGGCTCAGTTGGCGAAACCTGGAGCACGCCCTGAGCGAGACGGACATAGACGTGCGCCGCTGGGCCGTGCTGTTCCCCGACGGAGAAGCCGAAGGAGATCGCGTCTCCACGCGGCGCGGCGCCGAGCTCGAACCGGGCTCGATCGACGGCATCATCGCGCTCGACGGAACCTGGTCGAAAGCCAAAACGTTATGGTGGCGTAACCCTTGGCTGAACAAGCTCAACCGCATCGCACTCAAGCCCGGGAAGCCATCTATCTACGGCCGTCTGCGCGCCGAGCCGCGCCCGGGCCTAGTCTCCACGCTCGAGTCGGTGACGGCGGCGCTCACCCTTTGTGGTGAAAACCCCGAGATGCAGGCCGCGCTCGAG
>JBEHXA010000349.1:0-8035 GCA_048498935.1 Myxococcota bacterium
GATCAGCTCACTCGTAGCTGATCGCCTTGATCTCGATTTCGATCTCGCCCGCGGGGCGTTGCACGCTCACCACATCGCCCACCTTGCGCTTCATCAGCGCGCGCCCGAGTGGTGACTGAAAGCTGATCCGACCATCGGACGGCGCAGCCTCGTCTGGACCGACGATGAGGTAGCGGGACTTTTTGCCATTTTCGTCCTCCACGTCGACGGTCGCGCCGAAGCGCACCTCCGAGTGGGCGGCTACCTCCTGCTTCACCACCACCGCTGAATCCAGGCGTTTGGTGATGAAGCGAATGCGCCGATCGATCTCGCGCAGCTTCTTCTTCCCGTAAATGTACTCGGCGTTTTCGGAGCGATCGCCCTGGGCGGCTGCGTCCGCCACCTCCTGAACCACCTTCACGCGATCTACGTTGAGCAGCCGACTGAGCTCGGTGGCGAGCTTCTTGGCGCCATCCGGGGTGAGGTAGCTAGGCATGGTAGCCTTTCCGCGTGAAGCGAAGCCATGGCCTGCTCGTCGCGCTCGGGATCGTCGTGGTCGGGGTGCTTGCCATCCTGGTCGGTCTCTTCGTGCTGCTACCGAGCTATATCGAAAAGCGCGTCGTAGCAGAAGCCGAGGCGCGCGGCATCGCGCTCGTGCCGGGTGAAATTTCGTTCGGGTGGCAGTGGCTTCAGCTCTCCGGGGCGACCGTCAAGCTGATCGGTGCGCCCTCGATCGAAGCCAAAGTCGGCCTGCTGGACCTGCAGCTCGCTGACATGCAGCCCACGCAGATCGAGCTCTCCGACGTGGATGTCGGAGTCAGCGGAACGCTGCCGCGCGTGCTGCTCGAGCTCGGCGAATGGACCAAGAACCACCCCGACGCCTACGAGCTACCGCTCGTGGCCAGCCGCATGAGCTTGAAGATGGCCGACCAAGCGGCGGGGGCGCCCTGGTTGGTCGTGGGCGGTGGCTTTCTGACCCGCACGGTCGCGGGTGCCGCCTTTTCGGCGCAGAGCTGCAAGCTCGCCGGTTTCGAGCTTGGTAAAGTGGGCGCCGGCTACACGACTACGGGCGGCAACGTCTCGATTGGGTTCGGCGATCAGAGCGCGCAAGCGGCACCGCTGCGCCTCGACGCGAGCATCGAGCCGAGCGGCGCCGGCAAGATGGCGGTGGTGCTCACGCCTACCAAGCTCGGCTTGCTTGGTCAGGGGCTGGGCATCCCGCTGCCACTGCCGGACGTCGTCGCGTCGGGCGATGTGCAGCTGGCATTGCCGGCTGGCATGATCGGCGGCGAAGTGAAGGGCACACTACGCTCGAGCTTGAAGGGCTTCGTACCGCCACATCCGCCGGAGCTCGACGGTTTCGTGTTCGGTGATTTGACGACCTTCGATACGGAGCTCGGCATCGACCCGACGCGCAATCGGGTGACTCTGACCAATGCCAAGCTCAAGGCCGGCAAGTTCGAGCTTCACGGCGGCGGCAGCGTGACGCGTCAAGGCACGAATGCGCTCGTCGATCTCACGCTGAAGGGTGCGCTGCCCTGCGATGCGCTGGCTGGTGCAGCCGCCGAGTCGCGCTTGGGCAAGCTGCTCGGTCGAGCCTCTGGTAAGCAAGGCAAGGTGACTGCGCTGGCGGTAGTGCGCGGCGACGTCGCGGTGGAGGTCACGCTGAAAGCCGACACCAGCGACCTGCTCCACGCCCAGCTGAAGCAGAAAATCGGCCTCGGGTGCGGCCTCAGACCGCTCAGCCTGTCCGAGCTGTTGGAGCTCACTCCCAACGCCAAGGACCTGAAAAGCATCGGCGACGAGGTAGGTCGCAAGCTCGAGGGTATTGGCAAAGATCTCGGGCTGCCCCCGGTGCCCTCGGGCTTGGCCTTACCGCCCCTGCCCCCGCTGCCCGCGCTCGAACCGCCTCCACGCAGCACCGACTCGAAGAAGAAGAATGTGGCCCCGCCGGCGCCTTCAGGTTAGCGGTCCGACATGGCCGTGATCGCGATCGTCGGTGCAGGCATGATGGGCAGCGCGCTCGCGCTGCCGTTTCTGGCGGCCGAGCACGAAGTCAGGCTCGTCGGTACGCCGCTGGATCGCGAGATCGTGGAGGCGCTCAAGCAATCGCAGCCCCACCCCAAGTTGCGCGCGCCGCTACCTGCTGAGATCAGCAGCTATTTCGACAGCGAGCTCGAACGAGCACTCGACGGCGCCGACGCGATCGCGCTCGGTGTGAGCTCGGCCGGCGTGCGCTGGGCTGGTGAGGTGCTGAGCCCGTTCTTGGCGCGCGCGCCGCGACTGCTCTCGATGGTTTCCAAAGGGCTGGCCTGGCAAAGCGAGCGACTCGAGGTGCTGCCCGACGCGCTCGCGCGCGCCTTGCCCGAAACGATGGCGGGCGAGCTGGCTCCCGTCGGCGTGGCCGGGCCGTGCATCGCGGGCGAGCTGCTGCGCAAGGTGCCGACCAGCGTCGTGTTCACGGGGCGCTCGACGCAGGCCTGTGAAGCTTGGGCGAAGTTGGCGCGGGGGCCGTTCTATTTCGTGCACGTCGAGCCAGATGTGGTCGGTGCAGAGGCGTGCGCCGCGCTCAAGAACGCGTTCGCGATGGGTGTCGGGTTCGGCGCGGGTGTGCACGAGGCCCAAGGCGGCAGCGGCGGTAGCGTCGCGTATCACAACTACGAGAGTGCGGTGTTCGCTCAGGCGATCCTCGAAATGCAGCGCATGGTCGAGCTGATCGGCGGCAACCCGCAAACGGCGGTCGGACTACCCGGCACCGGCGACTTGACGGTCACCTGCAACGGGGGGCGCACCGGGCGCTTCGGCAAATGGCTCGGGCTCGGACTTCCGCTCGCCGAAGCGATCGCGAAAATGGAAGGCGCCACGCTCGAGTGCCTGGAGGTGCTGCGCGAGCTCGACGCCGCCCTAGCGCATTACGATCGCACCGGACGCACGCGGCCGACGGAGCTGCCACTACTGCGACACCTGACCGACGTCGCGCTGCGAGCTGCGCCTGTCGCGATGCCGTTCGAACGCTTTGGTCGCGCTTGAGTTGCAACGTGCGCTAGTGCTTGCCCTTACCGAGCGTGAAGCGCACCGAGTAGCTGATTACGGTCGGGCCAGCTTTGGGCTTCTCGAACTGGACCTTGGCGAACGCGGCCACCATGCAGTCCTGAAACCCCGCGCCGCGGAGCTTGGTGCGCGGCTGCTCGACGCTGGGCTGCCCGCCTGCACGCGGGATTTTGAGATCGACGCCGAAGCTGCCGCCGACCCATGGGTCGTCCACCTGCCGGTAGCACGCGAGAAATGCCGGGAATTGCCGCTCGAGCGCGCGGTGAAACGGCGCCTTCTCGGCGGCGTCGTTCGTGCCGCCGCCGACGTGCATACCGAGCGGCTCGATGCGCAGCTCGGGCAAGGCCTTGTCGGGAGTCGGCTCCTCCCCGCCCGGTAGAGGTGCCGCGGGGACGCGACTCGTGGCTCCAGGTGACACGACACTGCCGTCAGGAGCGGCTCCGTTCGACGAAGCTTCGGGGCTGGCACCTTCCGCAGGTGAGCCCGGCGGTGCAGCGAGCGGAGCGGTTTGCGCGGCGCAGGCCAGCGCGAGCGTTGCGGCAAAACAACACGACGCGAGCTTGGGGGTCGACGCGAGCTTGGGGGTCGACGCGCGCGGTGCAGCCATGTTGCGAGCTCTTTTCCCGCGGATTCAGCGAGCGCGCAACCATGTAAAAATCCAGGCGCTGCGCGCTCGGTTGGCTCGCTGTGGCCGGGGCGCTACGCTTGGCGCGTGCTCCAGCCGCCCGGTTCGTGGGTTCTGCTCCTCGCGCTCGCGGGGGCGCTCGGTTGCTCTTCTAGCGCCGTCGACTCCGACGACGACAAGATGCCTTCGGGTGGAAAGGGCGGCTCGCCACCCGCAGAGCCGCCGAACACCAGCGACCTCGGCCTGGGCGACGGCACGATCGAGTCCGTGACGATCACTTCGCTCTACGTTCCGGAGCTGCGCGTGCCAGTCAGCGCGACGGCGCTGGCCTTCAACGCGA
Organism: Myxococcota bacterium; assembly: GCA_048498935.1. Lineage (GTDB taxonomy): Bacteria > Myxococcota_A > Polyangia > Polyangiales > Polyangiaceae > PMG-095. Next base: position 3,996 of record JBEHXA010000349.1, read on the forward strand.
GCATTCCAGACCAGCTTTGGGTTTTGCTGCGGCAGTTTCCGAGCGGCAAGCCTTGCGCCACCGACGACATGAGCGGCTGCGCGGCGCTCACCGGGGCAGTCGCGGTGCTCGACGCCGCCAGCAGCGGGGCGCCGACAGTGGCCATCAAGGAAGACGGCAACTCGCTTCACTTCATGCGCCGCCCCACGTCTGTCGCTTGGGGCGAAGGGGATCTCTTCGCCTCGTGCGGCGAGGGTTACACCGACAACGCGGAAGACGACCCTACACCGTACGCAGGCCCGGTGCTCTGGTCGTCCGACCCCACCATTTTTGGCGTGAAGCCGCTGCCCAGCCAGAACGGCACGCACCTCGACATGCTGCACGAAACGCCCTACTGCATGGGCATCGCGCACGAGTCGGGCAACATCTTCTGGACCTTCAACGGCGACGCCGGGTCGCTCGATCGCTACGACTTTCATACTCCCCACCAAATCGGCGGGGAAAATCACTCCGACGGCGAGGTGCATCGCTACGTCACCGGCGAGCTCTTGCGCGAGCCCGAAGTGCCGAGCCACCTCGCGTACGACACCGATCGCCAGCTCGTGTACGTCGCCGACACCGGCCATGGTCGCATCATCAGCGTCGACCCAAAGCCGGCGACGCTCGGCGGCGACATCATCGTCTACGAGATTTTGCAGGCCAGCGGCGAGATGGTCGGTGCCGAGGTGAGCGAGCTCGTGCCGCCTGGTGTGCTGAACAAGCCGAGCGGTCTCGCGCTGCACGGCGACGTGCTGTACGTGACCGACAACGCCACGAGTAACATTTACGCCTTCGATACCTCGGGCAAGCTGCTGCTCCGGCTAGATACCGGGCTACCGGCAGGCACATTGACCGGCATTGCAGTCGGACCGGACGACAGGGTGTACTTTACCGATCAGCTCACGGGCGGCGTAAACCGCATCGATCCGAACTGAGGTACCCTCCGCTCGTGAATCAGAGCCACATCCTGCTGTTGGCTTTCGGGCTGTCGATGGATGCTACCGCCGTGGCCGCAGCGCGTGGCCTGGCGGTGCGCCAGGTTCGGCTCAAGCACGTGGCGTTGATCGCGGCGTTCTTCGGCGGATTCCAAGGGCTGATGCCGCTTTTGGGGTGGCTGGTGGGCGCGCAAGTGGGGCGCGCCATCGAGGCTTTCGACCACTGGATCGTATTCTTGGTGCTGGGCGGCATCGGCGCAAAGATGCTGTGGGACGCGAGCAAGAGCGATGACGACGAGCCCGCTCTCTCCGAGCAAGAGGCATTTCGACCACGCTTGCTGTTGGTGCTCGCGATCGCGACCAGCATCGACGCGCTGGCAGCGGGTTTCACGCTGCAGCTGATGCACGCGCCTCTTCTCGAATCGGCGCTGTCGATCGGCGTCACTACGGCGGTGCTGAGCGCGCTCGGGCTCTTGCTCGGGCACCGCTTGGGCTCGGCGCTCGGCAAGCGGCTAGATGTGCTGGGCGGCCTTGTGCTGATCGCGCTCGGCGCCAGGACCTTGTTCGAGCACCTGTCGGGAGGCGCTTGAAGGCCTGGCTCCGCTTCGGGTGGGCAGGCGCGCTGCTCGGCGCCGTCGCCTGCGATAGTCGGAGCGCCAGCCCCGATGTAGCCGCGCCCACGCCAGCAAAGGCCAAAGCTGCGCCGCAGCAAGCAAACACCGCGGCGTCGCTACCACTCGCCCCGCCGCGCCTGATCCCACACCCGCACGAAGCGGACGAACCAACTCCGAGCTCACCGCGCAAGCCTCCCGCGGCTCACAGCGACGACAAAGACGACCTCCCCACCGAGCACTCGCGCTTCTTGCTCGACGGGCTGAACGACATCGGCCCCGCTGCCCCTGCCAGCGCGTTTGCGGGCGGGGCCGTGATGGTCACACGCGCTGACGAGCTCGAGCTTTGCCGCCTGACCGCGCCGCCCAGCAAGTCGAAGAAGCCTGCGGTAGGCGCGATCGAGCCAACGCCGCGGTCGAGCGCGGATTTCTGGCCCGTGGCGCGCGGGCCTGCAATCGGCGCCAAGCACGCCTATTGGATTTCGAAAGGGCGTCTGGTCAGGCGCGCACTCTCGGGCGGAGATTTGGAGGTGCTGGCTACCGACGCACGCGACGGCACGCGAGTCGCGGTGGCGGGCGATCCCGAAGCGGCCGCCTATATCACCGCGCCCAAGGACAAGCTGGATTCGCAGGCCAAGCTGAGACTCGCCGACGGGCACTCCTTCGTGCTCACGCCGGAAGGCTCAGCGGCGAGCAGCGTGTCGCTGGCACGGGCCGGGCGCGACTTGGTCGCTAGCTTCATCGATGGGCGCAGCGGCATGACCCCCGTGCACGCGCGTCGCTGGGTGAGCCAGACGAACGCGCTCGATCCCGATGTGGTGGTGTGGGTCGCCGGAGCGACGCAGGGCATGACCGAAGTCACCAGCGTGGGACACGACCAGGGGAGCTTCTTGCTCCTGCCGGTCGAAAAGGACGCCAGCCATTTCGGGCTAGCCAGCCTCGCGCTGGGCCTCGAGCCTCGCATGGATCCACCGCTGCGCTGGCGCACCTACGAGAACGGTCTGGATCGGGCTCCGGCTGCGGCCGCGCGCGTCTGCGGCGCGTCGCTAGCCATCTACGTGCGTCCGTCCGACGCGCGCCCTGGTGCCAATCAGGAGCTGGTCGCGTCCGAGCTCACGCCCGCCGAGACTGCCACGTCCGAGCCCCTGGCCAGCGCGCGCGGCTTCGCCGATGTCTCGCTCTACCCGATCCCAGAAGGCGCGATCTTGGCCTATGTTGCCGATCGCCGCACCTGGGCGCGGCTGATTCGCTGCAAGTGACTTCCCGGGCGGCCGCAGCCCGAGTAGAGCGTGCGCGATGCCAAAAGCTCGACGCAAGCGCCCGGTCAAGAAGTCACGCTTCACGGCCAAGACCGCCGACAAGCACGTGCTCTATCAACTCGCGGTTCAAGCTCCCGAGACCGAAGTTTGGTTCTTGAACGACTGGTTCAAGTCGATCCGCGGACGGAAGCCGCTCAGCCTGCGCGAAGACTTTTGCGGCACGGCGATCTTGTGCGCCGAGTGGGTGAAGAGCGCCAAGGAGCGCACCGCGACCGGCATCGATATCGATCGCAGCGTGCTCGCGTGGGGCGAAGAGCACAACCTGGCTCCGCTCGGTGCCCCGCGAGAGCGCATCACGCTCCTCCGCCAAGACGTCCGCGCCAAGGTGAAGGAAAAGCACGACATCATCTGCGCGTTCAACTTCAGCTACTGGATCTTCAAGACGCGCGGGGCGATGCGCGAGTACTTCAGCCACGTGCGGAGCGGGCTGGGCAAGGGTGGGCTGTTCTTCTTGGACGCGTACGGCGGCTGGGAATCCCACGAGCCGATGCAGGAGCATCGCAAGATCAAGGGCGGCTTCACGTACGTGTGGGACCAGAACAGCTTCGACGCCATCACCCACGACGTCACCAACTACATCCACTTCGAGTTCCAGGACGGGACCGAGCTGAAGCGCGCCTTCCGCTACGACTGGCGCTTCTGGAGCATGCCGGAGCTGCAGGAATTGCTACGCGAGGCAGGTTTCTCGAAGGTGCACGTATACTGGGACACCAGCAAGGACGTGGACAAGGACTCCTACCGGCTGCGGACCCGCGCGCCCAACCAGCCGGGCTGGCTCGCCTACCTCGTCGCCGAGGGCTGAGGCGCGCGGGGTCGTGACTGGGTCGTGACCCGTTTTGGCGACTCGTGCGTCTGTAGGCTGAGGGCTCCGATGAAGACTTCGATCGCTTCGAACCGCTGGCTGATTCTCGTAGGGCTGCTAGCCGCGTGCGGCGGGCAGCGCGAAGCAGAAGCGCCCAAGTCGGAAGCGGCGCCCGGCAGCGCCGCTCCGACGAGCCTGCAGAGCACCGCCGCAGAGCCCGAGCCCTCGACCCTGGCGGAAGCCGAGCAGCTGCTCGAGAAGGCCCGCGCCGACCTCGATCGCTTGGCGCTCGCCGAGCCTGCCGAAAGTGCCGCATCCGGCGCTGCTGCGCCGGCACCGGCAGCCGCTCCCCCCA
>JBEHXA010000350.1:0-8032 GCA_048498935.1 Myxococcota bacterium
GGCGTGGGACAGTCAAACCCACGTGGGCACATGAGCGCGTGGGCGCTCGCCTGGCAGCAATCGTCAGACCCGCCTGGCGCGTGGGCACTCTCTCGACGTGGACAGTCAAACTCACGTGGGTGCATGAGCGCGTGGGCGCTCGCCTGGTAGGAGTCGTCAGACCCACATGGCGCGTGGGCACACTCGGCGTGGGCAGTCAGACCCACGTGGGCACGTGAGCGCATTGGGCACTCGCCTGGCAGGAATCGTCAGACCACCTGGCGCGTGGGCACACTCGGCGTGGGCAGTCAGACCTACGTGGACGCCTTCACGCCTGCGCGGCTGACTTCAACGGCGGCACGCTGGTTGGTTTTAGCGCAGTGCGGGGCTCGGAACGTTCCGGCGTTTCGCTCGCTTTGTCGTCGCACACGATGACGCGATTACGACCCTGGCTCTTGGCGCGGTACATGGCGCGGTCGGCGCGGTCGATGACTTGCTCGAGGGATTCGTCGCCGTGATAGCAAGCAACACCGAAGCTCGCGGTGACGGGGATCAACTCTTGGTTGTTGTCGAGAATGCGCGCAGACGCGAGGGTTTCGCGCACGCGCTCGGCGACTTGCATGCCGCCGTCGAGCGGCGTGGAGGGCAGCACGAGGACGAATTCTTCACCACCCCAGCGGGCTGCGATGTCGCAACTGCGGAGGGCGCCGGTGAGCAAGCGACCCACGGATTGCAATACGGCGTCGCCACCGGCGTGACCACGGTGGTCGTTGATCTGCTTGAAGTGGTCGATGTCGAGCAGCACGACGCTCAGGGTGTCGCCGTAGCGCTTGGTGCGCGCGACCTCTTTGACGGTCGAGTCGAGGAAGGCGCGGCGATTGAGCAAGCCGGTCAGGCTGTCGGTCGTGGCCTTGAAGCGTGATTCTTCGACCAGCGACGCCATACGCAAGGCGCCGCCGAGCTCGCGCGCGATGGTGCGAGTCAGGATGCCGTCGCTGCGATGCTCGGGCGCGCGCGGCGCGAGCACGAATCTGCCGATGATCTGGTCACCGAAGACGATTGGTTCGCACAAGGCGGGCGGCCCGGGGTCGTCGGAGAGCGCGTCGTCGTCTTGTATGACGACCAGGGGCGTTTGGTCGTCGAAGCCGAGCAGCGTGCGCGCTTCGGCCACGGAGCGGTCGCGGGTAGCGGGGTTGCTGTGCACCGCGAGGGCGCGCGGCTCGTGACGCGCCAGGGCGACCCAGCGGTAGGAGGTGACTTGCGAGACGAACTGCGAGAGCGAGTCGGCGAGGCGATCGAAGCTTTCGCTCGTGCCCAAACGACGGACTTCCGCCGCAACGACGGAGTCGAACAGCGCGGCGTCGAGGTGGGTGGCGATGCGTTCGCGCACGTCGAGGCCTTGCGTGGAAGCGACGACGAAGAAGTCGTCGGGCTCGCCGCGGCTGGCGATGGCTCGGCGCAAGGCGCGCACGAGCTCACCCATGCGGCCCTTCGCGACGTAGGCGAAGGCACCAGCCTGCTCGGCCCAGAAGTGATTGCGACGCCCTTCGGCGCCACGCAAAATGACCGGCACTTTCGAGGTTCCGGGCTCGGAGCCTAGGAGCCGGCACAGCTGCACGCCGGAGATGCTCGGCATGGTGAGGTCGGCCACCACGGCGGTCGGCGGGTCCTCGAGTGCCAAGACCGCACCTTCGGCGCCGTCCGCGCACTCGGTCACGACGAAGCCCTGCAAGCGCAGGCGCTCGCCCAGCACGGTACGGTCCGATTCGGACGCGTCGATGAGTAGAAGTCGCGGCGCGGCTTTCACGTCGAAAGCTAGAACGGCCAAGAAACGGCAAACTGAAAGCCGGCAACTGAAAATGGTTCGCAACCGCTGGTAATTAAAACGTTTTCTGCTACCTTTGCGCTGAGATGAAGTGGCTTGGGCCCGTCGTGGTGGTGCTGCTCGCGGTCGCGGCCGAGCTGACTTTGGGCCGAGCCGGGAGTGCGCCGGATCTCGCGCTGTTCGTGGGGCGTTTTCACCCGCTCGTGGTGCACCTGCCGATCGGGTTCTTTTTGCTGGTCGCGGCGGGCGAGGCCGCGACTTTTCACCCCAAGCTGCGCGGCCGGGTCGAACCGGCGCTCGGGTTGCTGCTGGTGGTGTCGGCGGGCAGCGCGCTGTTGGCGTTCTCGATGGGCCAGTTGCTGGCGCTCGAGGGTGGGTTTCCGGTCGAGGCGCTCAGTTGGCATCGCCGGCTGACGTTGCTGGCCGTGATGGGCATGGCGGCGTGCTGGCTCGTTTACGACCGCGTGGGCGATCGGCCTGGGCAGGGTCGCTGGGCGTACCGGGGCGTGCTCGGAGCGACGCTTGGTTTGTTGTCGCTCGGCGCGCACTTCGGCGGCACGATGACGCGCGGAGAGACTTATCTCGCCAAGTATGCGCCGGGTCCGCTACAGCCGCTGCTGGGCGGCGCGCCGAAAGCAGCACCCAAGGAGCCGGAAAAGCCTGCGGCGCCCAGCGCCGAGCCGCTCGTCTTTCAGGACGTGGTGCAGCCGATTTTGAAAGCGCGCTGCGTGGAGTGCCACGGGCCCGAAAAGCAGAAGGGCAAGCTGCGGCTCGATTCGCTCGAAGAGCTCATGAAGGGCGGCGAAAATGGCGCTGCCTTGGTCGCGGGAGTCTCGGCCAAGAGCCCGCTCGCGACGCGACTGCTACTGCCCGCGAACGACGATGATCGCATGCCGCCCGAAGGCAAGCCGGGGCCTTCGCCGGAGGAGATCGCGCTAGTTCAATTTTGGATCGATCGCGGCGCGCTGCCTTCGCTGCGCGTGAAGGACGCGCTCGCCCCCACTGCGAGCCGCAGTTTGCTGGAGCGCATCGCGACCGGCATCGCGAAGCCTGCAACCGCCAATGAACCGCCCAGCGCCGCACCTTCATCGAGCGGGGCCGAGCCTACTGGATCGACGGCGCCGGACGCTTCCGCTGCGCCTCACGACACTGCCGCCAAGGCGCCGGATGCGCCTGCCTCGGCGCCGGCAGCCAACGCCGGCTCTGCCACCGACGCCGCCGCGCCTGTCTCCAACACGCCAACCGCTGCCGCTCCAACCAACGCCGCGATGAGCGGTCCGGAAGTGCTCTCCACGTTCTGCGCCAAGTGCCATGGCGCGCAGAAGCAACGCGGCAAGCTGCGCGTCGATTCGCTCGCTGCGATGCTCAAGGGCGGCACCAACGGCGCGGCGCTCGTGCCCGGCAGTCCGAACCGAAGCCTGATCATCACTCGCATGGGGCTGCCGCTCGGCGACGAGGAGCACATGCCCCCGAAAAAGGAGCAGCAACCGAGCTCCGCGCAGATCGCCGCGCTCGCTGCGTGGGTGCGCGCCAGCTCGGCCAGCACCGTGACGGCGAGCCACATTGCGGAGCCCGCGAGTGGCACGTCCCCTGCCCCTGCCTCATCCGCCGCCGCCACTAGCTCGACCACTGCCACTGGCTCCACCGCCACTGACTCGGCCACCACCACCAACTCGGCCACTGCCACTGACTCGGCCACTGCCACTGACTCGGCCACCACCACTGACTCGGCTACCACCACCGCCTCTGCCAGTTCTCGCAGCAACGCGTCCGCAGCTAACTCGGCCCCCGTCGACTTCGTCGCATCGGTTCAACCTCTGCTCCGCGAGAAGTGCGGCAAGTGCCACATTCGCGACAAGCCCGCAGGCGGTCTCAGCGTCGCGCAGCACAGTGAGCTGCTCGAAGGAGGCTTCACCGGTCCCGCCGTCGTGCCGCGCGATCGCTCGAGCTTACTGCTCGCGCGCGTGGGCCTCGCTTTGAGCGACGACGAGCACATGCCTCCCGACGGTGAGCCGCAGCTGACGGCCGACCAAGTCGAGGTGCTCACGACCTGGATCGATCAAGGCGCTCCCGCGAAAGCTGCTGGAGCGTCGGCTGCGTCGGCAAGCGCTCCCCCGGCGCTGGCCGCAAAAGCGGGCGGCTGCGCGGCGTGTAGTGTGCTCGGTGCGCCGCGTTCCGGCTGGCTCGAAGCGCAAGCATGGACGTCCATAGCGCTCGCTCTGCTGGTGACCCGGCGCCGCCGCGCCACCCGGCGGCGCATTGCTATATAGTGCGCATCTCATGCGAGTTTTTGGTGCTTTGCCGTGTCTTGCTCTCCTCGCCGTTGCGTGCGGCGGGCCGCCCGTTTCGGGCATCGAAGCGAGCGAAGTCAACGTGTCGCTGTTCGCAGTAGCGAGCGCGCCGGACGTGGCCGGCCTCGGCGAAGGGACCGAAGAGGGCGGCATCAAGGTGCACCGCGCGTTCATCGCGACGCACTCGATGACGCTCGTGCCGTGCCTGGAAGACGCCGCCAAGATCGTGCTCGCCCCGAACGGCTACGATCTTTACGCGCCGCCGCTGGTCGGCGAAACGGTAACCACCTCCGTCACGGAGCTGTGCGCGATCGAGCTGGCGCTCGCGCCGCTGGGTAGCAAAGCGAACGACAGCGAGCCCGACGACGCCGCCATCGCGATCGAAGCCGACGACGACGCCGGCGACGCCTTCGAGCTCGAGAGCGCGACTGAAAAAACTTACGTGCTCGAGGGCGTGGACGGCCGAAGCTTCGGCGCCTTGCCGCTCCTGCTCACGTTCGACGTCTCGAAGTGGCTCGACGGCGTGCCGACCGACCCCGACATGGCCGATGCAGCAGTCGAACTTCTGGAAGAGCAAACGGCCGCCGCGATGACCTTGTACGAGGACACGGACGGCGACTACGTGCTCGACGACGACGAGATGACGCCAATCGCGACCGCGCACGAGCGCTGATTCAGCGAGCCAAGCGAGTTTCGGAGCTGCGGCGACGCGCATGGCATCGCCGCAACGCGCACCACGTCGCGCTTACGCGCGCGGCTCAGGGCGTTCCGTGGGCATTCGGCCCAGAATGCCGAGCTCGATGCCCACCATCACGGCTTCAACCTTGGTGGTGACACCGAGCCGATCGTAGATGGTGCGGAGGTGGCTGCGCACGGTATTCACGCTGACACCGAGTGCCGTGCCGATGTCCTCGTAGCTGTGGCCGCCCTGCAGCAGCCGCAAAATCTCGCGCTGGCGCTCGCTCAGGATTTGCGAGGCGTCCGGGCTCGGCACCCGCACCGCGGCCATCTTGGCGGAGCTGCGGCGCGCGCGCTGGAGCACCAAGCGTGAAATCGTGTCGGACATGGGGACGCCGCCACGCGCCAGCTCGCGCACGCTGCTCGGTAGCTGCTCGGCGTCCTTGGTGAAGAGGTAGCCGCTAGCGCCAGCCTTGATGACGTCGACCGCGCGCTCGGTCGGCGCCGGCCGCGAGATCACCAGCACCGGCATGTTCGCGCGCGACCGCGTGAGCTCGCCGATGGCACTCACCTCTTGCGCCTCGACGTCGCTGAAGGCCACCACCAGCACCTGCGGCTCGACGTCAGCCGCGGCCGATAGGGCCTCGTTGAGGGAGCAAACGGTGGTCGTGCTGAGGTCCGTGGCCCCCCGCAAGACCTGCCGCGCCATGCCGCCATCGAGCTCGAGCAGCATCACGCGCAGTTGATTGGCTTCTTTTTGGCTCTTTCCCAAACGTTAGAAGCGTAGCACAGCGGCCCTTCGGGTACTAAGCTCCGAATTACTATGAGCCCCGCGAGTCTCGCCGAGCAGATCAAGCAGCGGATGTTTCAGGCCATGAAGGCGGGGAACTCCGTCGAGAAGGAAATCTTACGCGTGGCCATGGGTGAGATCACGACCGACGCGGCGCGGCCCGGGAAGAAGGGCGACGACGAGGAGGCTCAGGCCATCCTCAAGAAGCTCGTCAAGTCCAACGAGGAGTCGCTGACGGCGTCCCAGGACGAGGCCCAGAAGGCGCAGCTCCGAGCGGAGATTGAGGTCCTCAGCGCCTTCCTCCCCAAGTCGCTCGGGGTGACCGAAATCATGGCGCTGCTTTCGGAAGTTGCCGAGGCAGTGAAGGCCGCGCCCGGGGAAGGCCAAGCGACGGGGGTGGCCATGAAACACCTCAAATCCGTCGGGGCAGTGGTCAGTGGCAAGGACGTGTCTGCCGCCGTGCGTCAGCTTCGGCAGTAGGCTTTGCGGCCAGGGTGAAACGGGCTCGAAACCGTTTCGGCAGTACGCTTGAGCGGCGCGCTCGATTCGCCTGCGACCTCATGCTAGGTCGCCTGCGTCTTCGCCCCCCAAGCGCCAGTCGCGCTCTCTAAATACGAGGATCTGCCAAAGCCATGTCGAAATTGAAGCTCAAGCCGGGTGTAGTCACGGGTACCGCTCTCCAGGACCTCTTTGGTTACCTGAAGAGTGTGAAAGCGGCCCTGCCGGCCGTGAACGTGATCGGCTCGCACACGGTGACGTCTGCTTTGCAGGCCGCCCGTGAAGCCAAGGCCCCGATCATCATCCAGTTCTCCAACGGTGGTGGCCACTTCTTCGGCGGCAAGTTCCTGGACAACAAGACGGGCGAGAAGGGCGCCATCGCGGGCTCGATCGCGGGCGCTGCCTTCGTGCACAGCATTGCCGAGGCCTATGGGGTGCCGGTGGTGCTGCACACCGACCACGCCGCCAAGAAGCTCTTGCCCTGGATCGACGGGCTGCTCGACGCCGGCGAGAAGTACTTCGCCGCCAACAAGGCGCCGCTCTTCAGCTCGCACATGCTCGACCTGTCGGAAGAGCCGCTGCACGAGAACCTGGAGATCTGTCGCTCCTACCTGACGCGCATGAGCAAGCTCAACATGACGCTCGAGATCGAGCTGGGCGTCACCGGCGGCGAGGAAGACGGCGTCGACAACAGCGACATCGACAGCTCCAAGCTGTACACGCAGCCGGCCGACGTGCTGGCGGCTTACGACGCGCTCAACAGCGTCGGCAAGTTCACGGTCGCCGCGTCGTTCGGCAACACGCACGGCGTGTACAAGCCGGGCAACGTGAAGCTCCGCCCGGTCATCCTCAAGAACAGCCAGGAGCACATCGAGAAGGAGCGCAAGACCGGCCCTCAGCCGCTGGACTTCGTGTTCCACGGCGGCTCGGGCTCGACCCCCGAGGAGATCAAGGAAGCCGTTTCCTACGGCGTGGTGAAGATGAACATCGACACCGACACGCAGTGGGCGTTCACGCACCCGATCAAGAAGTACATGGACGAGAAGTCGGCGTACCTGCAGGGCCAGCTCGGCAACCCCGAGGGCGCGGACAAGCCGAACAAGAAGCAGATCGACCCGCGCGCCTGGATGCACCTCGGCGAGAAGAGCATGGCGGCTCGCCTGGTCGAGGCGTTCAAGGACCTGAACGCCTTCGGTCAGTTCGACATGTGATCGTCGCGCCTCACGGCGTTCGCGCTCGCCCGCTGGGTTCTGCCCGGCGGGCGTTCGCGTTTTGTGAGTAAGCTAGCGGGGCCTTGCCTGACTCTCGGTCGCCTGCGCACCCGCGCTTCTGGACCAACCTGGCGTCGTTCTCGGCGGCGGTGGTCGGTGTCGCGCTCGGAGCGGCCGCGTTCGCGATCGCGTTTCGCGCCGCCATCGGCTTCGTTTTTGAGCGCCTGTACCGCGCGCCGGACGTGCTGAGCGCGTTCCGGGACCTGCCCTGGCTCGCTTGTTTGTTGGTGCCTGCGATCGGCGGCACCCTGGCCGGCTACGTGAGTCACCTGGCATCGCGCTTGAAGGGCGGCGGTGGCGTCGGCCAAGTGATGGAAGCCGTGGTGCTGGGCAAGCTGGAGATTTCGCTGCGGCTCACGTCGCTCAAAGCGTTCGGCTCGTGGCTGGCGATCGTGTCGGGCGGCTCGATTGGGCGCGAGGGCTCGATTATTCAGTTCGGAGGCGGGCTGGGCAGCGCGATCGGGCGCTGGTTTCAGCTGCGCGATTCTCAGCTGCGCAGCCTGGTCGCGGCGGGGTCGGCCGCAGGTTTTGCAGCGGCGTACAACACGCCGCTCGCGGCGGTGCTGTTCGTGGTCGAGGTGGTGACCGGGGTGATCGCGCTCGACGTGGTGCTGCCCGCGCTCATCGCCGTACCGATCGCGACGCACGTCACGCGCTTGGTCATCTGCGGCGGCCCGATTTATGGGCTTCAAACCGTGAG
>JBEHXA010000351.1:0-8025 GCA_048498935.1 Myxococcota bacterium
GGTGACCCTGAGCGGCGGCTGCGCCTCACTCGATTGCTGCCCCATGCCGAGCGCCGAAGAGCTCGTCTCGGTCGCGGATCGGCGCCTGTATCTTTCGAAACAAGCCGGCCGAAACCGCATCTCGTCGCAAGGCTGAGGCCCCAGAAGTCTCGGCGCTTTACTTCGCCGGAGGCTGTCTGCTACGAGGCTACTTCCTGGAGGAACCGAAGTGGCCATCGACCTCAGCTCGCTCAAGTCCGAACGTGACCGCTTGAAGGACAGCCTGCGCGAGATCGAGGGCGAGCTGCGCCGCCTCGAGTCGGAGCTCAAGTCGCTCCGTCAGCGCGAGATCGCCACCAAGCGCGAGATCGAAGCGCTGTCGACGCTCATCGAGCTCGGTGAGTCGCGCGAAGCCAAGCCGGGCGACGGCGCCTAGCTAGGCCTTCGTGCCCGACAGCGCCAGGATGAGCGCAAACTCTTCCTCGCTCGCCGGCACCACCGACAGGCGGCTCTTCTTCACGAGGCCGAAGGTCGCGAGCTTCTTCTCGGCTTTGATTTGCGCGAGCGTCACCGGACGCGCCAGCGCCTTCTTGGCGGTGAGCTCGACCACCGACCACTCGCCCTCGTCCTTGGTCTTTTCGGGCGTCGCCTCGGCCGACACCGTCGCCAGACCGACGACCTCTTTGCCTTCGTTCGAGTGATAGAAGAGCACCTGGTCGCCCTTCTTCATCGCGCGCAAGTTGTTGCGCGCTTCGAAGCTGCGAATGCCGTCCCACACGGTCGTCTTTTCTTTCACGAGCCGGTCCCACGGATAAACGCTCGGCTCGCTCTTCACCAACCAGTAGCCCTTGGCCATGGCGCGAAGCTAGTGCCACTTCGGCAGCGGTGCAGCCCCTAATCGAGATCCGCGTCGTTCAGATCCAGCACGATCGGGCAATGATCGCTCAGTTGCTTTCGAGCCTTCTTGGCGGCGCGCCGTGCGCTCGAGGAGGTCGCGGCCGCGGCCTCGGCGCAGGGGCCAACCACGCGCGTGCGCGCCGAGCCAGCCAGCTCGCGCATGGCAGTCGCAGCCACTGCATGGTCGAGCAGCGTCGCGTGACCGTCGTGAACGTGGCTGCCCGCGCCGTCAGCCGGCACGAACCGTAGCGCCCCACCCGCCAGCGTCCGCCCCGCCGCCGCGAGCTCTTCTTGCGCCGAGACGGGCGGTACGCAGCTGTCACAGCCCATCGTGTTGAGATCGCCGAGCAGCAGCAGATCGGGGTCGGAGCTCCGACGCGCAGTCTCGGCCAGCACCGGGCCGAGCGCTGCGAACGAGGCGCGACGCAGCTCCAAGCTGCGCGCGTCCGCCATGCTCTTGAAATGCGCCGAGACGACCTCGAGATCGAGCCCACCGGGAAAGCGCAGCCGCGCCGCGAGCCCCGGTCGCAGCTGATTGCCGCAAGCCTCACCCGAAGGGTTGAGCGCGCCGAGCACCCGTACGTCGCTCGCCTTCACGCGCGCCGCATTCCAGAGCAAACCCACATGCTGCGGCACGCGGCTGCCGCAGTCATCGAGCTCGAGATGGTAGCGAGCGCCCGACAGCCGATTGAGCTCGCTCAAGAGCTGCTCGGCGGCAGCTACGGCGCGCGGCGTGCGCTTCATCTCTTGCAGCGCGACCACGTCGGCATCGAGCCAGCTGAGTACGCAGGAGAGCCAACCGAGGTCGGCCCCCGACTCGCTCGCGCCCGGCTTCCCGTCGGGAAACCAATGCAGGTTCCAGCTCGCGAAGCGCGCCGACCCTGCCGGGCGAGCCAGCCGAGCCCCGCGAGCCAGCTCGGCCGCGCACCCGGCCGCCGAGACGAACGGCCCCGAGCCCTCGACCGCCGGCACCGACGAGCTCGATGCGGCGGGCGGCTGCTCTCGCGCGGCGGAGCCTCTCACCCGCGCGAGTGCAACCAGCAGGAGGCCCAAACCGAGGGTAAGTGCGGCGATCGGGCGGGGGATGCGACCCAAGCTTCCCTTCTAGGCGAAACGGAATGTCTGGGACCAATATAGTAGGAATTGCAGGTTTCCCCGGGGCCTTGAACCTAATCTCGACGCCAAAAGACGTCGGCTGTATCGTCAGCCCTTTGAACGTCGGCGCAATGGCTCCCGTCCCGGCTCCCCAAGAAGGCGCTACCGATCCCCACCCACTGTTGGGGACGACCGTGCGGGGCACTTATCGAATCCTCCGCACCCTCGATCAGGGTGGCATGGGCATGGTGTTCGAGGCCGAGCATGTACGGCTTCGGCGGCGCGTGGCCGTGAAAGTGCTGGCCCAACACCTGGTCAAAGACACCCACGCGCTGGCGCGCTTCAATCGCGAAGCCGAGATCATCTCGCAGCTGCAACACCCGAACGTGGTGCAAGTTACCGATTTCGATACCACCGAGGCGGGTGAGCCCTACCTGGTGATGGAGCTTCTGAGCGGCGAAAGCCTGGCGACGCGCCTCGAGCGCGAACGCTGCTTGCCGGTGCCCGACGCGATGCGCATCGCCCACCAGGTGTCGGCTGGGCTTGCGGCGGCGCACTCGGCCAACATCGTTCACCGCGATTTGAAGCCAGCCAACATTTTCCTGACCCAGGTAGCCGACCAGGGCGTTCTGGTCAGGCTGCTGGATTTCGGGATCAGTAAACGGGCTGGTGGGGCAAAGGGCCTCACGGGCGAGTACGACATCCTCGGGACGCCCGACTACATGGCGCCCGAACAAGCGCTGGGAAAGACCGCGCAGGTCGACCATCGCGGCGACCAGTACGCGCTCGCGGTGATCACGTTCGAGATGCTCGCCGGTCGCACCCCGTTCGCCGGCACCGACGTGATGGACGTGCTGCGCCAGGTCATCGGCACTGAAGCCCCGGCGCTCGACCAGCTCGCTCCTCACGTGCCGCGCGACGTGAGCGAGGTGCTGCACCGCGCGCTCTCGAAAGATCCGGAGCAGCGCTTTCCGAGCATCTCGGACTTTGCCACGGCGCTCTTGCGCGCTGCCGGCACCTCGCTGATCCCGACGCGCGACGCGGTCGCGATGGCCATGACGATCCCGGCCGCCGCGCCCAGCAGCTCCCCGACGAGCTCTCCCTTCGCCACCGCCCTCGCCAGCCCTCTGCCTCAACGCAGCCCCTCCGATCGCTACGATACGGGGCTTCGCACCCGCACCCCCAACGAGGCCACTGCGCAGGGCACCGCGCCCACGCTGCTGAACCAGTTCAACCCGAATGACCTGACCCGAGCGCTCGAGCAAGCCCGCCAAGCACACGGCATGGGCGACACCGAGCTGGCCGTGAATAACGCCGAAACCGCATTGCTGGTAGCCGACGCGCTCAACACGCCGGAAGCTCAGTCGCGGGTCGAGAGCTCGCGCACATTGCTCAACGCCATCTACGAGGCACGCCTCGGCTCGCTGTCTCAGCGCATGGTCGTGCTTTCACCCACATCGAACAAGAAGCTCCGGGTATCGCCCGAACAAGCCTTCTTGCTGTCGCGCGTCGACGGCGGTGTGACGCTGGACGAAGCCATCGATCTTTCACCGTTGCCGCGACAGAAAACACTGCGGCTGCTCGTGTCGATGATGCGCCAAGGCTTGATCGCAGCTGAATGAGCGATTTCGTACAAGCCGCCTAATTGACGATCGCACTCGCGTGCGCTAAACGTGGTGCGTCCGATGTCGAAGCATTGCGTCCTCGCTACGGCCCGTTTCTGGGCTAACCAGCCGGTTATCAAGCCGGCGGGCGAGGTCGCTGTGCGTGTGAGCTGAGCCACACAAACCCCAGCGCCCTCCCCGCCGAAAGGCCGAGAGGGCAGCTTCTCGGACCCAGGCGGAGGCGGGCAAACCAGGCCCCATGTCCTCCACCCTCGCAGAGTCGTCGTCAGAGCCTCCCTTATTTACGGGGGATTTCGCGCTCGTGATCGCCGTGCAGCTGGCCTACGGCTACGCGTTCTCGACCTTCTTTCTGCTGCCGAAGTTTGTCGTCACCGAGCTCGGAGGCGGGCCGCGCCAGGTCGGTATGGTGGGCGCCTTGGCCGTGTTGATGGCGGTGTTGTCGTCTCCGTTGTGCGGCTACTTGCTCGATCGCGGGCCGCGTCGTCCCCTCCTGCTCGCCGGCACGCTGCTGGGAGTACTCAGCTCGCTCGCTTACTTGGGTGTGCACGAGTTGGGCAGCTACCTGTACGCCGCGCGCGCCGTGCAGGGCCTGAGCTACACGTTGTTCTACGTCGCCGCCGGCACGCTCATCGCGGACCAGGCGCCGCCGTCGCGCCTGGGGCAAGCGATCGGCTGGTTCGGCGCGGCCGCGCTGACCATGAACGCGATCGCGACGCTGATCGCCGAGCGCATCGCGCACGAGTTCGGCTGGAACGCCGTGTTCGCCACCGCTGCGGCTGTTGGCGTGCTCGGCGTCGTGATGGCGAGCTTCGTGCGTGAGCCGGCGCGACCGGTCTCGACCCGTGCGCCGCACGAGGCGCGACCAGGGCTGCTCGCAGCTCTCCCGGGCAAGCTCGGGGTCATGTGGGCCGCACTGGCCGGCGGCACCGCTTTCGGCGTGCTTTTCACGTTCACCCAGCCATTTGCGCTGTCGCTGGGGGACACCCAGATGGCCCCGCTCTTCGCCGGCTACACGGCGATGGCGCTGCTGGTGCGCCTAGCGTTCGGGCGACTCGCAGATCGGCTCGGTCGCGCGCGCGTGAGCGGCACCGCCCTGGCCGGCTACGCGCTGGTCGTAGCGAGCGCAGCGGCGCTCGAACGCGGCTGGCTGGCGCCGCTGGGATTGGCTTTCGGGCTCGCGCACGGTGCCTACTATCCGGCCCTCAATGCGCTGGCGCTCGAGGGGGCGGAGCGCGATCAGCGCGGCAGCCTCTCGGCGTACTTCAATGCCGCGTTCAACGCCGGCATTCTGCTGGTCACGCTCGGCCTCGGTCCGGTTGCCGAGCGCCACGGTTACCGTGTCGTCTTCTTACTCGTGGCTCTGCTGGTAGCCTCCGGCTGTCCCGCGCTGTGGAGCCGCACGCGCCGCAAGTTCCTGGCTGGCGCAGCCGCTGAGTGATTGAGAGAACGCCATGCTCGTCGCGATGTTCGCCCTCACGTTCTTGGAGAGTATCGCGGCCACGCTGATCCAGCGCGGCCTCTACTTCTACACCCACGAGCAGCTGGGCTTCGGCCAGAACGAGAACCTGTGGCTCGCCTTCGGCTTCGGCGCGGTTTACGTGGTCGGAGCCTACGTGAGCCACGGCGCGACGCAGCGCTTCGGTGAACGACGCTTTCTGCTGGCCTGCGTGCTCGGCTTGCTGGCGCTGCACGTCACAATGGCGCTCTTTGCCGGGCCGCTCGCGCTGGTCTTGGCAGTGCTGGGCACGTCGGTCATTCAGGGGTTGAAGTGGCCGATCGTCGAGAGCTACGTGAGCGCCGGGCTTCCGCCGAAGCGACTGCTCAAGGTGCTCGGCCGCTACAACGTGACGTGGGCCATCGCGGGCTTCGCGGCCATCGGAGGCACCGGGCTGATCTTGGGCACCGGCATGCCCACGCTTTTCTTTTGGTTCCCGGCGCTGCTCAACCTGATCGGCGTCGCGATCGTGCTCACCCTACCTCGCTCGCCCGCGCACCTCGAGCACGGCCACCCCGAACGCCCTGCTCAAGGCGAGCTCGAGCACCTGCGCGCCCTGCTCGGTTCCGCGCGCTGGTCGATGATTGGCAGCTACGCGCTGCTCTACGTGCTGGCACCGCTCATGCCCTCACTGCTGGAGCGGCTCGGCCTTTCAGTGGAGCAGGCCGCGCCCGTCGCGAGTGTGCTCGACGCCGTGAGGGTCGTTGCATTTGGCCTGTTTGGCGCCTGGGGCGCCTGGCATGGGCGCCGCCTACCCATGTGGGTAACGCTCGTTGCGCTACCGATCGGCTTCTTGTTGATCCTGCTCGGTGACTCACTACCGCTCCTGATCCTGGGCGAGCTAATTTTCGGCTTGGCCGCAGGTTTCGCTTACACGGCGGCGCTCTACTACGCGCTCTTGTCCGAGAACGCGTCGGTAGACGCGGGCGGCGCTCACGAGAGCTTGATCGGCATCGGCATCGGGCTGGGTCCGCTGTCGGGCTTGGCCGGCCAGCTCCTGGTCGGGGAGCGGCTGCCGTTCGTAGCGGCCGGCGGTGCACTCGGCCCGTTCGTTGCGTTGGCCCTCACCACACTGCCGATCATCGCGGTGTGCGCGGCCGGCTCGCTCCGTTCGCTGATCAGGCTGCCCGATCGTCCTGCGTGAACGCGCGTAGCTCGGCTTCCAACCGCTCCACCTGCTGACGGAGCCGCAAGAACACGTCGGTCGCGAGCGCTAACTCGCCGTGGCGCGCCAGCAGCTCGAGCTCGACTGCCGCCTGCGCCGCGAGCGGAGCCGAGAGGCTCCCGAAAGCGCCCTTGGCCTTGTGGGCAGCCTGTGCGAGCGCGCGCGGATCGCCGTCGCGGAGCGCTTGCTCCATCGACTCGATCAAAGCGGGCCGCTCCTCCACGAAAAGCCGCACAATTTCCGCCAAGAGCGCGCGGTCTCCGTCAACTCGCGCGAGCAGCTCCACGCGGTCCAGGACATCCGTCGGCAGCGCCATCGAATTCGCGGTCACGCCCGGCACTGAAACCCGCTCGGCAGGTGGCGCCGAATTGGGCGTTTCCACAATCGGCAAGGCAGTCGGCAGCTTGCCCGAGCTCGATTCACCAGCGAGCGTCGCCGCAACCGGCAAATGACCCGACGAGGGTGCGTGCCCGAACGCACCTTGATCCATCAGCCGAGCGACGGCCGAGAACAGTGTGCGGCGGGTGACCGGCTTGGTCACGTAGTCGTCGGCACCGGCGGCCAGGCATTCCTCGCGGTCGCCCTTCATGGCTTGCGCGGTGAGCATCACGATTGGCCGATGCCCGCCGCTCACCTGCTCGTGCTTGCGCAAGGCCTGGCACACCTCGAGCCCCGTGAGCTCGGGCATCTGCACGTCCAAGAGCAACAGATGAAAGTCGACGGCCAGAGCCTGCTCGAGCGCGGCAGCTCCATTCTCCGCGAGCGTGACTTCCGCGCCGGCCTTCTCCAAGAAATGCCGCACCACCCGCGCGTTCACGGCGTTGTCTTCGGCCACCAGCACCTTGAGGCGGCGCGGCGGCGCCTGGTAGCGGCCGGTCGACTTCACGGTTGACGACGCCAAGCTCTCCGGGTCCACGTTGGCGCGCGGAAAGTTCAAATCCACCGTAAAAACGCTGCCGGCGCCGACCTTGCTCTGCACCCCGATGCGGCCACCCATCAGCTCGACCAGCTGCGACGAAATGGTGAGCCCTAGACCGGTACCGCTCATGGTGCCCACGCGCTCGACCTGCGTGAACGGCTCGAAAATGCTCTGTACGCGGTCGGCCGGGATGCCGATGCCGGTATCGCGCACGCTGAACGAGAGCGACACCTGCTGCTCATCGGTGGCCGTTTGCGCGACCGTGACGCGAATACCGCCCTTGCGGGTGAACTTGATGGCGTTGCCGACCAGGTTCATCAGCACCTGCTGCAAGCGCAGCGCATCACCCGAAAGCCCGTCGGCCACGTGCAGCCCGACGTCCAGCTCGAACGAAAGACCCTTGCCACGCGCCAGCTGATGCAGCGGCTTGAGCGCTTCCTCGAGCAACTGCCGCAAGCTGAACGGCGTCGCGTCGATCTCGAGCTTGCGAGCTTCGATCTCGACACATCCAGGATGTCGTTGATGATGCCGAGCAGGTTCGAAGCCGACGCGCGCGCCGTATCGACGTAGTCCTTTTGGTCGGGGGCGAGCTGGGTCTCGAGCGCGAGCTCCAGCATGCCCAGCACGCCATTCATGGGCGTGCGAATTTCGTGGCTCATTTTGGCCAAGAATTCGCTCTTGGCGCGGGTCGCGGCCTCGGCCAAATCCTTGGAGCGAAGGAGCGACTCTTCAGCCTGGCGGCGCGCCGTGATGTCGATGGTCATGCCCACGCGCTCGCGCGGGCCTGCGTCGTCACCGGCCACGACCGCGGCGCGCGAGTACACCCAGCGCACGCTGCCATCGGGATGCA
>JBEHXA010000352.1:0-7988 GCA_048498935.1 Myxococcota bacterium
GGTGCGGTGGAGCGGCCGGGGGGCTGGGGGAGCGTTTTGGAGTTGGGGGGTGAAAAGGGGGGATGATAGGTTGAGGGGGTGACGGTCGAGCTTGCCCGGCGGCTGATCGAGAATGGCGTGCCGCTGGCGGATATCGAGGCCGCGCTCCTGGTGGTTGCCACCCACGGGATGCCGCTCTCGGAGGCGATAGCCGAGCGGGATCCGGAGCTCTTGGCGCGCGTCGAGCAGGAGCTCTCACGCTCGGAATTGCCGTCGGTGCTCACCGTTCGCGCGTCGCCCGAGCTTTTTGCGCGGCTACCGGCCGGCATGTGCAAAAGGCTCTTGGCAGTACCGGTTCACGTCGATCCCCGCAGCGGAAGGATCGACGTGGCTGCAGTCGAGCCGCTCGATCCCCACGTGGCGCAGGAGTTCGGTTACCACCTGGCCCAACCGATTCGGGTCCTTCAGGCTTCGCGCGAGGCCGTGCACGGCGCGCTCGATCGCTTGCAACAGCGAACCAAAGTTTCAGTTCTGCCACCGGAAAAGGCCACTTCTTCGCTCGGAAGTGACGCTCCGATCCCGCTCATCAAGCCCGAGCCATCGGCGCGAAGCGACGCACCGATCCCGCTCGTCCGACGTTCGATGGTGCCCGCTCGAGCGCCGAGCGCCGTCCCACCGCGCTCCGTCGCGCCCGGTGCGGTGCCCGAGGCCGAGGGCGTGGCGCTCAGCTGGCGCTCCAAGCCGCCGCCCAACGACTTGGTCGCCAATGTCGCGCCTCAAGCCGATGCTCGGCCCAAGCGGGTTTCGGTACCGCCGCCCGCAATCGCGCTGCCGACGCCCCGTGAGCGGCTCGAAGGCGCGGCCAGTCCGGACGATGTGCTCGCGGTGCTGCGTGACGGCCTCTCGCCCGCGGCCTCGATCGTGTTCGCGGTGAAGAACGCGAGCTTCGACGGCCGCGTGGCGTCCCCCTCGGTCGAGCAGCGCGCCGCGGTGAAGCAAATCTCACTGCTCTCGCACCAGCCTAGCGTGCTCGAGACCGCGCTCAAATCAGGCTTTTACCTGGGTCCCATTCCCAACACGCCCAACCATCGTGAGCTCCGCGACGCGCTACCTCCGGACTCGGTGAACGAGGTTTACGTGACGGTCGTCAGTGTCTCGGATCGCCCGAGCTTGATTTGGCTCGTCGCAGGCTTCGAGCAGTCCCTCGACTTGACGCGGCGGGCGGACGAAATGGCCCTACTCGCCGGGCGCGCGCTGACCCGCATTCTGCGCGATCGCAAGCGCGGGGGATGAGCGGTGATGGGGAGGAGCAAGCGATGAGCGACGACGCGCGCAGTCGCTTTCGCGAGCAGGTCGTTGCTGAAACCGGCAAAACGGTCGAGGAGCTAGGCACGCGAACCCCAGCAGGGGTGACGCGCCAGCTGAGCTACGACGAGCTCGACGTGGCCGGGCTAGCGCACGTGGGCGTGCCCTCGGGGCAGTTCCCGTACGCGCGCGGCGGGCGGGCGAGCATGTACGGAGGCCGGCCCTGGACCATCCGGCAGTATGCCGGGTTCTCGACCGCCGAGGAGTCGAACGCCTTCTACAAGCAAGCGCTCGCCGGCGGTCAAAAGGGCCTCAGCGTCGCCTTCGATCTGCCGACGCATCGCGGCTACGACAGCAGCGACGAACGCGCACAGGGCGACGTGGGCAAGGCCGGCGTCGCCATCGACTCGGTCGAAGACATGAAGCGGCTGTTCGACGGCATCCCGCTCGGAGAAGTGAGCGTGTCGATGACCATGAACGGCGCCGTTCTGCCGGTGATGGCCTGCTATTTGGTGGCGGCCGAAGAGCAGGGCGCGAGCTTGCGAGCGCTGAGCGGCACGATCCAAAACGACATTCTCAAAGAATTTCTAGTCAGAAATACCTACATCTACCCGCCAGCGCCGTCGCTTCGTATTTGCGCCGACGTGATCGAGCACGCCAGCCGCGAGCTGCCCAAGTTCAACCCCATCTCGATCTCCGGCTATCACATGCACGAGGCCGGAGCGACCGCGCCGCTCGAGCTGGGGCTCACGATCGCCGACGCGCTCGAGTACGTGAAGGCCGCTACGGAGCGCGGTCTGCCGATCGATCGCTTCGCGCCGAGGTTGTCGTTCTTCTTCGGCATCGGCATGGATTTCTTCACCGAGATCGCGAAGCTGCGTGCCGCACGGGTGCTGTGGTCGACGCTCCTTCGCGAGCGCTATAGCCCTCAAGATCCGCGTTCGCTCGAGCTGCGCACGCACTGTCAAACTTCGGGCATCAGCCTGGCGGCTCAAGATCCGCTGAACAACGTGGTGCGCACCGCGTTCGAGGCGCTTTCGGCCGTACTGGGCGGCACGCAGAGCTTGCACACCAACGCCTACGACGAGGCGCTCGCGCTGCCCAGCGACGCTTCGGCGCGGCTGGCGCGCGCCACCCAGCTCATGCTGCTGCACGAGACCGGCGTGGCGGGAGTCGTCGATCCGCTCGGCGGCTCGTATTTCATCGAGAGCTTGACGCAGCAGCTCGTCGACGGCGCGCGCGAGGTTTTGGCCCGCGTGGAGGCGGCCGGCGGCATGGTCAAGGCCATCGAGTCCGGCATCGCGCATCGCTGGATCGAGCTGTGCGCAGCCGAGCGCCAGGCGCGCGTGGATCGCGGTGACGACGTGATCGTCGGAGTGAACCGCTTTCAAGCTCGTGAAGAGCCGGAGCTCGAGCTGCGACGAGTCGATTCGGCTCGCGTGCGCGAGCTGCAGACGGCGCGCCTCGCCGAGCTGCGGCGGAGCCGGAACGCCCCCGAGGTCGAGCAGCGTCTGAACGAGCTGAGCGAGGCCGCGCGCCGCACGGACAACTTGCTGCCGCTGTGCATCGCGGCAGTGCGCGCGCGCGCGACGCTGGGCGAGATTTCCGAGGCTCTGGTCGCCGTGTTTGGCCGGCATGCTGCGGTGAGCCATGCTGTACGGGGCGTGTACCAGAAGCAGTTCGAGGACGAGTCCGGTTGGCAGGAGCTGCGGGCGCGCACTGCGCGGCTCGCTGAGCGCCTGGGCCGACAGCCGCGCATGCTCGTCGCCAAGCTCGGGCAGGACGGCCACGATCGCGGCGCCAAGGTCGTCGCCTCCGGCCTCGCAGATCTCGGCTTCGACGTCGATTTGGGTCCGCTGTTCCAAACACCCGGCGAGGTGGCGCGTCGCGCTGTCGACGGAGACGTGCATTTGCTCGGGGTTTCCTCGCAGGCCGGAGCGCACGACGAGCTCGTCCCTGCGCTCTTGAAAGAGCTCGAGGCGCTGGGTGCTTCCAGCATCGCCGTCGTGGTCGGTGGCATCGTACCGGAGCCCGATCGCAAGCGCCTCCGAGAGCTCGGAGTGCAGGCCGTGTTCGGCCCGGGCAGCTCGCTGCCGGACATGGCCGGCGAGCTCCTGAGCCTGCTCGAGGGACGGGAGTGACCGAGGCAGCGCGCGATCGAGCCGCGCGCGTCCGGAGTGGTGATCGGCGCGCCTTGGCTCAAGCCATTACGCTGGCCGAGAGCACGCGCAGCGCGGACCGACGCCAAGCCGAAGACTTGCTGGCCGAGCTCTTGCCGCTGACCGGCAATGCCCAGCGCGTGGCGCTCACTGGAGCGCCTGGCGCTGGAAAGAGCTCTCTGGTCGATGCGCTCGGCGCTCACGCCATCGCGCAAGGCTTGCGCGTTGCAGTGCTGGCCGTCGATCCCGCCAGCCCCGAGAGTGGCGGTAGCCTCTTGGGCGATGCGGTGCGCATGCAGCGGCTGGCAGCGAGCGAGCAGGCGTTCGTCCGCGCCAGCTCCAACGCCGGAATCTTGGGCGGCACGGCACCGGCGACGCGCGAGGCAGTGTTGCTCTGCGAAGCTGCAGGGTTCGAGCTGGTCTTGATCGAGACGGTCGGCGTGGGCCAGGCCGAGCTAGCCGTGCGCGACGTGAGCGATACGGTGCTGGCGCTGATGCTGGCCGGCGCCGGTGACGAGGTGCAGTCGCTCAAGCGAGGGCTGCTCGAGGTCGCAGACGCGGTACTGGTGAACAAGGCCGACGGAGCGGGCGAAGAAGCCGCGCGAAACTTCGCCGCTGAGCTCGGCTCGGCGCTCGGGCTGCTGCGCCCGCGCGGGGCACCGCACGTGGCTGCGCTGAGCGCACACACGGGCAGCGGCGTGGCCGAGCTATGGGCCTGGCTCGAGCAGCGCAATCAGGCGCAGCGCAGCAGCGGCGAGCTCGTCGGGCGTCGACAGCGCCAGCTCGCGCGCGCGCTGCACGACGCCATTTCACGCGAGCTCTTGGAACACGCTCGAAGCGAGCCGCGCGCCAGCCTGCTCCTACCGGAGCTGGAGCGCGACGTCGCGGCGGGCCGGCTGCTGCCGAGCGCAGCGGCCCGGCGTTTGGCAGCTGCGCTCTTCGGCGTCGCGGGCTAGCTGCTGCTCTTGCGCGCAGCCATGAAGTTCTCGACCGTGCGCGTGGTCATCGTGCCCTCGAGCACCTCGGGCAAGTCCAGCAGCTCCTTGTGGAGCGGGATGTTGGTCCGAATGCCGCCGATGATGAACTCGTCGAGCGCGCGCTGCATGCGCGCGATTGCCTGTTCACGGGTCGGAGCGTGCACGATTACCTTACCGAGCAGCGAGTCGTAGTTCGACGGTACCGTGAAGCCGCCGAAGACGCCCGAATCCACGCGCACACCGGCGCCGCCGGGCGGGTGATACTCGGTGATTTTGCCGGGCCAGGGCGCGAAAGTGAGGGGATCTTCGGCCATCACGCGGCACTCGATGGCGTGGCCGCGGAACTTCCACGGCCTGGTGTCTGGGATCTCCAGCTTTTCACCGGCAGCCGCGCGGATTTGCGCGACGACCAGGTCGATTCCGGTCGTCATCTCGGTGACCGGGTGCTCGACTTGCACGCGCGTGTTCATCTCCATGAAGTAGAGCTGGCCGTCGCCCATCAAGAACTCGAGCGTGCCGAGCGTGGTGTAGCCGGTCTCGAGGATGGCGCGGCGGATGACCTCGCCCATCTTGGCGCGGAGCTCGTCCGTCATCGCGGGGCTGGGCGACTCTTCGACCAGCTTCTGATTCTTGCGCTGCAACGAGCACTCGCGTTCGCCTAGCGTCCACACCTGGCCGTGCTTGTCGGCCAGCGCCTGGAACTCGACGTGACGAGGACGCTCGACGAAGCGCTCCAAGTACATCTCGGGGTTGCCGAAGGCGGTCATCGCCTCGGCGGTGGCCGACTCGAAGGCGCGCCGAACTTGATCGATGCCGCGCACGATGCGCATACCGCGCCCGCCGCCGCCGGCGCGTGCCTTGAGCATGACCGGGAAGCCCACGCGCTCGGCCTCGGCCTCGGCGTGCTCCACGTCGCGCAGAGCTTTGCTGCCCGGGAGCAGCGGCAAGCCGTAGCGCTCGGCGGCCTCGCGGGCGCGGATCTTGTCGCCCCACAGCCGCATGGCGTCGGCGCTGGGCCCGATGAAGCTGATGCCGCAGCTCTCGACCACGCGGGCGAATTCGGCGTTTTCCGAGAGGAAGCCGTAGCCCGGGTGGATGGCGTCGGCCGCGGTGATCTCGGCGGCGCTGATGATGTTCGGGATGGCCAGGTAGCTCTTGCTGGCCTGGGCGGGACCGATGCACACCGCTTGGTCCGCGAAGCGCACGTGCAGCGCGCCGGCGTCGGCCTCGGAGTGCACCGCGACGGTCTGGATACCGAGCTCGCGACAGGCACGAATGACCCGCACGGCGATCTCGCCGCGATTGGCGATCAGGACTTTTTTGAACATCAGCCCTTCTTGAGCTTGAAGAGCTTCTGCCCGAACTCCACGCTCTTGCCGTTCTCGACGAGCACGTCGACGATCGTGCCGCTAGCGTCGCTCTCGATTTCGTTCATCAGCTTCATCGCTTCGATGATGCAGAGCGCCTGACCTTGCTTCACGGCGCTGCCCACTTCGACGAAGTTGGCAGCCTCTGGCCCGGGTGCGCGGTAGAAGGTGCCCACGAAGGGCGACGTGATGAAGACCACGTTCGGGTCGTCGTCGGTCGACTTGGCAGCCGCCGCGGGCGTCGCTGCCGCGCTGGCCGCGATCGGCGCGTGCGCGGCGAGCACCGGGGCGGCGTGCACCACGGCCTGGGCCTTCTTGCCCAGCGCGAGGCGCAGCTTCAGCTTCTCGTCCTCGTACTCGAACTCCGAGACGTCTCCTTTTTCGAGCGTCTCGAGCAGGGTCTTCAGTTGCTCTAGCGAAATTTGCATGTTGTCTTGGCGCTTCGGGCAGACCTTTCGGTCGGCGAAGGCGGCGCACGTTAGCTCAGGCTATCGGCCATGCCAACGGTTCCGCCGGCGGCCCAGAAAGCGCTCGGCGTCTCGTTGAAGGTTGGGGCCCGAGCCCCAACCTTTTTGCGTATACGGCTCGATTCGTGGCGCGATGCGTTATGCGCTGAGGCGGCGGAGCAGGGCTTCGAGCGCCGTTCGGTACGAATCGGGTCCGAAGCCTGCGACCTTGCCGACGCAAGCGGCTGCGATCACCGACAAGTGCCGAAAGGCTTCGCGCGCTTCGGGATTGGACAGGTGCACTTCGATCACCGGCAAGGGCGACCCCTTGATCGCGTCGTGAAGCGCGTACGAGGTGTGCGTGTACGCACCGGCGTTCAGCAGGACGCCGCTGAAGCCAGCGCCGGCTGCGTCGCCGAGCCAACCGACGAGGTCGCCCTCGTGATTGCTCTGCCGACAATCGACGCTCGCGCCGAGCTCGGCCGCACGCGCCGCGAGTGATTGCTCGATCTGTGGCAGCGTCGTGTGCCCGTAGATGTGCGGCTCGCGCGTGCCCAGTCGGTCGAGGTTGGGACCGTTCAGCACGAGCACGCGCCGATCGCGCTTCGCGTGCTCGCCTCGCTCGCCCTTTTCGCGCGGTGCTCGGGTTGCGTTGCCCGCGGAGCTGGCGGTGTTTTTGGCTTTGCGACGCGGGGCCGCGCCGCCTGGGCTCACGTCTCGAGCTCCTGGGCCAGCTCGGGGGCGAGCACGCGCAACAGGTAGCGCCCCTTGCCCAGGTTGCCCTCGGGCGACATCGTCATGGCGACGAAGTAGCTCTGGTTGATCACGCGGATCAGGGTCACCATCTTCTCGCTGCGGAACGAGACTTCGTTGGTCGCGCCGGCGTCGAGCATCTCCGTGGCGCGCTGAATCGCTTTGACGACCACGCTGACCTCGGCGCCCACCACCTCGATGTCGAGCGCGGCGCCGTCTTTGGCGTAGCTCTCGAGCGGGATGCCTTCGAAGTCCATCAATAGCCCGGCGATACCGCCGTCGGTCCCGGTGACCGCGCGCTCCAGCGCCTCTTTGAACATGGCCAAACAGGTTAGCCGGTTCTGCCGATTTGCGTGAATTTTCGCGCAGTAGGCGGCGGGTAGGCCCGGAGGCCGGTTTTGGGCCGCCAAATAACGCCTGCGAAGGCCATTGCAACGACGCTTGCGCCCGGCCGGCGGCTGGGCGATTGCCGGAAGGGCAGGGGCCGGCGCAAGGCGCTCCTTGACCCTGCCGACACCGAGCGGCTACCTTGCCCCTCCGCACGACAGGACCGACACGTGGTCCTGAGCGAGCGAGAAGGTAGCCGACTCTCCGATGCGCGCGCGAGCGGGGGATCCGCCCCGCACAATGACCCAGAAAATCCTCGCTGGTCGCGCGGATGATCCCCAGCTCTCCGCCGACCTGCCCAGGGTCAAGGTCGATCAAGTCATCCTGGCTCGCGATCCCGATCGCGTGATGGCTGAGGTCGCCTTGCTCGGAGGCAAGAAGTGCGTGCCCGAAGTGGGCATCGCCTACGACAGCCGCTGTGTCACGCAGGTGGCGGAGCCGCGACCCGGTATCGGCGCGCGGGCCTACCGCGACGCGCTCGCGCTCGGCATGTTGGTGGCCCGGCCCGGCATCGGTTTTCCGGCTCAGGTTCATCTGGAGCGTTTCGGTAGCCCGGCGCGCCTCGCCCTGACCGACGAGCCGCGGCTCGCTGTGCTGGGCGGCGCGGGCATTCTG
>JBEHXA010000353.1:0-7958 GCA_048498935.1 Myxococcota bacterium
GAGCGGATGTGGGAGTTCTTCGACCGCCTCGTCACGCTCGGCCTGCCGCGCGTGCGCGACTTCCGCGGCACCAGCCCGAAGGCCTTCGACGGCGCGGGCAACTACACGCTCGGTCTCAAAGAGCAAATCGTCTTCCCGGAGATCGACTTCGACAAGGTCGAGAAGATCAAGGGCATGAACATCACTTTCGTCACAACCGCCGAAACCGACGAGGAAGCCAAGGAGCTCCTCGCAAACCTCGGCATGCCGTTCAGGAGCTAACGATGGCACGCGCTTCCCAGTGGGCCAAAGTCAACCGTCCGCCGAAGTTTTCGACTCGCGTCGTGCACCGCTGCAAGGTTTGTGGCCGTTCGCGCGCGGTTTACCGCGACTTCGGGTTGTGCCGTCTCTGCTTCCGCCTGCTCGCCCTGAAGGGCGAGGTACCGGGCGTTACCAAGGCGAGCTGGTGATCCCATGATGACCGATCCGATTGCAGACCTGCTCGGCCGCATCCGCAACGCGGCGATGGCGCGTCACGAGCTCACCCGGCTGCCCGCCAGCAAGCTCAAGAAGGGTGTCGCGGAGATCCTCAAGGCCGAAGGCTACGTCGCTGACGTGCGCCAAGAGGAGTGGGGTCCCAAGAAGCACCAGACGCTGACCATCGTGCTCAAGTACGCCACCACCGGCAGCAACGAGCGCACGAGCGCCTTCCAAGGCATTCGTCGCGTGTCGCGCCCCGGTCGTCGCGTGTACGTGGGCCACGACCAGATCCCGCGCGTGCTGTCGGGCCTCGGGATTTCGATCCTGAGCACGTCGCACGGGCTGATGACCGACAAGGAAGCGCGTCGCCAGAAGGTCGGCGGCGAGCTCCTCTGTGAGGTGTGGTGATGTCTAGCGCTGCAGCAACCGAAGTTCGTCTGTCGCGCGTCGGCAAGCGCCCCGTCAACATCCCCAAGGGTGTGACGGTGAACCTGTCCGACGTGAAGCTGGACGTGCAGGGTCCCAAGGGCAAGCTGTCCGTGCCGATCCCCGGCCAGGTGGTCGCGAAGAAGGATGGCGACGCCATCAGCTTCACGAGCTCCGCTCCGGGTCGTGACGGCGCACGCCTCCAGGGCTTGGCCCGCGCGCTGTTCGCCAGCGCGGTCAAGGGTTCGGCCGAAGGCTACGAGAAGGTGCTGGAGCTGGTCGGCACCGGTTACCGCGCCGAGATCAAGGGCAAGTTCATCACCTTGGCTCTGGGCTTCTCGCACCCGACCAACATCGCGATCCCGGCTTCGATCACCGCAGTGGTCCCGCCGGACTCCAAGGGCACTCAGCTGGTGCTCAACTCCGCCGACAAGGCGCTGCTCGGTCAGCTCGCGGCCACCATCCGCGCGCTCCGTCCGGCAGAGCCGTACGGTGGCAAGGGCATCCGCTACCGCGGCGAGAACATCCGTCGCAAGGCCGGTAAGGCCGCCAAGGGCAAGGGTAAGTAACCATGGCCAAGCTCACGGGTCGGGAGCGCCGCAAGCTCCGTATTCGCAGCAAGATCAGTGGCACCACCGAGCGTCCGCGCCTCAGCGTGTTCCGCAGCGGCCGCCACATCTACGCTCAGGTCGTGGTCGACGACGACGGCAAGACGCTGGCAGCAGCGTCGACGCTCTCGCGCGATCTCAAGACCACGCTCGGCGAGGACGCGAAGACCGACAGCGCCAAGAAGGTCGGCGCGCTCATCGCCAAGATTTGCCTAGAGAAGAAGATCGAACAGGTCGTTTTCGATCGCAACGGCTACCTCTATCACGGCCGCATCAAGGCACTGGCCGAAGCCGCGCGCGAAGCCGGTCTCAAGTTCTGAGGACAAGATGGCGATCGACAATATCGACGAAGAAAAGCTCAAAGAGCGCGTCATCCACATCAACCGCGTGGCGAAGGTCGTGAAGGGCGGTCGCCGCTTCAGCTTCTCCGCGCTGGTGGTGGTGGGCGACGAGTCCGGCCATGTCGGCGTGGGTCTGGGCAAGGCGAACGAAGTTCCCGAAGCCATC
Organism: Myxococcota bacterium; assembly: GCA_048498935.1. GTDB lineage: Bacteria > Myxococcota_A > Polyangia > Polyangiales > Polyangiaceae > PMG-095. Next base: position 2,001 of record JBEHXA010000353.1, read on the forward strand.
CGCAAGGGCAACGACCAGGCTCGCAAGAACATGTTCAAGGTCCCGATGATCGGCAGCACGGTGCCGCACGACGTGATCGGTCACTTCGGTGCCGGCCGCGTGCTGCTGCGCCCCGCCGCTCCCGGTACGGGCGTTATCGCCGGTGGCGCGGTGCGCGCCGTCGTCGAGTCGGCCGGCATCCACGACATCTTGAGCAAGTGCCTCGGCACGACCAACAAGCACAACGTCGTCAACGCCACGATCGCCGCGCTGCAGATGCTGCGCTCGCCCGAGGTCGTTGCCGGCGCTCGCGAGAAGCCGACGGATCACGTCGCTGGGGACTACCCGGTGGCCGCGATGGCCAGCCACGCTGGTGAAGCCTCGTCGATCGTGTCGGGCAACGTCGCCAGCCCGAGCGGGGTGGCGTCGTGAGCAAGCTGCTCGTTACCCAGACTGTCAGCGTGATCGCGCGTCCGCACACGACGCGCGCCGTGATCAAGGGCCTCGGCCTCCGCGGCCCGGGTTCGAGCGTGACGGTGGAGAACACCCCCTCGTTTCGCGGCATGATCAAGAAGGTTCTCCACCTGGTTAAGGTCGAGGAAAAGAAGTCATGAGCACCATCCTTTCGCGCCTGGCCCCGTCGGCCGGCTCGGTCAAGACGGCCAAGCGCCTCGGTCGCGGCGTCGGCTCCGGCCTGGGCAAGACCTGCGGCAAGGGCATGAAGGGCCAGAAGGCCCGCCACGGCGGCAACTTCGGCAAGCTGCACTTCCAGGGCGGCCAGACGCCGATTCAGCGTCGTCTGCCCAAGCGCGGTTTCCGCGTGCCGTTCCCCGAGGTCACAGTGGCCCTCAATGTCGCGGATCTCGAGCGTTTCGACGCCGGCTCCACGGTCAACGAAGCTGCGCTCCGCGCCGCCCGTTTGGTCCAGGGCCGTGACGTCAAGATCAAGATCCTCGGCGACGGGGAGCTCACCAAGAAGCTCACCATCGAGGCGCACTCGTTCAGCGCTTCGGCCAGCGAGAAGATCGCCAAGGCCGGCGGCAAAGCCGTCGTCCTCGAGACCACCGTACCCGCCAAGACCGAGTCCGCAAGCTAAGCTGGCGCCATGGCTGCTCTGGCGGGTTTTTCGAACATTGGCAAGGTGCCGGAGCTACGCCGGCGCATCCTGTTCACGTTGATCGTGGTCGCGTTGTACCGGGTGGGCGTGTTCGTCACGACCCCCGGTGTCGATCGCGCGGTCATGCACAGCGTCGTGAAGGGCCAGGGCGGTCTGCTCGGGCTCTTCAACCTGTTTTCGGGCGGCGCGCTCGCCAACCTGTCGATCTTCGCGCTGGGCATCATGCCCTACATCTCGGCCTCCATCATCATGCAGCTGATGGGCCTGGTGAGTAAGCAGGTCGAGGAGCTCAAGAAAGAGGGCGAGGCCGGCCGGCGCAAGCTGGAGCAGTGGACTCGCTACGGCGCGGTAGTGCTCGCGTGCCTGCAAGCCTTCGGCGTCGCGATGATGCTCGAGGGCATGAACAACTCGGACATGGGCGGCGGCCGCTTCGGCGACGTCGTGACCAACGCGGGCTGGGGCTTTCGCGCCCTGACCGTGATCACGCTGACCACCGGCACGTCACTGTTGATGTGGCTCGGCGAGCAAGCGACCGAGCGCGGCATCGGCAACGGCACGTCGATGATCATCTTCGCCAGCATCGTGAGCGGCATCCCGAGCGGGATCGCCAGCTACTGGCAGGGCACTGGTGGCGACATCCAGCCGCTGACGGTGGCCGTGCTGCTGGGCGTGCTCTTGCTGAGCATCGCGATCGTCGTGTTCTTCGAGCGCGCGCAGCGCCGGATTCCGATCCAGTACTCGCGCCGTCAGGTGGGTCGCCGCGTGTACGGCGGTCAGAGCGCTCACCTGCCGCTCAAGGTGAACATGGCGAGCATGATCCCGCCGATCTTCGCCTCCAGCTTGCTGATGTTCCCGGCCACGCTGGCCAACATGAACATCCCGGGCATGAACACCTTCAGCTCGCTGCTCAACCGCGGCGACTGGCTGTTCCACTGCCTGTTCGCATCGCTGATTATCTTCTTCTCCTTCTTCTACACGGCGGTCACGTTCCAACCCGTGGACGTGGCAGACAACCTGAAGAAGCAGTCGGCCAACATTCCCGGCATTCGCCCGGGTCGCCAGACGGCCGAGTACATCGATCGAGTGCTGACGCGGCTCACCACCGGCGGTGCGATTTACATCGCGGTCATCTGCACGGTGCCGTCGCTCGTGGCGCAGTCGTTCCACATTCCGTTTCAGTTCGGCGGCACCAGCCTGATCATCGTGGTCGGTGTCGCGCTAGAGACCGTGAACCAGATCGAGGCGCACCTCATCACGCGCAGCTACGAGGGCCTGACCGGTCCGCGCATGACTCGCCTCAGTGGTCGGAGGCCGGCGTGAGGCTGATCCTCCTCGGAGCCCCCGCGTCGGGTAAGGGCACGCAGGCCGCGGTGCTGACCGACAAGTTCGGCGTGCCGAAGATCTCGACCGGCGACATGCTGCGCGCCGCGCTCAAAGACGGAACCCCGCTCGGCAAAGAGGCGGCGACCTTCATGAACGCCGGCAAGCTGGTGCCTGACTCGGTCGTCATCGGCCTGGTCGAGGAGCGGCTGAAGGAAGCGGACGCCAAGCCGGGGTTCATCCTCGACGGCTTCCCCCGCACCGTTCCCCAAGCCGAGGCGCTCGACGCGCTGCTCAAACGTTTAGGTACTGGGTTAGATTTCATCGTCCAAATCGACGTCCCGCGGGACCTTTTGATGGAGCGGGCCACGCTCCGCCGCACGGACAAACGGACTGGACAAATCTATCACCTCAAGTACAGTCCGCCGCCCCCGGACGCCGAGCTCGAACACCGGGCCGACGATCACGAGGACAAAGTGAAGACCCGCCTCGACGCGTACGACGCGCAGACGGCGGCCCTTCTCCCGCACTACGAAAAGCTCGGCGTGCTCCGCCGAGTCGACGGGGTCGGATCTCCCAAAGAGGTCACTGCCCGAATGCTTTCCCAAATCACCGGCTGAGCCGGAGCAGAGAACGGAGGATTGTAACGAAGGAAAAGATTGAAACCGGCATCATCGAAGAGGTTCTACCGAGCGCAATGTTTCGGGTCTGCCTCGACGATGGTCGAAGGGTTCGCGCGGGAGTCGCTCCCGCACTACGCCACGCAGTCGTCAGGCTGATCAGCGGAACCCGAGTCGGTGTCAAACTCTCCGAGTTCGATCCCAACCGCGGTCAAATCATCGAAGCGATTTGAGGCACGTCATGAAGGTCCGACCCAGCGTCAAGAAAATCTGTGAGAAGTGCAAGATCGTGAAGCGCCGCGGTGTGCTGCGCATCATCTGCGACAACCCGCGCCACAAGCAGCGTCAAGGTTAAGGGATAGAGGAAGATGGCCCGTATTGCTGGTGTTGACCTCCCGCGCCGTAAGGCGATTGCTTACGCCCTGCCGTACATCTACGGCATCGGCCCCTCCACGGCCCGCGCCATCTGCAAGACGGCGAACATCCCCGAGTCGCGCAAGGTCGACGAGCTGAGCGAGGCGGACGTCAAGGCGATCCGCGACGCCATCGAAGCTTCGATCAAGGTCGAAGGCGACGCGCGCCGCGAGGTGCAGCAGAGCATCAAGCGCTTGATGGACCTCGGTTGCTACCGCGGCCTCCGTCACCGCAAGTCCCTCCCGGTGCGCGGTCAGCGTACCCGCACCAACGCTCGCACTCGCAAGGGTCCGCGCAAGAACCTCGGGCGTCGCGCCTGAGCGGAGCACCTAGCTAATGGCAACTCCCGCAACAGGTACCAAGGGCCGCCCGGCCAAGAAGCCCGTCAAGAAGAACATCTACACGGGCATCGTTCACATCCAGTCGACCTTCAACAACACGATCGTCACCATCACCGACGTGAACGGTGCGGTCATCTCTTGGGCGAGCGCGGGTTCGCGCGGCTTCAAGGGTTCGCGCAAGAGCACGCCGTTCGCCGCGCAGCTCGCCGCCGAAGAGGCGTCGCGTCGCGCGCAAGAGCACGGTCTCCGCTCTGTGGCGGTGTTCGTGAAGGGTCCGGGCGCCGGTCGCGAGAGCGCGCTGCGTGCGCTGCAGCAAGCTGGTTTCAAGGTCACGCTGATTCGCGACGTGACGCCGATCCCCCACAACGGTTGCCGGCCGCCCAAGCGCCGTCGCGTGTAATCGAGGATAGAGACAGATGGCTCGTTATATCGGTGCTGTATGCAAGCTTTGCCGCCGCGAGGGGCACAAGCTGTATCTCAAGGGTGAGCGTTGCTACACGGAGAAGTGCGCGGTCAGCCGCCGTCCGTACCCGCCGGGCCAGCACGGCCAGGCGCGCATCAAGCTCAGCGAGTACGGCCTCCGTCTGCGCGAGAAGCAGAAGATGCGTCGCATCTATGGCCTGCTCGAGAAGCAGTTCGCGGGGTACTACGTCCAGGCGACCCACCTCAAGGGCCGTACCGGTGAAGAGATGCTCGGCCTGATCGAGCGTCGTCTCGACAACGTCGTGCTGCGTATGGGCTTGGCCTCGAGCCGCGCTCAGTCGCGTCAGCTGGTTCGCCACATGCACGTCAAGGTGAACGGGAAGTACGTCAACATCCCGAGCTACCAGGTGAGCCCGAACGACAAGATCGAGATCGAGGAAGCGGCGCGGAAGATTCCGTTCATCGCCGCCGCGCTCGCCGCCGCCGGCAATCGGCAGCAAGCGAGCTGGCTCGAGGTGGACAAGGAGAACTTCTCCGGCACCTTCAAGGGCATGCCCGTGCGCGACGAGCTCAACGAGCCGGCCGTTCGCGAGCAGTACGTCGTCGAGTATTACAGCCGCTAGTAGGCTGCTGACGCGGGCAGGCCGCGGGATGAACGAGAGGAGCGGTTTCCCTCGTTCGTCCGGGACGGCCGCGCGAACCCTGAAACGAAGAAGGAGAGCATCGAATGGTAACGCAAATGATGAGCCGTAACTGGCGCGACCTGATCCGTCCGAAGGCGATCACGCTCGACCCCGAGTCGAACAACGAGATCTACGGCAAGTTCACCTGCGAACCGCTCGAGCGCGGCTTTGGCATCACGATCGGCAACTCGCTCCGCCGCGTGCTGCTCGCTTCGCTTCAGGGTGCGGCCATCACGGCCGTCAAGCTCGAAGGCGCTCTCCACGAGTTCACCACGATTCCCGACGTCGTCGAGGACGTGACCGACATCATCCTCAACCTCAAAGAGGTGGTGTTCAAGGCGGAGTCGCCGAAGACCTACACGGTGCGTCTCGAGAAAGAGGGCCCCGGCCCGGTGCTCGCCGGAGACATCAAGGTCACCGACGGCCTGACCGTGCTCAACCCGACTCACCAGATCGCGACGCTCGACAAGAAGGGCCCGCTGTCGATGGAGCTCACGGTCAACGTGGGCCGCGGCTACGTCTCGGCCGAGCGCAACAAGAGCCCGACGATGTCGATCGGCACCATCCCGATCGACGCGCTGTTCTCGCCGATCCGCAAGGTGAACTACACCGTGCAGAACGCGCGCGTCGGCCAGGTCACCGACTACGACAAGCTGGTGCTCGAGGTGTGGACCAACGGCGCGGTGCGCCCGGTCGACGCGGTGGCGTTCGCCGCCAAGATCCTCAAGGAGCAGCTCTCGATCTGGATCAACTTCGAAGAGAGCGAAGAGACCAGCTACCACGTGGGTGGTGGCGACGAGGAGCCGCTGAACGAGAACCTGTTCCGTTCGGTCGACGAGCTCGAGCTGAGCGTTCGCTCGGCCAACTGTCTGCAGAACGCCAACATCACCCTGATCGGTGAGCTGGTGCAGAAGACCGAGCAAGACATGCTCAAGACCAAGAACTTTGGTCGCAAGTCGCTCAAGGAAATCAAAGAGATCTTGTCCACGATGGGCTTGGGTCTCGGCATGAAGTTCGACAACTGGCCCGGCATGCTTGAGCGTTGGAAAGCTCAGCAGGCT
>JBEHXA010000354.1:0-7928 GCA_048498935.1 Myxococcota bacterium
GGCGGGCAGCTGTCGGTGGCGCCCGAGCACACCAACCCGCGCGTGCTCGAGAAGATGAAGAAGCCCGGCATCGAGAGCTACGAACGTTTCGCCGACTCGTTTTGTCGAGCCAGCGAGAACGCCGGCAAAGAGCAGTACCTGATCCCGTACTTCATCACCGGGCACCCTGGCTCTACCTTGGCGGACACCGTGGAGCTGGCGCTGTACTTGAAGCGCAAAGGGATGCGTCCTCGCCAGGTGCAGGATTTCATCCCCACGCCGATGTCGATGGCGACTTCGATGTACTACACGGGCCTGGATCCGTTCACGTCAGAGCCCGTGCATACGGCGCGCGACCTGCGGGAGAAGCGCTTGATGAAGGCGCTGCTCTTTTATTGGGACCCGAAGCAGCAGCCGCTGGCGCGGGAGGCGCTGCGCAAGGCCGGCCGCGGAGACCTGATCGGGCGCGGGCCGAAATGCCTGGTGCCGCCGGAGGGCGGGTCGTCGTTCCCGACGTTCACGGGGCCGGCTCGTCCGCAGCGCCCCGATCAGCGCGAGGCGCGGGCCAGCGACATGCGGCGGCGGCGCGCCAACAAGGGGAACAAGCGCCCTTCGTAGAAGCGGCGCAAGTTCTTGCGGCTCATGGCCGGGAGCACCCGGTCGCCCACCAGCTTTTGCGTGTCGGCCGCCAGGCAAAACAGCGTGAAGACTTCGGCCGCCGAGAAGATGCGCGCGAGCAGCGAGCCGACGATCCCGAAGGGGCGCCGCGGATCGCCCTTCGCCAAGATCAGAGCGCGGAACTCGGGGTAGGTGAGCTTGTCGCGCGGAGCGCGCGCGTACGGCGGGAGGAACAAGTCGGCGAACGCCGCTTCGTCGATCTCGCCCTTGGGCCCGAACACCCCCGACTCGAACGGATGCTTGCCCCTCGCGATGTCCGGTACCGAAATGGTGGCCGACAACTTTTGGCGCGTGAGGTACCCGAGGAAGCCGTTGATCACCACGGCCAGCGGCGCCGAAAGGAGCCAAGGTAGGCCCAGTGCGGTCATACCCCGCAGGGTTTGCTTCAGCGTGATGGATTCGTCGTGATCCGGATCGAAATAGCGCGCGTGCAGCTCTAGAGCGCTTCGCTCCCGCGTTGGCCTGGTCTTCTTCACGACCCGGCAGGCTAGGACAAAAGTCGAATCCTCGGGGCCGGTGTTGAAAGCGGCGGGTGCGGCGGGTAGCGTATAAACTCGATTTTGCCCGAAAAACTGGCCGCTCCGCGCGAATTCAAAGGTAACGACCGCTTCGTCATCGAGAGCATTCTCGGCGAAGGAGGGATGGGCGTCGTGTACCGCGCCCGCGATTTGCGGCGCTCGTCGGTCGTCGCGCTGAAGACGATGACGCGCCTCGACCCGGCGGCGCTGCTCCGCTTCAAGCGCGAGTTTCGCGCGTTGGCCGACATCGCGCACCCGTCGGTGGTGCAGCTGTACGAGCTGTTCGCGGAGGGTGAGAATTGGTTCTTCACGATGGAGCTGCTCGACGGCACCGACTTCGTGAGCTGGGTGCGGGGCGCGCCGCGCTTTTCGGCGCAGCAGGTGACGCGCACCGATTCGGGCGAGGTCTTGCGATCCAGGGAGCCGAGCGCGCCCACCGTCGACGCCCTGATCGTCGAGGGGCACGTGGAGCTGAGTCCGCTCTTGGCCAGCGTCGGCAGCGGTCAGCCGCTCGGAGACGAGACGCGCGTCCGCGCGGCGCTGTGGGAGCTGCTGGAAGGAGTGCAAGCCATTCATGCTTCTGGCCGCCTGCACCGCGACATCAAGCCTTCCAACGTGATGGTGACGCCCGAAGGGCGCGTGGTCTTGCTCGATTTCGGCGTCGTGGGTGAGCTCGGCGGCAACGCGCACCGCATCGACGACCTGGTGCTCGGGACGCCCGCGTACATGGCGCCCGAGCAGGCGCGCGGCGTTCAGGTGGGGCCGCCGGCGGACTTCTATGCCATTGGGGTGATGCTGTACGAGGCGCTCACGGGACAGCTGCCGTTCGACGGCGCAGCCGAAGAAGTGCTGTACGCCAAGCAGCAGGGCGTGCCGCGAGCGCCGAGCGAGCTGGTCGACGGGGTGCCGGCCGATTTGAACACGCTGTGCCTGGAGCTGCTCGCGCCCGCGCCGCAGCACCGACCCGTGATCGGGGAGGTGCTCGCGCGGCTGCGCGCCGATCGTCCGCTCGAGCGCGCCAGCCTGCGCCCGCCGCGCGCCAGCACCACCACCGGTTCGTCGCGAGCCTTCGTCGGGCGTGAAGGCGAGCTCGGCGCTCTGCATCAGGCGCTGCGCCGCGCGTCGCGCGGTGAGCCGGTCGTGATGTTGCTTTCCGGCCCCTCTGGGATCGGAAAAACCACGCTGATTCAGCGGTTCTTTGCCGAGGTGGCGCAAGACTCGCGGGCGCTGGTGCTGTCCGGGCGTTGCTACGAGCGCGAGGCCGTACCGTTCAAGGGGGTCGACAGCGTCGTCGACGAGCTGAGCCGCTGGCTTTCGCTCGTGCCGCAGGCCGAGCTCGGGACGCTGCTGCCGGCGCAAACCGCCGAGCTGGTGCGCGTGTTTCCGGTGCTGCGCAGCGTTTCTGCGCTCGACCGCCGGAGCGAGTACGGAGCCGAAGTCGGCGAGCCGCAAGAGATTCGACGCCGCGCGTTCATGGAGCTGCGCTCGCTGCTGGGCGCCATCGCCGACGATCGCCCGCTCGTCTTGCACATCGACGATCTGCAGTGGATCGACGTGGATAGCTTGGCGCTGCTCGAGCAGGTGCTACACGCGCCCGGCGCGCCGGCGGTGCTGCTGATCGGCAGCTTTCGCGCCGAGTCGACGATGGAACGGCCGGTCGTGGCGCAGTTTTTACGCCTGACTGAGCGCTTGCAGGCCGGCGTGAGGGTCGAGCGCCTGGAGCTCTCGCGGCTGTCGTACGACGACGCGGCGCGGCTCGCGACGCTCTCGCTCGGCGACGACGCCGCGAGCGCGCCCGAAGTGGTGCGACGTATCGCCGAGGAGTCGCAAGGGCTGCCGCTGTTCGTGTCCGAGCTGTCCGCGTGGCAGCGCACGTCGCCGAACGACGAGGCGAGCGGCCAAATTTCGCTCGATACGGTGATCCAAGGGCGCGTCGACGAGCTGCCGGGCGAAGGTCGAGCGCTGCTCGAGGTGCTGTGCGTCGCGGGCGGCCCGCTCGAGCGCACGGTCACGGAGGCGGTCGCGGGCCTGAGCGAGACAGACGCGCTTTGCGCTCGGTTGCGCGTGGCCAAGCTGACCCGCAGCGTGGAAGGCGGCGAGCGCGAGCAGCTCGACATTTATCACGGGCGCATCCGAGACAGCCTGCTGGCGGCCACCGCGCCGGAGCGCGTTCGGGCGCTGCACGTGCGACTCGCCGAGCGGCTGGAGGCTGACCCGAGCACCGACCCGGGCCGGCTCGTCGAGCACTTTCGCGCGGGCGGCGACGCTGCTGGCGCGCGCCGGCACGTGCTGGCGGCCGCGGATGCGGCCGAGCAAAACCTGGCTTTCGTGCGCGCCGCGCGCCTGTACGGGCTAGCGGTAGAGCTCGGCGCACCTCGCCCCCGCTGGCAGCTCGAGCGCTGTGTCGGCGAGAGCCTGCTCGGCGCCGGTCGCGGCGCGGAAGCAGCGGCGGCATTCGCAGGAGCCGTGCAGCACGCGCCGCCGAACGAGCGCACCGCGCTCCGGCGGCTGGCAGCTGAACATTTTTTGAAGAGCGGGGGTGAAGTCGAGGGCGTGCGGCTGCTGCGCGAAGCGCTGTCCGACGTGAAGCTCGGTTACCCGGAGACTACGGCGGCAGCGGTGGTGTCGCTGGTGGGTCATCGCGGACGGCTGCTGCTGCGCGGGATGCGCTTCGAGCCGCGGAGCAATGTGACCGCGGCCGCGCTCGAGCGCATCGACGTGGCGTTCGCGGCCAGCTCGGGTTTGGCGATGTTGGATGTCGTGCGGGCGGCTGATTTCGGGGCGCGCCACCTGTTGCTCGCGCTCGAGGCCGGGGAGCCGATTCGGATTTGTCGCGCGCTCGCGGTCGAAGCGTCGGGGCGCGCGGCGGTGGATGCGCGGGGACGTGACAGCATCGACGGGTTGGTGCGCCTGGCCGAGAGCCTGGCGACGCGCAGTAACGATCCGCACGCGATCGCGCTCGCCAAGCTGGCGGCCGGGCTGGTGCGGGTCTTTTCCGGGCAGTGGCGAGCCGCTCAGGCCACGCTCGATTCGGCCGAGCAGATCATTCGCGAACGCTGCCGGGGCGTGAGCTGGGAGTTGGCCAATGCGGTCGCGTGGTCGATGAACGCGCTGATCCTGTGCGGCGAGCTGAAAGAGGCAGCGGAGCGAGTACCCGCGGTGCTGCGCGAAGCGGAAGAGCGCGCGGACCGTTTCGCGTTGATGCACATGGTGTACCCGGCCGCCATCACCGCCATAACCGGCGACGACCCGGATACGGCCGAGCGCATCGCCCGCGAGTTCCCCCGGTTCGGCGGCGAATTTTCGGAGCGCTTCACCGGTGGCCATTGGGGCGGCTTGATTTCCCGCGTGTCCGCGAACCGCTACCGGGGTCGCGGGCAGCTGGCGCATCGGGAAATGGAGATCGATTTTGCGCGGATTCGCGCCGCCCAGTTCTTGCGCATTCACATGATGCGCGTGTGCACCACCTTCGAGCGCGCGCTCTGCGCGATCGCGGCCGCCGAAGACGGCGGGGATCGCCCGACCCTGACCGCGCTGGCAGCGCGCTGCGCCAAGGATCTGCTCGGCGACGGTCCGGATTACGCGGCGCCGATGGGGCACCACGTGCTCGGTTGTCTGTTTTCCCTGTCTGGGGACCGCCAGCGGGCGCTGGCCGAGCTCGACGCGGCGATTTCGGGTTTGACTCGGGTCGACATGGGCTATCTAGCGAGCTGCGCCCGCGCCAGGCGCGGAGCATTGGTCGGTGGCGAGACAGGTCGAGCGCTGGTGAACGCGAGTCGAGAGCAGCTGATCGGTCAAGGTATCGTCAACGTCGAGCGTTGCCTCGACATGAGCGCGCCGGGGTTTCGAGGAGCACGAGGTTGAGCAGCGTCCGCCAGCAAGCGCTCACGCTGGTCGCGCCCATTCCGGTGGGGCAGGAAGGCCGCGTCGAAGCCTGGCTCCGCGAACAGCGCCGGGCGCTGCAGCGGGCCCTCGAGCGGTCGAGCACCACGCATTTTGCGCGTTGGGTGGTGGTGCCGCCCTCCATCGACGAGCAGGGGGCGCCGCTCGGCGAACGGCACCTGCTGGCCTTCGAAAGCAACTTCGACGGCTCGCTCGACGAGCACGTGGCCGATTTGCGCATCGCCCTGGGGCCGCTCTTCGACGGGGCTTTCGGCGCTGTCGAGGGCTACCCCGGCTCGGCGGATCCGACAGCGCTCGCCGATTTTTTCCGCTCCGACGCCGCTCGGCGCGCGGCCGTTTATTACGTGGCCCACGCTGGCCTGTCGGTGCCGGTCGTTCAAAGCGACGCCAAGCTGAAGCTCGCGCTCGAGGCGCGGATCCGCGAGCGTTCCAGCGGCGCGCGCTGCGTGGCGGAGGACGCGCTAGAGCTTGCTCGCGACCTGCAGCAAGCCGGTCGTCGCGCCGCGGAGCGCGACGGGCTCCACTGGGGCTCGATCGACCGCGGACTGCCTCCGGCGCCGACCGGGTGGCTCGCGAGCTGGCCGCCATGGCTCGTGGCGGCGCTGGCGCGACCTTTCGCGGTGCTGAGCGCTTTGCTGATAGCGCCGTGGTTCGAGTTTCGCGACGAGCGGCTGCGATCGCACCTCAAGCCGCTCGACGCCGAGCAGCTGCGCCGCAAGCGCGATCTCATCGGGCGTGAAGAGGATCGCGTCGAGCAAAACGGCCTCACGCACCTCGTACCGATCAAGCCCGGGCGCTACCGCAGCTTCGCGCTCGCCACGATGGTGTACCTGGTCACTGCCATGGCGGAAGCGGGCGCGCGCTTGGGTAACCTGGGCGGCATCACCAGCATCCATTTTGCGCGCTGGGTGGTGCTGCCCGAGCGCAGCGGGGCCCGCCTGCTGTTCTTCAGCAACTACGACGGAAGCTGGGAGGCCTACCTGGGCGACTTCATCGACAAGGCGTCGATGGGGCTCACCATGATTTGGACCAACACCTTGGGTTACCCCAAGACGAACCTGCTGTTGTTCAAGGGCGCGCGTGACGAGCCCGCTTTCAAGCGCTGGACTCGCGACTACCAGGTGCCCACCCAGGTTTGGTACAGCGCTTACCCGACACTTTCGGTGCAAGACGTACTGAAGAACGCCGAAATTCGCGAGCTCTTGGCGAGCGAGCTCAGCCTCGAGCGCGCCGAGCGCTTGCTCGGTCTGCTATGAAGGAACGCCGTGGAACGAGCTGACGTCCAAGGCTTGGCGCTGTACGCCTACAAGCGGCATCCTCGTTCGCGCTTCTACCGCTTGCGCTTCGATGGTGGTCAGCCGCGCGAGTGGCTGCGGCGCGTGCTCACGGACGTGACCTCGGGCACCGAGGATCGCGACGGGTTGTTCCGCTTCAACGTCGCGTTCTCGGCACGCGGTCTGGTGGCGTTGGGGCTCGACGACTCGGATCTGATCACCTTCGCGCGCGAGTTCGTGCAAGGCATGGCGCACCCGGAGCGCTCGGACGTGCTGGGCGATGTGGACGTCGATGCTCCGGCCAATTGGGAGTTTGGTAGCCCCAGTGAGCCGGTCGACGCGCTCGCGCTGCTGTATGCGGCCACCGAGGAGCAGCTCGCTGAACGAGCCGAAGGGCTCGAGCGGCTCATGGATCGCTACGGCATCGCGCACCGCTATGAGGCCGTGCAGCTGCCCGAAGACGGCAAGGAGCATTTCGGGTTCACCGATGGTCTCGCGCAGCCATTCATTCGAGGCAGCGCACGCCGCCGGCACCGCGGCGAGCCGAAGCTGGCGACGGGCGAGCTCTTGCTGGGTTATTCCAATGCTTACGGGCAGATAGGGTCGGTACCTTCAGGGCGCGCTCGGCGCGGCGTGCGTGAGCACCCGTTTCCGGTGCCGGGCTCTGAGCGCGTCGCGCTGGGGCACAACGGCACGTACTTGGTGCTGCGCAAGCTGCAACAGAACGTGGGCGACTTTTGGACCTACTGCTGGGACGCCGCCTTGGCGGAGCATGCTCCGGACACGGCCGAGCGCGCCAAGCTGATCGCCGCGCGCTTCGTGGGGCGCTGGCCCAACGGCATGCCGCTGGTTTGGTCACCCGATGTGGAGCCGGAGCGAGTCGAAGCGCTCAACGATTTCGGTTTTCGCGAGCTCGATCCCCACGGGTTGCGCTGTCCGCTCGGCGCTCACGTGCGGCGCGCCAACCCGCGCGACATGTTCGGTGACGACGCCAAGTCGGGCCTGCACGATGCGAACCTGCATCGCATCGTGCGCCGCGGGCGCGCCTACGGGTCGAAGCTACCGGGCGCGATGCCGCGCGTGGACGACGGGGTCGAGCGCGGGCTCTACTTCGTGGCGCTCAACGCCAACTTGCGGCGGCAGTTCGAGTTCATTCAGCAAACCTGGCTCAATAGCTGCAAATTTGCCGGTCTCTCGGCAGAGCGCGATCCGCTCGTCGGCAAAGAAGCATTCGACTTCGACGACCGACGGTTGCCCCGCGTTTTTACTGCGCAGGCGCGTCCGGTGCGCGACCGCTACGAGGGCTTCCCCAAGTTCGTGCGCGTGCGGGGCGGCGAGTATTTCTTTCTGCCCGGCCTCCGCGCGCTCAACTACCTGTGCGACGGGGGCGACTGAGCTTGTCCCGCGCCGACCTCCGCGGGCGCGTGGCGGTCGTGACGGGCGCGGCCAAAGGTATCGGCCGGGCCACCGCGCTGGAGCTTGCGGCGCAGGGCGCGCTGGTGGCGGGGTGCGACGTCGATGCAGCAGCGCTCGACGCCACGCTGGCGGAGTGCCGTGTGCGCGGAACCAGTTCTGT
>JBEHXA010000355.1:0-7923 GCA_048498935.1 Myxococcota bacterium
AAGAACTTCTATCAAAACTCGGTTTACCAGCAGGACATGCACGTCGCGCGCATGATCTCGGCGCTCAAGCGCAGCCCCGCGGGAGAGCACACGGTAATCGTGTACACCAGCGACCATGCCGAGGCCTTCCGCGAGCACGGGCAGATGGGCCACACCTTCAGCATCTTCGACGAAGAGGTGCACGTGCCGGCCTGGATCGATGCGCCCGCCGGGACCCTCACGCCGTCGGAAGAGCAGAGCTTGCGCGACAAGCGGGACGAGTACCTGTTCCACGTCGACGTGGCTCCGACCGTGCTCGACCTGATCGGCGTGCCCGACGACCCGCAGCTGGCGAAATATCGCGAGAAGATGCCGGGCCACAGCTTGCTGCGGCCCGAGCTGACGCGGGAGCCGCTGCCGCTCACCAATTGCGCTGGAGTGTGGTCCTGCGCGTTCGAAAATTGGGGCTACATGCAGGGGCCGCGCAAGCTGGAAGCGCGCTCGTGGGACGCCGGGTGGAACTGCTACGACCTCGAGGCCGACCCGCTCGAAAAGGATCGCCTTCCCATCGAGCAGTGCGCAGACCTGAAGCTCCTGGCCGAGAAGACCTTCGGGCGCTTGCCGGGCCGAGACGGCCCCCGCCGAGATCGCTAGGCGCTCTAGCTGAGCGCGAGCATGCGCTCGATGGGCACGAGGGCGCGGCGGCGCAGCTCTTCGTCCATTTCGAGGCGGGGCTCGAGATCGCGCAGCGCCAGGTAGACCTTCTCGGGTGTGTTCAGGCGCATGAACGGGCACTCGTTGCAGGCGCAGTTGGCGTCGGGCGGCGCCGGGATCAGCTCCTTGCCAGGGGCGCGCTTTTGCATCTGGTGGATGATGCCCGGCTCGGTGAGGACGATGAAGGCGCGGGCGTTGTCGTTCTCGACGTACTTGAGCAGGGCCGCCGTGGAGCCAATGAAGTCGGCGCGCTCGAGGAGCGGCTCCTCACACTCCGGATGAGCGATGATTTTCGCCTCCGGGTTGCGCTGCTTGATGGCTAGTAGTTTCTGCAAGCTGAACGTCTCGTGGACGATGCAGCTCCCCTGCCAAAGCCGCATATTTCGGCCGGTCTGCTTCATCACGTACCGACCGAGATTCTTGTCGGGCGCGAACAGGATCTCCTTATCCGCCGGGACGGCGTTCACGATCTTGACCGCATTGCTCGATGTCACAATGTAGTCACTCTCGGCCTTCACCTCGGCCGAGCAGTTGATGTAGCTGATGGCTACCGCCCCCGGGTAACGCGCCTTCCAGGCGCGGAAGCGATCGACTGGGCAGCCGTCGGCGAGCGAGCACCCAGCCTTCATGTCGGGGACCAACACGATGCGTTGGGGGTTCAAGATCTTCGCTGTTTCGGCCATGAAGTGGACGCCCGCGAACAAGATCACGTCGGCCTGCGTGCGCTGCGCGGCTTGGGCCAGCTGGAGCGAGTCACCGATGAAGTCGGCGAGCTCCTGGATTTCGCTCTCTTGATAGTAGTGGGCGAGCAGCACCGCGTTGCGCTCGCGCTTCAGCCGGCGAATCTCTTCGTCCAAATTCGAGACCGGTACGGTCGACTGGTTTTGTACAGAATTGGGGACGGACGCTGCAGTGCGCATGTGCTCCGACAGTATGCGACAGAACGCGGGCGTGGGTAGTGGGCGTAGCGCTCTGCCACAACGATAACCGTCACTATCGGCGATGGATCAGGGCGTTGTGGCGGGCTAGGCTTGGAAATAGAAACGCGCACCGGGATCGGCCCGACAGCTGCGCGGACCCATCATGCCGCTGAGGGACGAGTGGAGCGACTTGGCTCGAAAACTGGACTGGTCGTTCAGCTATGTCGAGGAGCGCGAAGTCTACCCCGAAGAGCTCGCGGGAACACCATGGCTACCGGGCAGCGAGTGGCGTGATTGGGATGAACCGTTTCGCAGCACGTTCGCCGAATACGTCACCACTCAGCACAAGAAGGAGGTGGCGTTTCAAGCGGTGGCCGAGGCGGTGGGGCGAGTCGAGGACTTGGCGCGTCTCGACCCAGGCTGGCTCTCGGCGGTCAAGCTGCACGTCGCCACGCTGCCGCTAGCCGAGTTCGCCGCCGTGATCGGCAACCTGCGCGCAGCGCGCTTCGGCCGCGACAGCGCGTGGCGCATGACTTCGCTCCTGGGTGCGCTCGACGAGCTGCGCCACACCCAGCTGCCGCTCCGCACCATGCACGACCTGGTGCGTTGGGACGAGCAGTTCGAGTGGACGCATCGCCTGTTCCACAGTGAGGATTGGATCGCGATCGCCGGGCGCCACTTGGTCGACGAGCTGCTGCTCGGTTCGGACGCGATCGAGTTCGCGGTCGGCACGCACTTCGTGTTCGAGACCGGGTTCACCAACCTACAGTTCATCGGCCTCACCGCTATGGCCCGGCAGGTCGGCGACCGCCTGTTCGAGCGCATGCTGCAAAGCATTCAGACGGACGAGGCTCGCCACGCTCAAATTGGCCTGCCCGTGCTGAAGCGGCTGGTGGCGGTCGATCCGGAGCGCGCGCAGCGGCTGGTGGACAAGTGGTTCTGGCGCTCGTTTCGCTTCTTCGCGGTCGTGACCGGCGTCGCCATGGACTACCTCACCCCGCTGGAGGCGCGTCGCGGCAGCTTCAAAGAGTTCGTCGAGGAGTGGGTGGTCGAACAGTTTCGGAGCGCGCTCGACGAGCTGGGCTTGAAGCTGCCCAAGTATTGGCAGGCGTTTCTGGACGCGCTGCCGATCTACCACCACATGCTCTACGTCAGCGCCTACAGCTATCGCGCTACGACGTGGTTCGATTTCGTGCTGCCGGGGCCGCGCGAGCTCGCTTGGCTGAGTGAGAAGTACCCGGACACGTTTCCCCAGCTCGTGCCGCTCTGGCACAACGTGGCGGAGCGCTGGCGCGCGGCGGGGCCGGGCGTGGAGTGGTTCAGCCACGGCACGACGCCGGTCGCGTTCTGCAACCTGTGTCAGCTGGTGCTCTGCGCCGGGACACCGTCACACAATCAGGCGCTGTTCGTCGAGCGCGAGGGCCGCAGCCACGTGTTTTGCTCCGAGCCCTGCCGAGAGCTGTTCGAGCTCGAGCCCGAGCGCTATGCCGCTCATCGCGGCGTCGTGGAGCGCATCCTGGCGGGGCAAGCGCCCGCCAACTTGCTCGAGCTTTTGCGGCATTTCGGGCTCTCAGAGCAGAGCTGGGGGCGTGACGTCGTCGGCGGAGACTACGCCTTTTTGAACGATCAGGCGGAGCCCCCGGAAAGCGAGACGCGGCGCTTATGAGCAGCATTCCGCTCTACTGCTTCGTTCGCGGCGACACCTTGGGCCTCGTGGTGCTGGCACCCGAGCAGGAGCTGGTGTCACAGCTGGCTCGACGCTTGGCGCGCGCGGCCGCGCCGCGAGTCAACGCGACTGGTCCGCTGCGCGTGCTGCATCGCGGGCAACGGCTGCGCGACGACCTCACGCTCCGCGAAGCCGGCGTACGCGCGCTCGACCGCGTCGACCTCGTTCCGGAGGTAAACGGTGTTTGAGCCAGTGCTCGACGAAGCCGAGCTGTGGATCGGCGAGATGCGAGCGGCTCGAGCAGGCGGCCAGCGCGTGCTGCTCGTGCGGCTGGAGCAGGGCGTGTGCGCCTATTCGGATCGCTGTCCCCATTTGGGGTACCCGCTCAGCGAGGGCAGCTTGGAAGGCGGCGTGATCACGTGCGCCGCGCATCATCACAGCTTCGACGCCGAGACGGGTCGGGGCATCAATCCCCAAAAGCCGTGCCTGAAGCAGCTCCCGACGCGCCTGGAGGGCGGGCGCATTTGGGTCGACGCGGCGCCGCCGCCGGCAGAGGAGCGCGATGAGCAGCGCTAGCTTCGGAGTAGGTCCGGTGCTCGAGGCGTCCGAGCTCGGTCGCGCCGTGCTCACGGCGATTCTGAGCCTCAACGCCGACGTGAGGGTGCACGATCGAGGCGCTTACCTGCGCGTCTCCGCGGCGAGGCGCTGCGTGGTCACACGCGAGGCGATCGAGTCTGCGCTCGGGCGGCCAGTGGTGCTGCCCGGCGACCTCGAGCTGGCCATGCCGTCGTTCAAGGGACGTTTGCAGGTAGACTCCGAGCGAGCCACCTGGGAGGACGGGCGATGAGCGCGCGTGAATTGCGTGCGCAGCGCGCGCGAGGCGCGCCGCGACGGACCTACGCCTGTCTCGAGGGGCGAGGGCGCAAGCCCAACGACTACGAGATCACCACTACCTCTCTCTTGTACTACCCGCCTCGCGGGTTCGAAGTGGAGACGCCAGTCTGGCGTCACCATCAGGCTTACCAGCTCGGCGGCAAGCTCAGCTGCGCAGACTGGGACGCGTTCGAAGATCCGCGTCACACGACCTACAGCAGCTACGTGGCGGCGCGGCGCGACCAAGAAGCGCTGCTCGACCATCTGTTTTCGGCCCCGCCCAGCGCAGCCTCGCCCGGTCTCACCCGGCTCGCGGAGCTCGTGAGCGCGCTCCGCTTTCCGCTGCATGGCCTGCAGATGGTGAGCTCTTACGTCGGCGCGCTCGCGCCGAGCGGGCGCATTGCCGTGGTGGCAGCATTGCAAGCGGCCGACGAGCTGCGGCGCATTCAACGGCTGTGTCAGTGGCTCGATCGGTGCGGTGCTCCGCTCGGCGAACTCGATCGGGCGGGGCGCGCGCTCTGGCAAGAGGATCGAGCGCTGCAGCCGCTGCGCCGCGTGATCGAGCGATTGCTGGTGACTTACGCATGGGAGGAAGCGTTGGTGGGGTTAAACGGTGTGCTCAAACCAGCTCTAGAGCCGCTGCTCGGTGAGCGACTCGGGGCGGCTGCGGCTTGTCAGGGCGACGAGCTCCTCGGCGGGTGCGTGCGCTCTTTCGCTGCGGACACGGCCTGGCACGCTGCCTGTTTCGAGCGGCTCGAGCTGCTGCTTACGGAGGGCAACGACCTGAACGCCGCGGTCCTCGCCGGTATGAAGCAGCAGCTGCGGTCCGCGGTCCACGAAGCCTGTCAGGCTACCATCACGCTGCTCGAGCCGCCGCACGCTGAAGGGAGCATGCGTGGCGACACCGTTTGACACGCCCGTCCGTCCGAACGCCAGCGCGTCGGTCGGTGACGACCCGCGCTTTCGCCTGCTCGCAGATCACGCGCCGGTCATGCTCTGGATGTCGGGGCTCGACGGCTTGTGCGACTTCTTCAACGACACCTGGCTGCGCTTCACGGGTCGGAGCTTGGAGCAAGAGCGCGGCAACGGCTGGGCCGAGGGCGTGCACCCCGAAGATTTTCAGGATTGCATGGACTGCTACTTGGAAAACTTCGTGGCGCAGCGCGCGTTTCGCATGGAATACCGGCTGCGGCGCGCGGACGGTCTGTATCGCTGGATCCTCGACCACGGGGTGCCGCGCTACGGGCAAGAGGGCCGCTTCGAGGGCTTCATCGGCTCGTGCATCGACATCACCGAGATGCGAGAGGCCGCCCGCGCGCTCGAGGCTCGCAGCAACGCGCTGGCGACCGCGCTCAAGGAGCGTGAGGTGCTGCTGAGCGAAGTGCACCATCGCGTGAAGAACAACCTCCAGCTCGTCTCGAGTATGCTGGCGCTGCAAGGGCGCGCTGTAGGAGCGGAGGCGAAGCACGCGCTCGCCGAGGGTCAACGCCGCATCGACTCGATCGCGCTGGTGCACGAGCAGCTCTACGGAGCCCGAAACTTGTCGGCCGTGAACCTGGCTCGCTACACCGAGGAGCTGGTCTCCGAGCTCACGCGCGCGAGCGGCGTGTCGGACCGAGTGCGCATCGAGCTGGACCTGGCCGAGGTGGAGCTGGTGCCCGAGCGCGCTATCCCGTGCGCGCTGCTGGTGAGCGAGCTCGTAACCAATGCACTCAAGCACGCCTTCCCCGGCGACCGCCCCGGCTGTCTGCGCGTCGAGCTGGCGCGCGTGCCCGACGCGCGCCTGCGCCTGGCGGTGCGAGACGACGGCGTGGGCCTCAGCGGCAACTTTCCGGGCGAGCAATCCCGCAGTTTCGGGCTGGATTTGGTCGCGATTTTCGCGGCGCAGCTGGGCGCCCAGCTGCGAGTCGAGCGTGAGGCGGGCACCAGCTTCATCTTGGAATTTCGGGAGGCGGTCGGATGAGTGAAGCAGCTGCCGAGCTAGATCCGGTGCCGCCGCGCGTGATGATCGTCGAGGACGAGCGCGTGGTCGCCACGCACGTCGAGCGCAGCCTGCGCGACGCCGGCTACACCGTGACCGGCATCGCCGCCAGCGCTGCCGAAGCCGCGGACCTCGCCGACGGCGCGCCGCCCGACGTGGCGTTGGTCGACATTCGTTTGCGCGGCAGCGTCGAAGGCTTCGAAATCGCCGAGCGCTTGCGCAGCGGCGCCGACGTTCCGGTCGTGTACATGACCGCGCACACCGACGACGACACGTTGCAGCGCGCCGCGCGCACCGGTGCCTACGGCTACGTCGTCAAGCCGTTCACGATCGGCGAGGTGAAGAGCGCGCTCCAAGTCGCGCTGTTCAAGCATCGGCTCGATCAGCAGTTGGCCGAGCGCGAGCGTTGGTTCTCGACCACGCTGCGCGCCATCGCCGACGGTGTAGTGGCTTGTGACGCGGAGCAGCGCGTCTCGTTCCTCAACGCCGCGGCCGAACGGATGCTGGGCGTCGACGAACAGGCGGCGCGAGGGCAGCCGCTGGTTGCGCTGCTGCGACCCGTCGACTCCGGTGAGCTACCCGAGGTTACGCGCGCCTTGAACCAGCGCCGCGCCGTGCGCTTGGACGCCGAGGGGCTCAGGGGGCGCGCCGGGCCGCCCATACAGCTGGAAGGCACGGTGGCCCCGATCGTGCACGCTGAACGCATGCTCGGCGCCGTACTGGTGCTCCACGACGTGACCGAGCAGCGGCGCCGCGACGCCCAGCTCGCTTTGACCGATCGGCTGAGCTCGCTCGGTACGCTGGTAGCGAGCGTGGCTCACGAAATCAACAACCCGCTCGCGTACACGCTCGGTAACCTCGGGCTGGCGCTGACCGAGCTGCAGCAACTGCGCGACGGTCCTCAGTCGCTCGATTGGCGTGAGCGCGTCGACCAAGTGCTGCGCAGCCTTCGCGACGCCGAGGAAGGCGCGGGGCGCGTTGCCAACACCGTCAAAGAGCTGCGGGCCTTCGGGCGCATGGAAGAGCAGAGCACGCGACCGGTCGACCCGCGAGCGTGCGTCGACTGGGCCATTCGCCTCACCAGCAATCAACTGCTGCATCAATCGCGCTTGCTGACCAACTTGCGCGACGTGCCCAACGTGCGAGCCAACGAGCTCAAGCTCTCGCAGGTGGTCGTCAACTTGCTCACCAACGCCGTGCAGGCGGTGACGGGTGAGCGGCACGAAAACGAAATTCACGTGAGCACCTGGACCGACGAAGAGGGCTGGGCCGTGATCGAGGTCGAAGACAACGGACGCGGCATGTCACCCGAGGTGCAAGCCTCGGTGTTCGAGCCATTTTTCACGACCAAGGAGGCGGGCGTCGGGACCGGCCTCGGGCTCAGCATCTGCCGGACCATCGTGAGCAGCTTCGGCGGCGAGCTCGGAGTCGAGAGCGAGCTGGGGCGAGGCTCGCGTTTTCGCGTGCGTTTGCCCGCGTACGCCGCGAGGGCGAGCGACCCACCGCTCCCGCCACCGTCCATACCAGCGCCGGGCCCCAGCCCTGTCAGCGCCGGGAGAGCACCGAGGCTCCTCGTCATCGACGACGAGCCCTTGATCCGCACGCTCGTAGCCAAGCTCCTCGCCGGGCGCTACCTGGTCACGGCCGTGGGCAGCGTGCGCGCTGCTCTGGCAGCGCTCAACAACGACGCGAATTTCGACCTGGTGCTGTGCGACCTGATGATGCCTGGAGAGTCGGGCATCGACTTTTACGGGGTGGTGCAGCGCATGTACCCCGACTTGGTCGCGCGC
>JBEHXA010000356.1:0-7923 GCA_048498935.1 Myxococcota bacterium
CCAGCGTCTTGTCCGCCCGCTGGTCGTAGACCTGGACCGGGAGGCCGCGGCGGCCACGCCGAGCACGATGCCTACCGCGATCAAGCGCACCATCATGAAACGGGTCGGACGCGGCGCCCCGTGACGTAGCCGGATTCCGACGCGCTGACGCGCGATGTCCGAGAGGGGCTCGGGATCCGGGACGGCGGCGAAGAGCTCGGCCACCCGACGCTCCGCCGCGCTGCCATTCCGAGCGTCCTCGGCCCAGGACGAAAGCGGTTCAACCATGGCCATCGACTGCTCCTTCCGCGTTCTGGTCGCCGTAGCGACGCTCGAACGCCGCGCGAAAACGCGCGCGCGCGCGGGTGAGCCCCACCCACACGTTACCCTCTTTGATGCCGAGAATCTGGGCAATCTGCGCCCCCGGCAAGCGCTCGAGCTCGAACAAGATCAATAGCGATCGATCGCGTTCGTTGAGATCGTTCAGCACGGTGTACACGACGTGCGCGGACTCGGCGCGCTCGAAGGCGTCGTCCGTCGCCGGCAGCTGCGGCTCGTGCTGAAGCTGCAGCTCGGGTTCGGCGCGACGCCAAAGCAGCCGCCGCCAGCGCTCCTTGCGCCGACGGCCGGTCACCACGTGAACCGTGATGGCATACAACCAGGTGGTGAGCGCCGCCTCGCCACGAAATGTGACGAGACGACGCTGCACCACCAGGAAGACCTCTTGAAGGAGATCTTCCACTTCCACACCACCCGAACCCCCGGGTCCCCACAATCGCCGCACCCACTTGGATACCGCCGCAGAATGCTCGCGGTAGATCGCGTCGAGCTCGAGGGCGGGCTTCCCGTCCACGTCGGCGTCGATCGATACCACTGCCCCAAGCTGATTCATGCGGCGTTGTCTCGAAATCCGTGGCTATCGCGCACCTCGTGGTACCCGATGCAGGCCACCGCGACGAGGACTGCTTGCAGGGAGAGGCGCGCCATGATCCGTGTGTGTCCTTCGTGCTGCAGGGGTGGCAAACCTTTCAGGCCACCGCCACAGGCCCGCGCCCGCCCCCAAAACCGCGATTTCAGGGCGCGTAAAGCGCGCCGACGGTCAGGACGAAGCTCACGGGCGGTAGCGCCAAATTTTCCGTCTGATTTTCGACGTAAGCCGTTGATTCAAATGGATAAATTTGCATGCTGCCCAGGATGAAGGGCGCCACGGGCCGCGAGCGCAGCGAAATGCGCATGTTCGTGAAGCCACCCCAGCTGACCCCGGAATCGCTGTTGGTGTGGTCGAACCCGTAGCCCTCCAGCCGCAGCCAGCCGACCACCGGTCCCAGGCTGATGTCGACGTTGACCCGGGAGGTACTGAATCTGAACTCTGGCCCCAGGCCAAAGGGCCAGCGACGCCAGTCGACCTCGCCATCGCCGAGCGAGCTGGTCTGCGGCAGGGTGAGCACGCCGAAGGCAGTCACGCCGAAACCCTGAATGGGCGCACCGTAGCGAACCGCGAGCGAAGCGGCACCAGGTCCGACATCGCCGCCCGTGAACTGAATCCCAACGCCGAGCGAGGCGTCGAACCCAGACTCACCGGGAGCCGCCTTGGCTGGTGGCGGCGGCGGGGGAGGCGGCGCAGTGACCACCGGCGGAGGCGGCGGCGCGGGTGGAGGTGGCGGCGCAGGCACAGGCGCGGGCGGCGGCAGCTCTCCGGCGAAATCGGGATGCACGTCGGTGAGCCATGCGCTCAGCACTACCGCTGCGGCTTGCGCGAGCTCATCACAGCTGCCTTGAGCAGGCAGCGTGCGCTCACCGATCACCGCTGAATCAGCGCTCCGAAGCAGCACATAAAGACCCGCTTCGTGGCGCTCGACCAAGAAGGACTCGGTCAACTCTTGCTCGGGGGCGAGGTGCAGGATGATGCGCACCCGCGCCTCCACGTCGACGGCAGCTGGGCAGGTTTCTCCTTCTGCCAAAGACTGGAAAGCGATCAGGAGCGGGACGAGCAACGGGGCAGAGCCTAGTCGCCGCGGCTTCAGCCAATGGTGCAAAATCGTTTGGCGCCTTCCAGACAGCTGCTTCCAGGGCCCGGACTTTTGCGCGTCTGACGGCTGGCCCACCGGCCTGAGCAAGTGATCAGCAGCGGAGGCGCGCCGGGCACTTTCGGGCTAGGGTGCGCAGGTGATGATGCGTCGCAACAATGAAGCCTCGGAGCGACACGCCGAACGGCGCCGCCGCGAGGACGAAGCTCCGCGCTTAATCGCGACGGTCCCCAATCTCCTCAGTCTGAAATTGCAGCTCCAGGAATCCAAGGGCGACATCTCGGTGGCAGAGACCGGGCACATCCGGCATGTCGTCGTCGCGCACGCGCCGCTCCTGTTCGAGATGCCGTGTCGCGACCCGGCCTGCAAGGACGGCGGACACGACGTGACGTCTGCCATCTCCCGCGCTCTCAAGGCCGGCGAGACCGAGTTCACGGGCGAGCATTCTTGCACCGGCTACGTCGGCGACGCGCCTTGCCAACGGGTGCTGCGCTACACGGCAACTGCCAGCTACAAGGCCTGAGCGCCGCCAGACCAGCGACTGCATGGCTCGCACCAAGCTCCGCCTAGGCTGCTTGATCGCCGCGCTGGCAATCACCCTCGGGAGTGGATGTGAGCGCAAGCCTCGCGCGCGAGAGCGCGAAGCCGAGGCTGCCCGAGCGCAAGCCGAGGCACGCGCCAAAGAAGCAGCGCGACGCGCCTCGCTGCCCCCACCCGAGGAGCCACCGGTGGAGCTGCTGCGCGTGCCGGACTCCGGTTTCTCGTGCCGACTCGACGACGTGTTCGCCGCGAAGTGCCGTCGCTGTCACACCATCCCGGCGCGACACGGCGCGCCGCTAGTATTTCTGACCTGGGACGACGCGCAGCAAGATCGCAACGGGCAGAAGCTCACGCAAGTGATTGGAAGAGCCGTGCGCAGCGGCTTCATGCCCTACCGCATCGAAGCCAACCCGCCCGTGCAGCAACTGACCGACGAAGAGAAGCAGGTAATCCTCGATTGGGTCGATGCAGGCGGCCCCAAAGAAACGTGTGAAACCGGTCTGCCCGTGCCGCAAAAAAGCGGCGCCGGAGCAACGACCAGCGCTCCTCGGGGATCATCTACACCGCACGTACCGCGCGCGACCGGCAGCGCCAAGCCGCCTCACTGAGGAAATCGGCAGCGTCGCAATTCTGTTACCGGTCCCACGATACCGATTTTGGCTGCGCCCTCGGCCGAGGTCGGAGTACATCGCTATTCAATGATGAGCTCGTCGAGCCCTGCCGGAGTCTTATTCAAAGTCGCGCTCCCCGTTCTGTTCGTTCTGCTGCTCGCGGCACCACGCGAAGCGCACGCCCAAAGCACCATCAAGCAGCCCGGGAATCACCCCCACTACGCCGTCGAGCTCGAGCCTCACCTGGCTTTGCAGTGGGCAAACCGTTGGGGCGGCGACGACGGCATCGGACCCGGCATGCGCGTGAACATCCCGTTCATGCACAACGGCCCGATCAGCAAGATCAACAACAACATGGGCATCACGTTCGGGCTGGACATCACCTTCGGTGACGCCGGCGGCGCGTGTTGGGCTGGTCCGGAACCGCGAGGCGATCGTTGCAACGTCACGGAGTTCTGGCTGCCCGTGGCGATGCAGTGGAACTTCTGGTTGACCGACGTGATCAGCGTCTTCGGCGAACCAGGCTTCGCGATCGCCCATCGGCGCTGGGATTTCGACTACTACTGCAACGGCCCCGGTAACCCGATCTGCGACGACGATGCTTCGGACACCGACTTCGAGTTCGTGTTCTGGGGCGGCGGTCGCTTCATGTTCAGCGATCGCATCGGCGCCACCGTCCGCATCGGCTATCCGATGATCACGGCCGGCATCAACTTCCTGCTCTGAGGAGCGGAGGGGCTGCCGAGCTTACCGGCGTCGCTGATCGTTCGTGCCGCCTCGGGCCCGATTTCGTTGGCTCAGGCGATCCAGACGAGCATGCCGGTGCGTTCGGCTTTGCCGCGGTTGGCTAGCTTTTTGAGCTCCTCGAAGGGGCCGAGGAAGTAGCCGAGCTCGTAGTCTGAATGCAGGTTGAGCTCGCTGAATCGGCCCGGGTAGATCTCGAGCTGCTCGAGCTTGCGGGGGTCGAAGCGGAGCATGAGGGTGGCGGTGTCGAGCGGTGCCAGCGCGTCCGCGATCGCCGCCACTTCCAGCGGGTGGAACACGCGCGCCGGGCCGTAACCCACGTCCTCCTCGCCCACGGGGGTGCCGCCTCTGACCAGAAAATTGAGCGGCTCGTCGCCCTCCCAGGCGCTGCCGGTCAACAGGTAGTGCAGGCAATGCCACGCCTTGTCGAGGTCGACGAAGCCGGCGGCGGGATCGTTGTACGCGCCGTCGACGACGGCGTAGACGCCGCGTGGGTCGGCGAGGAGCGCTTGCACGCGCGCTTCGGGAATCAGGGCGACGGCACCGATCATGCTCATGGCGCGTGGCCACCTAGCACGGGCGCGCGGCCGCGCTAGCGCAGCCCCTCACCGCCGACGTATTCGTCTTCCCAGTCTTCGCCCTCGAACGGCCAGTACTCCTCGTCGTCGCGCAGGTAACGCTGCGCGTCCAGCGAGTCGACGATCGTCTGCGGCAAGAGCCCTTGCGAAAGCGCTTCAATCTCGACCTCGAGAGCCCGCTTCTTCCCCAGCACCGTCTCGATACGTCCGAGACGAGCGCGTCGCAGGAGCCGGGAAAGGCGCAGGTCGAGCCGCTCGAGCGAGTCACCCGCCAAGGCCAGCTGTTGCTGCTCGGCTTGCAGGCGGAGTGCCGCAGACTTTTGGTAGAGCTCGCTAGCGAGCTGGCGATCGCCGGCGATCAGACCGGGCAAATCCTGGCCTTTCGCGCCCGCGGGAGCGGTAGCCCCGGCCAGCGATGCGCGCGCGGCGCGAGCCTGGATTTCGAGGGTTTCTAGCTCCTTGCTCAGCAGGTCCAAGTCCGAGCTCGACTTGCCGGCGCGCTGAGCCTCGCGCAGGAGCCGCTTGAGCTCGCGGAGCTGCGACTCGATGCGCGCGACCTTGTCGGGCGGCGACGCCGATAGCCCGGCGTCCGACTGAGCGTGTGTCGACTTTTGCGCCGAGAGCTTGGCTGCAGCTTCGTCCAGCTCGGTCATGGAGCGGCGCAAGCCGCTCAGCTGGTGATCGAGCAGCGAGAGGCGCCGCGCCGCGCGACCGTAGCCGGCGTCCACGCGCAAGAGCGAACCGAGCGCGCGCGCCGTGTCTTCCGGTACGCCGAGCCCGACGCTGGCGGGGTCGGCGCCGGAGCGCACCGCGTCGACTAGAGCCTTCATCGCCGCGCCGTCTTTGACGATACGGCGCGCGGCATCGCGCACCGGCTCGTAGCGCTTGATGAAAGCATCGAGCTTCTTGTCGGCCTGCGGAAAGCGACAGGTCGCCAGATCGACGTAGGAGTCGAGGATGTACGCCTCGTCTTCGTACACGTGGTCGACCTTGAGGCGCTTCAGGTCGTCCAGCGCCTGGCGCGCACCGTCGTAATCCTTCGCCTCGTAGCGTGTCGTCGCGGTCTCGTAGAGCGCCTCCGGGATGTTCTCGGAGTCGTTGGGGACCAGGTAATAGTAGTAGCGGGCGTCGTCGAAGCGGTACTGCTCGTGCGCCACGCGGCCGAGCCCCAGCCGAGCCAGATCGCGCACCCGAAAGAACTCAGAGCCGCCGAACATCGCCGCGCGCTTCGGCGTCTGCTTCGGATCTGCCACCTTGCAGAAGAGCTGCTCGCCGCGCGCGAAGTTCCTTCGCTCGACCTCGAGCACGCCGGAGAGATATGTCGCTTGCGCCCAGAAGCGCGACTTCTCCCCGACCTTGGCGTAAGCGCCGAGCGCGACATCGGCCTTCTTGGTGAGCTCTGCCGCACGGCCGCGCAGGTAGTTGATGTCACCCGTGACCTCGTCGGGCGCGCTCGGCGGCACGACCTCGAGATCTTTGAGGATGACCTCGGGTCGATCGCTAGCCAGGCCGGCGTCGACCAGGCTGTGCACGGCGCGCCGGTAGTTTGTGGCGGCTGGGTCACCTTGCAGCAAGCGAGTGAGGTACGCGCGGGCAGGCTGGATCGCACCGGCGTCGGCGAGCGCGTCTCCGAGCAAAAGCAGCGCGGTCTTACCTTCCTCAGAGCTGGCGAACGGCTCGAAGCGAGGCGATTCGATCAAGTAGACCAAGTCGCCGATGGCCTCGTCGCGGCGCCCCACGCCGAGCTTCTCTTCGATGAGCGGCAGATCTTCGCGCAAGCGCTGAATACTGAGCGGCGCACTCGCGGCGAGCTTCTTCGATTCGAGCGCCTTTTGGTAGGCGCGCATCGCTTCGCCGCGCGTGTCGGCGGTGTCGTCGTAGGCTCGCGGTGCCTCGGTCGCCGGCGTGGCTATGGCTTCGGGCGTGGCTTCAGCCGGCGCGCTCGCCGCCGAGGTTTCTGCCGGAGCTTGCGCGAAGCACGGCGTGGTGACGAACGAGAGCGACAGCCCGAGCAGCGAGCGGAGCTTCACTACTCCACCACCCGCGCGCGGAGCTTCACACGCAGATCGTACTCACCGTCCGAGTCATCGGGGAAATCCTCCGCCATGTCGGAGTCGTCGATGATGGTCAGGTGCCCCTCGACCAGCTTGCTCTCGGGCACGATCACCGAGAAGCGCGAGCTCTGCCAGGTGCGGTATTCCTTGTTGCGCGCGTCGTAGCGCTCGATTTCCACACCCACGACGTGATGACCCGGCGCGACGGCGTGTTCGTACACGGTGCGCTCGCCACCGGCGTCGAAGCGCTCCGGCGCGGCGAACACGACGCCGTCGTCGAGCGTGATGCTGAGCGCCGAGACGCGCGCGTCGTCGCCACGGCCCTCGAGCACCACCCGCAGCTTGCTGGCGAAGAGCGTGGTCGTCAGGGCCGCAACGCGGCTGCGCAGCGCCGCGATGTCGCCCAATAGCTTGTCGTATTCGAACGGCGGCGGTGTGGCTACGCCGCTCGGAAACTCGTTCGGCGCCGGCGTGAGTGGCGACGGCTTGGTCTCGGCCTTCTGCTCGGCGGCGCCCTTGGGGGGCGGCGCGCCGAGATCGTCGGCGGCGCCACTCGACGCGCTCGCCTCGCCGGCCGCGACTGGCTTGTCACCCTTGTCCGGCTCGCTCTTGGTTGCCTTCTTCTCGGCTTCGGCCTTGGCAGCCTTGTCCTCGTCCTTGGCGGGCTGCCCCTTCTTCGGCTGGGCCACGGCCACACCGACGAGCGAAAGGACGACCAACCAGGGAGCGAGGACAGGGCGCTTCGACATGCCTAACCTTTGGTTTGATTGGCGACGGCCTTGGCCGCGCGCTCGGCGGCTTCAGCGTCACCCAGGTAATAGCGGGGCTTGATCGGCTTGAGCTGGTCGTCGAGCTCGTACACCAGCGGGATGCCGGTCGGGATGTTCAACTCGACGATGTCTTCGTCGCTGACGTTGTCCAGGTGCTTGACCAAAGCGCGCAGGCTGTTGCCGTGCGCTGCGATGATCACGCGCTCGCCGCGCTTGATCGCGGGAGCGATGTCCGACTCCCAAAACGGCAAGAAGCGCGCGACCGTGTCCTTGAGGCACTCGGTCTTGGGAACCTCGCTCGGCGCCAGGTTCTTGTAACGCGGATCTTTACCCGGCCAGAACTCGTGCGACTCGTCGAGCGCGGGCGGCGGCGTATCGTAGCTGCGGCGCCAAACCAGCACTTGCTTGTCGCCGTGTTTGGCCACGGTTTCGGCCTTGTTCAGACCCTGCAGGGCGCCGTACATGCGCTCGTTCACGCGCCAGGTTTGCGTGACGGGGATCCACATTTGATCGAGCTCTTCGAGCGCGATGAACAGGGTCTTGATGGCGCGCTTGAGCACGGACGTGTAGGCGCGATCGAACACGAAACCCTCGCCCTTGAGCTTGCCGGCGGCGATCTG
>JBEHXA010000357.1:0-7914 GCA_048498935.1 Myxococcota bacterium
GGTCGGCACGATTTTGTTCGTGACCGCGTTCGACACGCAGTCGACCAGTACTGGCGATCAGGAGCAGACGATCGACGGCACGCGCGCGGCCATCGGCGGCATCATGGTCGGGGCCGGCTTCGGCCTCGGCATCTCCGGCATCTCGCTGAACCCTGGTCAAGCCGAGCGCTCAAGAGCCGAAGCATCGCGCTACGTTTACCTGCCCCCGGAAGATCCCAAGGAGCAGGTGGTCGAGATGACCGGCCGCTATAATCAGGCCGTGCGCGACCGCTGCGACGCCCGACCGGCACCGTAGCGCTTCACCACCACGGTCTCTTCTTCGCCCGAGAGCGGCGCCGCAAGCTGGACCGCCGAGCGCGGCTCGGGCTTGTGCGTGTGCAGCTTGGCGCGCTCCAGGATGGCCGAGCACAGCTCGCCGAAGCTGAAGCCGGCGGCACCGGCGATCTTGGGCAAGAGGCTGGTGGGCGTCATGCCGGGCAAGGTGTTGACCTCGAGCACGTACTCGTTCTGCCCCTCGGTGACGAGCAGGTCGACGCGCACGGCGCCGCTGGTGTCGAGCGCCTCAGCGGCGCGCTGGGCCAGGTTGAGGACGTTGCGGTAGCGCGCGGGCTCGAGGCGAGCCGGCATGAAGTAGTCGGTCATGCCCGGCGTGTACTTGGAGGCAAAGTCGTAGATGCCGCTCTTGGGAGCGATTTCGATCGCGCCGAGCACGCGGCCGTCGAGGATGCCGACCGCCACCTCACGCGCGTTGATGAAGCGCTCCACCAGCACCGACTGATCGAAGGCCTGCGCCAGCTCGACGGCTTCGCTCAGCTCGCTCGGGTTACCGGCACGGCTCACGCCGATGCTCGAGCCTTCGCGGCGCGGCTTGACGATGACCGGAAAACCGAAGGAGCCGTGGACCTCTTCGATGTCCGCGGTCGACTGGCGTTGGTCGAACACGTAGTACGGCGGCGTCGGCACGTTGTGCAGCCGAAACAGCTCCTTGCTCTTCAGCTTGTCCATCGCCAGCGCGCTCGAGAGCACGCTCGAACCGGTGTACGGGATGCCGAGCAGCTCGAGTAGCCCCTGCACGCAGCCGTCTTCGCCGAGCTTGCCGTGCAGCGCCAGAAACGCCGCGTCCATGTCGCTCTTGGCCAGCATCGAAAGCGCGTCGTCACCGGGGCCCAGGACGATGCAGCGGGCGTCGTAACCCTGGTCGATCAGGGCCTCCGCCACCGCTTCTCCGGAAGCCAGGGAAACCTGTCGTTCCGACGACGTGCCGCCCATGATGACGCCAACTTTTCGATAGCTCATGCTGGTATCTGGCTATCCAAAACGCCGTCAGAGGGCCAAGTAATCCGCGCGGATGGGGCTGCCCAATCGCAGCTCGCTTGCAGAAACTTCTGTAGCGTCCCTCGGTCCTGGGGCGAGCGCGGCACGCGAGATCTGGATCCCCCTCACCCGACCTTGGCACGATCAGATCACGATCCACGATCGAGAGGAAGCTACAGGAACCCGGCGAGGCCGGGCGCAAAACCCGTGGTCAAACCCGCCACCGACGCGAGGCGCTCGGGCCACCGAGGTGAAACCCAAAAACAGGCCATCCACGTCAAGGCCATCAGATGCCAGCGACGCCCGACGCCACCGGTCAGGTAACCTCAACAACAATGGCCGTAATATTGTCTTTGCCGCCGCGGCCGTTGGCCATTTCGATCAGCTTCGTCACGGAAAAGGCGCCGCCTTCCGCGAGGATGGCGGGGATCTCTTCGGTGCGAAGGTAACCGTGCAGGCCGTCGCTGCAGATCAGGAAGGTGTCCCCGAGCTCTGGCTCGGAAACCGTCGTATCCACTTGGACATAGTCGCGGCTGCCGACGGCGCGGGTGATCACGTTGCGCTGTTTGCTCACGCGCGCTTCTTCGGGCGTGATGATGCCCTGCTTGAGCTGCCAGTTGATGAGCGTGTGATCTTCGGTGAGCTGCACCACCTCGTCGCCGCGCACGCGGTAGATGCGACTGTCACCGACCTGCGCGGTGACGAGCGCGCTACCGAAGCGCATCATGGCCGTGATGGTGGTGCCCATGCCGGCCTTGCCGCGATCGATCTCGGCCATCGCGTAGACGATATAAGTGGCGGCCTGCACGGCGCCCTCGAGCAGGCGCGCGGCTGCGCGGCTGCGCTCGTCGGTGAGCGGGCCTTCGAGCTTGAGGCTCGTCTTGCCGCGCTTGACCATGCCGTGAACGGTGTCGATCGCTTCTTGGCTCGCGACCTCGCCCGCCGC
Organism: Myxococcota bacterium; assembly: GCA_048498935.1. GTDB lineage: Bacteria > Myxococcota_A > Polyangia > Polyangiales > Polyangiaceae > PMG-095. Next base: position 2,261 of record JBEHXA010000357.1, read on the forward strand.
GTGGCCGCCCATGCCGTCGGCGACGACCCAAAGGCCTAGCTCGTCGTCGCAGAGGAAAGCGTCTTCGTTGACAGTGCGACGGCGGCCAATGTCCGACCCGCCGTAGGACTGCATGTTCAGGGTTCGGGCCTCGGACATTCCTACCCAAAATAGGAAATGTTTTGCCGAAGCGAAAGGGCGTACCATCGTCCTTTCTCGATGGCCTCGACCCAGAGCGCACAGAGCTTCAGTTTTGCGGGAGAAGACCCTGCGAAAGCCGCTCGATCCCTGGCTCAGGCCGCGCAGCGCGTCAAAAATCCCAGCGGCGCGATGGTCTTTGCCGCCGGGACGCTCGGGGCGCGCCTCGTCGATTTGGGACGAGCGGTCGGAAATGCCCTCCCAGGCATTCCAGTGTGCTTGGCCGCGGGAGCGGGCGTTGTTTCCGAGCGTGGTGAGGTGGAAGGTCAGTCGGCCGCTACCGGGATCGTTTGGAGCGGCGGCGTCGCGCAGCCGTTTTGCGTGAATGGGCAGAGCGCGGAGGCGGTGGGTGGGCGCTTGTCGGAGGCGCTTCGCAACAGTGAGACGCACGGCAAGAGCTCGACTGCTGTCGTGTTTGCTCGTCCCAATGGCCTAGCGCCGCATGTGCTCGAGCCCTTGAGTGAGCTCCGGCGCACCCGCGTCATCGGCGCCGGCACGGTGGGCGAGGCACCGGTGGTCTCGATTGCGGCCGACGGGACCGTGAGCCCAGGCGCCGCGGGCGGCATGCTGCTCCACGGCATGACAGCTCCGCTGGTCCGCTCTTCACCGGCCTGCCGGCTGCTCATGCCGCTCAAGATCATTTCGAAGACCCGCGGCTCGATGGTCCTCGAGATCGAAGGAGCTCCGGCGCTGGAGGTCCTGAGCTCGGTCGCCGAGGGGCTGGAAGACCAACCGCTCGTCTTCGTTGCGCTCGCCCCACCTCCAGCCCCCGAACGCGTCGGGAGCATCACCGACCCGCAGACCGAAACGGACCGCGGCCCCGAGCGGCCGGAGGTGCTGATCCGCGCGGTCCAGGTCGTCGGCCCGGTGCGGCGCGGCTTGCGCGTCGCGGACGAGGTGCGCCCGGGCATGCGCCTGGCCTTCGCGGTGCGCGACGCCAAAGCCGCACGAGAGGATCTGCAGGCAGCCGTGCGGGAGCTGCTGCGCGAAGCGCATGGCGCCGCGCCGCGTTTCGGCATCTACCTCAACTGCGCCGGTCGCGGCTCCAGCCTTTACGGCCAGCGCGACGTCGATCTCAAAATACTCAAGGCGCGGCTCGGCGAGCTGCCACTCGCGGGCATGCAGTCGTCCTTCGAAGTGTCCGAAGTCGGCGGCAAACCCGCGCTTCAGCTCTACACCGGTGTGCTCGGCCTATTCACAGCGCCGAGCTGACGCTCAATCCCGCTTGGTGCAGCGATGACGCCGGGTTAATCCCCGGGCGATGGCGCAAGCTACTTTGCCCCAGGGGCTGGGCGTAGGGACGAAGCGATCGCGGCTCGGGATTGCCGACGCGGCGCTCGCGGGCTTCGTGGTCGCGATCGTCGGGCTCATGGTGGTGCCGCTGCCGACGTGGCTGCTCGACTTGTTGATCGCCTCGAACCTGGCGCTCTCCGTAGCGGTGTTGCTCGTCGCGCTCTACGTGGGCGAAGCGCTCAAGATCGCGGCCTTTCCGACGCTGCTCTTGATCACGACGCTGTTTCGCTTGGCGCTCAATGTCTCGTCGACGCGCTTGATCCTGCTGCAAGCCGACGCCGGCGAGGTCATTCGCGCCTTCGGGCAATTCGTGGTGCGCGGCAATTACGTGGTGGGCGGCGTCGTCTTTCTGATTTTGACGATCATTCAATTCGTCGTCATCGCCAAAGGCAGCGAGCGCGTGGCTGAAGTGGGCGCTCGCTTCACGCTCGACGCCATGCCGGGCAAGCAGATGGCGATCGACGCCGAGCTGCGCTCCGGATCCATCGACGGCAACGAAGCTCGCCGCCGGCGCCGCACGCTGCTGCGCGAAAGCCAATTTTACGGCGCCATGGATGGCGCGATGAAGTTCGTCAAAGGCGACGTGATCGCGTCGCTGATCATCACCGTGATCAACATCCTGGGCGGCCTCGCGATCGGGGTCGGACAGCGCGATATGGAGCTGGGCGCCGCGCTCAAGCGTTACGGTTTGCTCACCATCGGTGACGGCCTGGTCACTCAGATCCCTGCCCTGGTGCTGGCCACGGCGGCGGGCGTCCTGGTCACGCGCGTGGCCAGTGAGGAGTCCGAGACGCCGCTCGGCGCCGAGCTCGCTTCGCAGCTCTTCGGGCAGCCGCAGGCGCTACGTGTCGGCAGCTTCTTCGTGCTTGGTTTGGCGGTGATCCCGGGGCTGCCGGGCCTGCCGTTCTTGGTCATCGGCGGGCTAATGCTGCTCGCGTCGCGCGCCCGCCAGCAAAGCCTGCGAGCCGCAACAGTGCAGCCCGAGCCGATTCAGCGCCGTGCCGGTGCGGAGGCGCAGCCGCGCTTCGTGCCGCTGGTGGTGCCGTGGTCGGTCGAGGTCGCCAAAGATCTGGAGCCATTTCTCGATGACGACGTGCGCGGTTCGGAGGTGCGGCGCGCGGGGCTCAGGGCGGCGCTCGGTGCGTGCCGCGAGATCGTCTTTCGCGAGCGCGGCGTGCCGCTGCCGCCCGGGCGCGCGACGGTTTCGGAGACCTTACCGGCGCGCCACATCTTGCTCTCGCTTCACGAGCTCCCGGCGCAGCTCATCGCGCTCCCCGCGTCATTGCCCGACAATGAGCTGGCGCAACGGCTCTTGCTCGAGCTGATTCCGACGCTCGAACGGCGCGCTCAGGACTTTTTGGGGCTCTCCGAGACGCAGGGCTTGCTCGACGAGCTCGAGCAGATCGCGCCCGCGAGTGTCCGGCAGGTGGTGCCCAAGCCCATCACGCTGGTCCAGCTCACCGACATCTTGCGGCGCTTGGTGGAAGAGCGCGTGAGCGTGCGCGACCTGCGCGCCATTTTGGAGGCGCTTTCGTTGGTGGGCGCGGCCGAGAAGGATCCGCTCACCTTGGCCGAGTTCGTGCGCCTGCAGCTGCGCCGGCCGATTTCGCATTCTTTGACGCGCGGCGCCCGTGAGCTCCCAGTCTTTTTGCTCGATGGTCACATCGAAGAAGCGGTGCGCGGCGCCATCACGCGCACACCAGCCGGTAGCTTCCTGGCCCTCGCGCCGGTCGCCAGCCGCGACATCGTGGCCGCCATCAAGCGCGCGCTCGCCCAGCACCCCGACGCCGCGCCTCAAGTCTTGCTCACGCAGCCGGACATTCGCCGCTACGTCCGCAAGCTCCTCGAGCCCGAGCTGCCGGAGCTGCGCGTCATCTCCTTCAACGAGCTCCTGCCCGAAATCGCCATCAAGCCGCTGGCCCGCGCGACGATCGCCAATCTTTAGGGCGGCTGCCCGCCGCGGGGCCGTGGCGCTCCTGCTCGCTGCTCGCTGCTAGACGCGACGCTGGACGACCATCTTTTTCGGGACTTGGCCGCTTTGCTCGAGCATCTTCTTGGCTTCCTTTTGGAGCAGCGGGTGCGTGCGCTTCATCATGAAGCCGCCCAGCAAGCGCACGTCGATCGCCAGGAGCTTGCGCAGCGCCTTGCGGATCCCGTTCATGTCGCTCAGCTGCGCCGCCGCGTACGCCTGCGCGCGGTAGAGCTGCGGCCGAATCTGCTCGAACGTCGCGTCTTCGGGGTCGTACAGCTCCAGCGTCGCCGTGGCCTTTTTTGCCTCTCCCGAGCGCGCCCACGCCTCCGCTACCACGCTGGCCAACATGGCCCGCGAACGGGCGTCCTGATGACGGCTCAGGTCGATGTTGTCCGCGAGCTGGCGCGCAGCCCCGACGTCGCCTTGCGTGAGGTGAATCATCGCGCGCTGACCGCGCGCTTCATCCGCCACCTGCGCGACCACCTTGTTCAGGTCGATCGTTTCGAGCGTCGCCAGCGCCTTCTTCGGATCCTCTTGCAGCTCCAGCTGGGCGCGCGCGAACACGGCCGCCGTGTCGCCCTTCTTGAAGTCGGTCGACAGCTTCTCGAGCGCCGCCTTGCGGTCGTCGTCGGTCTCGACCCCGCTCAAGATGCTGGCCACGCCGCGGGCCGTCTTGGCCTGGCGCAGTGTCCAGATCAGCAGCACCACGCCGGCGACTGTGAGCAGCGCCGGGACGGCCAGCACCACCATGCGCCACGTCGAATCAGTGACGAAGCTGGAGATACCGCCGAACAGCACCCACACGCCGGCCAGAATCAAGCCGAGCCGCGTGAGCAGCGAACGCAGCTGCCCGCCCGCCATGGGGTCCGGGATGTCGCCGCGCTTGGACAGCGGCTGCTTGAGCGCCTCGCGCGCTCCCTTACCGCCGCTCGGGGCCGTGCTTTGAGCTCTCTTCAGCTTGCGGGTCTCTCGTGCCATTCGCGCGCTCTCTTAGCACCACCTCGCCCAGTCCGAGCAGGGATCTGGCAGCGGGGCCGCGCGGGCGGTCCTCAGTCCGCCGGCGGCTTCTGGTCCGACCCCCTTTCGGCGCCGCAATCGATGTCGCAAGTGCGACACGAAAAGCTGAATGAAATCGAAGGCGGTTCCGCGCCCTGACGCCAAGTCGCATGTGCGACAGCTCCCCGCAGGCGCACCGCGCGCAGCTGCGCTCATATCCCCAGTGGGCGCGCGGTGGCAGGCGCCGGGGTTCGTGGGAGGCGAGTTGGCGCTCGCCTGGCGCGAGTGCCCCCGGCACTCAGCTCGTCGCGAAGGCGCGCGCGATTGTCGCAACTGCGACTTGGCGTCAGTTCACGAAAGTCACCGCGTAATGATTGATGTTTCTATGTCGCAAGCGCGACATGGAACGGCGCCCCAACGCCCCCTTCCGCCACCCCATTCTCGAGCTGATCAGAGTCGTGAAACGCCTGGCGGCGGCAGCAGCGAATCGGGCGGTGCGTCGGGCATGGTCTCGAAGCGGAAGTGGTTGAAAATGCTCTGAAGGATCGAGAGGACCGGTACGCCCAGCAGCGCTCCCCACAGTCCGAAGAAATGCTCGCCGATGATCAAGGCCAGCACCACTAGAACTGGGTGAATCTTGGCGGCCACGCCGATGATCTTCGGGTTCAGCAGGTTGGCTTCCACCTGGTGGATGCCGACGATCCAGAGCAGCACCCAGATCGCGGTCCAAAAGTCCTGCGTCAGGCCGATCATCACCACCGGGATGCTGCTCAGAATCGAGCCGAAAATCGGCACGATGCTCATCACCCCCGAGAGTAGAGCCAGCACCGGCCAGTACTTCAGGTCGAACATCCAGTAGCCGATGGCCGACAGCACGCCGTTGACGGCGCAGATCAAGAGCTGCCCGCGCACCACGCCGGCCAAGCCGCGATCGGTACGCCACAGTAGCCGGTCGTAACCGATGCGCGAGCGCATCGGCAAAAGCGAACGAAAGAAGCCGATGATGTGCTCGCGCGTGCCCATGATGTAGCCCGCCACCATCAGCGTCATGAAGAGGATGAAAATACTGCGCGCGATCGCCGAGATGATCGCCTTACCGACGGCGAGCAACTCGAACCCGTTGCGCTGCACGTAGCCGACGCCCTCGTTGATGGCTCGCGTCGTCAGGTCCGAAACCTTGAACTTCTCGGTCTTGGCCGCGCCAGGCCCGAACAGC
>JBEHXA010000358.1:0-7914 GCA_048498935.1 Myxococcota bacterium
CGTACCAAGACAGTCTGGCGTACCAAGCCTACGCGAGCGAACCCCTCCACGCTCGGCGGGTCCTCGATCAGCAGCACGTCGTCGGGCCCGAAATAGTCGAACAGCGACTCCAGCTCGTAGAAGGCCGGCAAATAACCTTGCGCGCCGAAGAACGTGCGACCCGCCGCCACGTCGTCGATCAGCGCGCGCGCCTTGGTGGTCGGATAGTCGAAGTGATCGCACAGCCCGCGCAAGGCCTCGCGCGCGCGCGCCTCGCTCTTCGGCTGCTGCACGGCCTCCGTGGCCGGCGGCACCACCACCTTGGTCACCTCCGCCAGGGTGCGCTGATCCTCCGGGTCGAAGGCGCGCAGCGACATGATTAGGTCGCCGTACAGCTCGGCCCGCACCGGAGCTTCGGCCGCACTGGGCCACACGTCCAAAATGCCGCCGCGCACGGCGAAGCTGCCTGGATCCTCGACCAGCGGCACCCGCAGATATCCCGAAAAATCTAGCTGTTTCGCGAGGGCGACGACGTCCACCTCGTTCTCGGCTTCGAGCGTGACGCCGCTCTTGACGATCACGTCTCGCGGCGGCACGCGCCGCACGAGCGCGCCAGCGCTGACCACCACGAGCCCAGACGGTTGCCCCGTAGAGAGGCCGAATAGCGCGGCCGCGCGCAGCATCGATAGCCGACGATCGGCACGGGCCTCCGCATACGGCGTCGCCTCCTGCGCAGTGATCGAAACCGGCTCTTGCGGCGGCACCAAGCCGGGCAAGCGCGAGAACCCCAGGCCGCTCGAGAGCGCGCTCAGATCGCCAAAGCTGCGCTGCGCGACGTCGCTGTCCGCGCACACGCACACCACGCGCTTGGCGCCACTCCGCAGCAGCCGCTCGGCGATGAGCGCGGTCCCGGAACCCTCCACGCCCACGCAGGCGAGCCGCGCACGGCCCGAAAGCGCCTGGCGCGCCAACTCTTCGACGGAGAGGATCTTGCGGTCTAGTGGGAGAGCGGACAGAAAGCGCGCCACGGGGGCGGGCTTTGTAGCACCTACGGGTCGTCCGGGGGCGGCGCGGCACCCGCCAAGCCGACGACGTAGTTACGGGCCCGAAGCGTCCACTCGCCGCCGCTGGGGGCAGCCAAAAAGCCGCTGAGCTGCTCGACTGCTGATGCCTTTTCGCCAGCCTGGTCGAGCAAGCAGCCCCGCGCCAGCGCCGCCGGGTAGTCGTGATCCCGGCGCCCGAGTGCCTCCACGTAGCGCAGCCTCAGCCGCGCGCGCTCGATGCTCCCCTCCGCTCGTTCCGGATGAATGAGCAAGAAGCGATAGTAGCGCCGCCACTCGGCCAGCGAGGGCCGAAACGCCTCGGCGTCACGCAGGTACGTGAGCTCGATCCAGCGCACGATGAACAGCGTGGCTAGCTCGTCTTCGCTGCCGACGAAGCCCGCGGGACCGACCCAGTCATTGTCCCGGGCGCGCTCCGGCAGGTCGCCACCGAGCTCGCGCAGCTCCGCGGAGGGAGGCTTCTTCCAGTCGTGCTCCCGCACCGCGCGCAGGAACAGCCGCAGCTGCACCGCCCGCAGCCGCAGCAATGCGTTGCCCTGCCCGGCGCTGAGCGCCGCGCGCATGCGCTCGTCGAGCACGCGCTCCACGTGCTCCGTATCGGGATCGCGCGTGCCGAGCGCGCGCCCCAGGCGTCGTACTGCGTCGCCCACCGCGCGCGTCTCGAAGGGCAAACCTTCGCGCTCCGCTCGGTCCGCAAGCTCCGCGTAGCGCGCTCGCATTGCCGTCGCCTCGGCGACGTCGATCAGCGGCACTGGAAACAGATCCGGCTCGGCCGCGCGCGGCAAGGCCAAAAGGGCGCTCACCGCAACCAACACGACCGTGATGCCCGCGGCCTGCCAGCCCTCGAAGTGACGCGCAAAACCGGGCTCGGCCCGTGAGGATTTTTCTCGTCCTTTCGGTGCCTTGACAGCGTCTCCCGGAGGTTCCAAGGATGGCGAAGTAGCGGGCTCTTTCGACTCAGTCACTGCCCGCTCCCGAGGCCACCGTGCACGATAAGCGAACTCATCCCCGCGTCCCCTTCAACGCGGACGTCACCTGCGAGGTGAGCGACGCTCCCGTCATCCAGGGACGAGCCCATGACATCAGCATCGGTGGGATGTTCATCGAATCCGAGGCTCAAGTCAGCTTCGGCACCCAGGTTACCATCGTCGTTCGGCTGCCGAACACCAAAGCCGACAGCCGCTTGCCCGGCGTGATTCGCTGGCTCAAGCCGGGCGGCTTCGGCGTGCAATTCGGCCTGCTCGGGGCACGCGAGACGCACGCCATCAGCGAGCTTTTGAAGTCGTGAGCGCCACGCCGGGCTCCCCCCACGAGTTTTTCGAGAGCTACCTGCCCGGCTGGTTTGCTGCGACCGGCGCCAGCACCATCAGCTCGCCCGGCTCCCTCGTGTTCCACGTGGGCGACGAAAGCTTCGCGCTGCGGCTCGTCGGCGGCCAGCTCCAGGTCTCGAGCGAGTCCGCTACCGACGCCATCCTGCAAGTCTCGCTCAGCCGCGCAGACTTCTCGGCCCTCATCGAGCAAGCCGAGCCGCTCTTCCAAAGCGGCGCCAGCGACCGGGTGCTCGCGCTCCGCGCCCTCTCGCTCGACGCCGAGCGCGCCAAGCTCATCCGCGAGGTAGACGGCAGCGTCGCCTTCGAAATCGACGAATCACAAGCCGCACCCCCCACCGTGCGCACCCTGCTGCTCTCGCCCGGCACCGCCATCGCCGGCGCCGCTCCCCCTGCCTGCACCGTACGGCTCGCCGGCGTCGACTTCTGGGGCCTCTCACGCGGCGAGCGCAACCCGCTCGAGCTCCTCATGGACGGCAAGCTCCGCATCCAAGGCCGCATGGAAGTCGCGCTCGCCCTCAGCTCGGTTTTGCTCGGCTAGAGGGCTGCCACAACGCAGCCGAGCCTTGCAGAAGCTGCCGCGGGCGGCGCTAGGTCTAGTTCGAGCGCACGAACGCCAGCGTCTGCGCGGGTGCGCCTCTGCGAGGACCAGTCTTATCTCGCAAGCACCGGTGCGCTTGTCTGACGCTTGCGCTCTATCGATGTGGTGAGCAGTACCTTCGACGCAACTGGAAGGTCCCTCCGAGCCGAGAGGACCAGCGCATGACTAGATCGCGTAGCCACGCCCATCGAAGCACAGCCGGGAATCCGACAACCCGCCGGGAACATCGACGACTGTTCGCTGTTGGACGCTTCCGTCACGACTGGTCCATTCCTTGCAGCGATCAAACCCCGCAGAAACCGCTCGAACCTGAGATCGGGACATGACACGCTTCAACCTTCCATCCCCAATGTCGGCGCCCGACGCGACACTTCGCCCCTCAGACCTTCCAGACTTCGAGCGGCCGCCCGTTGTCGAGGTCGCGTTGTCGGTGCAGTTCGAACCGCTCCCGTTGACTGCCAGGCACATTGCAGAGCTGTGGCAGGCCTGCCGTTCTGAGTTTCCCAATTGGCAGGACCAGCACCCCATCGCACCAGCCTTCGAGCGCTTTGGAGACAGGGTACCCGACACCAACGCTTGGCTAAATGTGTCGCAATTGCGGCGCGCCATTTTTCGAAATGCACTCGGTACAGAACTCAAGCAGTACCAAGCAGATCGTTTCGTTAGGAATTGGACGAAGGCGCCCGATGCGCCAGCATATCCTCGATACGAGAGTGTCCTCAGTCCCTTCGTGACGGACTTTCGAGCGTTGATCGAATTAGCGGAAGCAGAATCACTAGGCGGCCTTGCTACGAATCAATGCGAGGTCACGTACGTGAACTTGATACCGCTCGGTATAGATCCAGCCATGACCGTTGGATCGGTGGTTTCGCCTTGGAGCGATGCCTTCAGCGACAGCTTCCTCCAGGTGCCTGAATCGTCAGAGGTTGGCTCCCACTTCTTGATCCGAGGTGGGGAGCAAAGTCAGCCCGTGGGTAGGCTTCACATCGTTGGCCGTGTTGTGACCGTCTTGGAAAGCGGCAGTAGAGCACTTCAACTAACCCTAACGGCACGCGGGCAGCCTCTCAGCGCAAACGTCGAAGGTGTGGTCGCCTTCATGAATCTCGGGCGTGAGTACATCGTGAAGGGATTTGCCTCGTTCACGAGGGCAGAGATGCACAAAGCATGGGGAAGACGCGATGGACGGAACTAGCTCGTTCTTGACCGAGGAGAGGGTCGCCCCGCTTGTAAGCACAACCGTGGGCCGAGCCTACCTAACCGTAGATGCCACCCGCCCTGATCCGGTTGCGACGTCAGCGATCAAGGTCGCATCATTTCGGAATGAATTGACCGAGGTTTGCTTCTCTGCAGCGTCGGCGGTCGAGCGAGTACTCGACCAACTGTCAGAGCGACCCGATAGGATTGTCCATGCTCGTAGCGGCGGATTGGCCTTCGTGTTCCTCGGCGAAACGCGCTACGCGATGCTCGAGAGTGATGACGAAGGCGTTACAGTAGCCATGCTCAGTGATCGCGCGAGCAACTCCGAAGCAGACACCTGGGTCGTCGAAACAGGCGGGCTTACCAGAGCCGTACGGAAGATTCGCGCCTTCCTCGGTGCCCCGCATGGCAAGAACCGCTGATACAGCGATTCCGGACGACGAGGCGTTGTACAGGAGCGTCGCGAAAGACGACGTGGACGACAGACTCGTAGTCTTGGCTACGGCCGTGGAAGTGCCCGCGTGTTCCTTCAACCGCAGCAAATACTCAGCGCCTGAACGGGTGCTGGTGGCCTCGCGACCGAAGGACAACGGCATCCTTGTGATTACGCCTAAGGAGTTGCCGCCCCCAATTCCTCGAACCGATGAAGTCCCGTACGAGTTTTTCGCAGCCGACGATCCATGCCCGTCCGAAGATCCCGGCAACGATGCTCACTGCGAGGTGCGGATCCGGCGCCAGGGGCACGACTACACCAAGAACCTGAAGCTGAAGCCAAAGCCAGAGATGGCTATGAAGGCTCGCGAGGCCCTGGCCCGCAAGTTGCGCATTCATCGCGCGCCGACTTGACGTCGGTACCATGAAGCACGCGATCGGCACACGAGCACGGGTGCCGCAACCGGTGTTCGGGCCTCCGCTACGGCAATGCGGCCCAGCTCAGGCCTTCGCCGAGTTGGGTGGAGATTGACTGCACGCGGAAGCTTTTGAGCGACATCACGTAAATGCCGGGGGCTTTGCCGCGCGTGGAGAAGAAGGCGAGCAGGCGGCCGTCGGGGCTACAGGCGGGGTGGGTGTTGGAGCCTTGGCCTTGCGTGAGGCGGCCGATGACGCGGCCCTTTTCGTCGCCCATCACCAGGTCTTGGTTACCGCCGCCGACTGCCACCGAGTAGACGATGCGCACGCCGTCTTCCGTATCGCAAAACGTTTGGCCGCCGGCGGTGAAGCCGGGCGGTGAGACGGCCTTGCCGTCGAGCCAAACGCGCTGCGTGCCCTGCTTGGCTTGGCCGCCAATCCACGACAGCTTGCCCGACGGGCTGAACACCGGGCGTGTCGCCAGCTCGGTGGTCGAGACGCTCTTCATGTTGCTGCCGTCCAGCGCGCCGACGAAGATCGCGCTCTTGCCGGCGTCGGCCACCGCGAGCGCCAACTTTTGCCCATCCTTGCTGACCGAGACGCCGTACATCGACGTCTTGAACGGCAAGCTCAGGGCTTCGTTCTTCTGCGCCGCATACGTGAAGACGGAGAAGGGCGCGTACTCCTGGCTCAGCAGGTAGTAGATCTTGTTATTGGGACCGAACGCGGGCGCGATGGCCGTGTCTTTCGGATCGGTGAACGGCAAGAGGCCGTGACCATCCGCGTCCATGCGGAAAATGCGCCGATTTTTGCCCCACCGGCCCGAGAAAGTGAGCTCGCTCGCGAAGCCACCGGGGCGGCCCGTGAGCGCGCCCAGAAGTGCGTCGGTGATGCGGTGACCGGTCACGCGCGCGTCGCTCTTCGGCACCGTGAGCGTCTTCTCGAAGACCGGCTTTTTGCCGGTGCTCATCAGGTACGCCAGGCCGAAGACTTGAATCTGATCGCCGGTGCCCTTGCGCGCCGCGACCTTGACGATCGCTTCGGCGCCGAGCTTGCGCCACGCGTCCACGTCGACCGGATCCTCGAAGCCGTACATGCCGGGCGGAGCCTTGTCGTCCGAGATCACGTCGAACAAGCCGGTCAGCTCGAAGTCGCGCCGCACGACGCCGCGCACAATCACGTCTTCGTAATCGGGGCTGAGCGACGGCAAGACCGCGATGCGCGGTAGCTTTTCGACGTTGCTGCTGGTGATGATCATCTCACCGAGCACGCTCTCGTCGGGCCCAGCGGCGGCTGCGGGTGCCGGAGCGGGCGCGGGCGCCTGGGCCGCCGCCGGGAAAGAGACGAGCGCGCTCGCGACGGCAGCCGCGAGCAGGAACGGAGTAAGAAAATTCGTCAATCGCACTTGGCACCTTGGCCGGAAAAGGTGAACAGCTCGGAGGTCGAGAGGATATCCGGATAGAGCGGCGGAGGCGGCGGCAGCTCTTCGCCGCGCACTCCGTCGAGTGTGGACCGCACCTTGGCGTCGAACACGCCGTTGCCGCTCGGTTTGAGCACCGTGTAGGCGCCGACGCTGCGGTCCGCGCCGATTTGCACCTGCACCGAGGCGCGCAGGCTCTTCAGCTCTTCGCACGGAATTTCGCCGACCGGCGCGTGGAAGCGCGACACGAACCAGCTGATGATCTTGGCGCGATAAGCGCTGACGGCTCGAGCCTTGAGCGGGTCGGCTTCGGTGCCTTCTTTCACGCCGTCGGCGGTGCCTTCACCCTCGACGGTTGGAGCCGCCTCGGGAGCCGCATCGGTCAGCTGCTGATCGACTTGCTTGGCGGTTTCGGCGTCGGGCGGCGGTGCCGAAGCATCGATCGGCGCAAGCTTCGACGAAGGGATGGCTTCGGGTGTTTTGGCGGCCTTGGCCGACGGCGCGCTCGCTTCTTCGAAGCGCTGCACGGGCGCCTGCTTCTTCCACATGTCGGGCAGCTTCGCCTTCTTCTTGCCGCCGAGCTTCAAGAGCGGGAGCTCGTCGAGCACGGGCTTGACCGCGATCGGGATCTCTTTCGGCGTATCGAGCGCATTCGCCCGCACGTGCACCTTGCCCGCGCCCGCGTAGATCCAGATCAGCAAGATGCCGGCCTCGACCAGGAAGGCGAGCAGCACCGCCAGCGCGACCTCGCGCGGTTTGTAAACGGGCTCGAGCGCCGGGGAGCTCACGGCGCCCCGGCCGGGACCGAGCTGCCGCGTTGAGGCGCCGCCGCGCTCGCCGCAGGCGCGGCGCTGTCGGCAGTCGCGTCCTCGACCACGGGCTCGACGAGCAGGTTGAGCGACTCGACCCCGCTGTTGCGCGCAGCGGCCACGACCTTGGCGACGATCTCGTAGCGCGCGTCCTTGTCGGCGCGGATGTACAGCTCGCGCTCCTGCTGCACGCGCGCGTTTTGCTTCAGCGCGTCGTCGACGTGCGCAGTCACGTCTTGCTCGCCGAACAGCACACGCTCTTCTTTGGTGATCGAGATCAGCAGGCGCGCGTCTTTGACGGGCGTGGACGCCGCCTTCACCTCGGGCAGGTCGATGCGCAGGCCGGTGGTGAGCAGCGGCGCGGTGACCATGAAGACCACCAGCAGCACCAACATCACGTCCACCAGCGGCGTGACGTTGATGTCACGGAAGGCCCCGCGCCGGCCCCTACCTACGCTGATGGCCATAGGCGGGCTCGCGCGAGTGCGCCGCGGCGTGCCCGCCGTCGGCCGGATCGGATACCAGCACCTCGACCCAAACCTCCGCCGAAGCGCCCACCTCTTCGAGCAGGTCGCCGATGCGCTTGTCGACGTAGTTGTAGGCAATGGTCGCCGGAATGGCCGCCACCAAGCCCACCGCGGTGGCGATGAGCGCTTCGGCAACACCACCG
>JBEHXA010000359.1:0-7845 GCA_048498935.1 Myxococcota bacterium
CGTCCGCGACCATTTGCGTCAGCGTCTCATCGAAGATCTTCTCGCACGGGTGATCGGCGCGGAAGCGGAACTCGAACTTGAACAGGCGGCTGAGCGCCTGAACGCGGTCGCGCACCCACAGCGTGGCCTCGGCCTTCTGTGGCGCTGCCAACAGCGCACTGGCGACGAGCCCGCGCTCGACGAAAAAGTGCACGATGATGTTCTTCGAGACGTCGAGCAGCAGCCGCTTGTCCGGTGGGACTACGTAGCTTGCGTTGTCATCCATGGCCTGCGTTTTGGCCAACGGATCCTCGGGGTGGTGCACTTCCACGAGGTCGGCGTCGACGAACATCTGCACGGCTTCACGCAGCGATTCGTGCCGCAATTGTCCGCCCGAGCTGGTGAGCGAGGGGGAGATGCGCGCGCCTTGGCGCCGCGCGACGCCCAGTAGCCGCTCGCCGCGCATGATCAGCTCGCGGTGAGGTAGGCCCCGTTGTTTGTGCGAGAGCAGCACCATCGCGCTGAGCGCGCCGGGCGTCACCGCGGTTACGCGGTTGATCTCGTCCATCACGCGGTTGCCGAGGCGGGTCACCAGGCTGCGGCGCTTGGCGGGGCTCAACGTTTGCGTGGCATCGCTGACCAGCTCGGCGCGCAGCTCGTCGAGCGACAGCACCTGCCCGACTTGCATGTTGATGCGCCCGTAGCGATGGCGCAGCACCTCGCTGCTCTTCAGCAAGCCGGCTGCGTCTTCCTTGGACTTTTCGACGCCTTGCAGCTCGCGCTCGTAGGCGGAGGCTTCGATCACCCGCTCGTAGCCGATGCTTACGGGTACGAAGAAGCTGGGCCGTTCGGGTACGGCCAGGGCAGCGTCGACCAGCATGTTGAGCAGACCGAACTTCGGCGCGACCAGCTTGCCGGTGCGGCTCCGCCCGCCCTCCAAGAACAGCTCGATCGGGTAGCCGTCGCGAATCAGGCGGCGCACGTAGGCGTCGACCACCGCCGCGTACAGCCGATCGCCGCGGAACGAGCGACGGATGAAGAAGGCACCGCCGCGCCGAAACATCGCCCCGGCGGGGAAAAAGTTGAGGTTGTCGCCCGCGGCGATCAGCGGTAGCGGCAGGTTCTGCTGGTTGAAGATGTAGCTGAGGATCAGGTAGTCGACGTGGCTCTTGTGGCTCGGTAAGAGGATGAGAGTGCCTTGGCGAGCCGCAGCGCGCAGCCGCTCGATATCGCTCTTTTCGTAGTCGATGCCCGCGTAGATGCGCGTGAAAACGCGGTGCAGCACCACCTCCATCATGCGGATGGTCGTGCGATCCGGAGTAGCTTGAAGCTCGCTGAGCATCTCGTGCGCACGGCGCACCAACGTGTGGCGATCGTTGCGATCGTCGACCAAGTCGTCGATCACGCCGCGCAGGCGCGGGTTTCGGATTAGCTCCTGGCGCACGCGCTCGGGCGCTTTTTCGGCGGGACCGATGACTGCGCGGCGCTCGCGCTCCAAGCGGCCGAGCACCATGTACGTCAGCCGTCGCAAGCGCACGGCATCGGAAGCGACGCCCGGCTCTTGCAAGAAATGCGACAGGTCGATCGGCTCGCCCAGCTTCAGCTCGACGTGCTTGAAGTTGTGCAAGAGCTGCGCAGCCGTACGCGCGGGGCTCGGCCATTCACGCGGGCCGAGGATGAAATCGAGCGGCTCCGTGCCGCGCGTGTTCGGAAACTTCGTCCACACGAACACCTGTGGCACCACGAAGATCGGGCGCTCGCGCTTCCGCTGCAGCTCGAACAGCGTCTTGACCAGCTCGTCGCCTTCTTTGAGCCCGCGCCCGCCGGAAGCGCCGGTCGCGACGTCGAGCACGCCGGGGGGGCGCTTCAGGAACAGCGCCGCGGAACCGCCGCGCTCGAGCGCGTCTTCGAGCTCGTCGGAGGGCGAGACGTTTTGGCGCGGCAAGATGGCGTTGAGCCAGCCCTTGCCCATCGGGTTCAGGATCCAAAGCCCCAGATCGTTGACGAAGCGCACCTGCGGCAAGCCGTAGCGCTTGGTCAGGTAGTCGAGCGCGAAGAAGTCGATGAAGTTGAGGCTGCGCAGCACGTACACGACCGAGCCGCGCTCGGAGAGCGACCGCACCTCGCGCACCCACGCTTCATCGACCTGGATCTTGTCGAAGAAGCGTTGGTACAGCGCCCGGAGGATCGGGTTGGGCGTGTAGGTTTGGGTCAGCTCTCGATCGGCGGTCATGGGGCGGGGCAGGGGAGACGCCCGATCATACCCAAGCTCGCGGACGGCGCCGCGAATGTTGATCCGGCCCGCGTCCCCGGCTACGGCAGGGCGCGGATGTCGATCGTTTGCTCGCGGACGGCTGTCAGCACCGGATTCTGCCTGCTCGCCCTCTTGCCATGTGGCTGCAAGCGCAGCCCGCCGCCCGGCCCGAGCGCCGCGCTTTCCGGCCCAAGCGCCTCGAGCTCGGCTGTGGTGGCGAGCCCCGAGCCGGCGAGCCAATGCCGGCGTCTCAGCGGGTTTGGCCTGACGCTCGACGCGAGCCCAGCGCCGGAGCCGAAGCGGTCGCCGCAAGTAGCGGAGCCTGGGAGCGACGCACCGGCCGCCGAGGACGACGACGGGGACGCGCTGCCGTTCGGGGTCGATCTCGGAGCAGCTCACGTCACGTCGCAGGGGTTTGCGGTGGCGGGTGTGCGCGGCGCAGGTCAGGCGTTCGTCGCGCTGCTGGGGCTCGAAGGCTCACGGCGCGTGGACCTCGGCGAGCTGCATGGCGAGCCAGAGGCGCCGGCGCTCGCCAGCCAGGGTGAGCGCACGCTGGTAGCGCTGCGCAGCAGTGACGCTGCGGGCTTCACGATCAAGCTGGGACAAATCGGGGCGAGCGGCGGCGTCGAGTGGGGGCAAGAGCTGGCCAAGCTCGGTAAGGCGGTGACCAGCTTGGAGCTGGCAGTCTCGGGTACGCACGGTCTGCTCGTCTTCCAGACTGAAGACAAAGCGGGCTCGCGCGTCGTACGCGGCAGCTTCGCGAGCGGGGACTTGAAACAGGCGCTCGAGCTCGCGCCCTTCGACGCCAAGAACGTCGAGCTGCCGCGGCTCAGCGCGCGCCCCGGTGGCTTTTGGCTCAGCTGGGTGCGCAGCGTACCAGAGCCGAAAAAAGCTGCGAAGCCGCTGGCCGATGCGGGCACGGCGGAGGATCCGGAAGAGCGTGAGCTGCTCGACGCCGGGCTGCGCGTGGTCGAGGTCGCGAAGCTCGATGAGCGTGGCCAGATGCAAGGCGCGGTGGTGCGCCTCGGGGAACCGCGTCGGCAAGTCATCTTGTTCGACGTCGCGCCCCTCGCGACCGGTGGCCTGTTGGTAGCGAGTCGGTTCGATCATGCCTCGCCCGGTGCTGAGGGTGGGGCGCTCTTGCTGAGTGAGGTCGGGCTCGACGGGAGCGTCAAAGAAGAACGCCTCGATGATGACGACATCGGCGCCGGCGCACCTTTGCTTTTGCTCGACTCTCAAGCGAAATCACCCGAGCCTTGGCTGGCCGTCAGCTCGCCGAGTGATGCGCCGCGGCTCGGCCCGGCGCGCGGCGCGCGCACTGTCTTGATGACCGATGCGCTGCTGGCTGCGGGCAAGAGTGAGGTGATTGCGCTCGGTGCGGGGCATTTTCTGACCGCGAGACCGCGCGGGCGCAGCGTGGAGCTCACCGCGTTCGATTGTCAGCTGGCTCCGCCGACGCCGAGTGCGCCAGAAAATAAGTGATAAGCTGCGCTCATGGCGTCAGCACTGCTGCTCCTGACCGAGGGCTTCGAAGAGATTGAAGCGGTCACGATCATCGACGTTTTGCGACGCGGTGAAGTGTCGGTCACGACTGCTTCGCTCGCCGGCAAGCACGTGCGCGGCTCCCACGAAATCGCCGTCGAGAGCGACACGCTGCTCGACGACGTGAACGTCGACCACTTCGATGCGCTCGTGCTGCCCGGCGGCCCCGGCGCCAAGACACTGCGCGAGGAGCCGCGCGTGCTCGAAGCGATCCGGCGCGCTGCTCGCGGCGGCAAGCTGGTAGCAGCAGTGTGCGCCGCCCCGACCGCGCTCGAAGCAGCCGGCGTGCTCGCTGGCAAGCGCGCCACCGTCTACCCCGGAAATCAGCTCCCCAGCGCGCACTTCGTCGAAGAGCGCGTCGTCGAAGACGGCAACATCGTTACCAGCCGCGGCCCCGGCACCACCATGGCCTTCGCCCTCAAGCTCGTCGAACGCCTCACCAGCCCCGACGTCGCCAAGCAAACCGCCGAACGGCTCTTGTTCGCGGGTTGAGCGAGGATTAGGTGGGTTTGAGGATTTCGACGGTGAGGGTTTCGGTGCCCCAGGGGTAGCCGAGCTCGCGGGCGGTGCCGGTGGCTTGGCTTTTTCCGAGCAGGCGCGCGACGGTTTCGAGACCGAGCTCGAGGGCGGCGCCGTTTTGGGCTGCGGTGATGGCGCGCGTGGTGGTGAGGGGGCGCGGTTGGAGGCGCGGAATGATCGAGGGATCGAGCGCGACGAGCTCCTCGCTGAGCGCTTGGGTCGTCGCGACCTCTGCTCCGGCGAGTAGGCCGGCGCGAGCGGCGACCAGAGAGCCGAGCCCGATTGTCAGCGTGAGCGCGAGCCCGCTTTGTACGCGCGCGAGGTATTCGAGGAGCGCGGCGTCTTGCAGCGCGAGGCGAGCGCCGTAGCCGCCCGGGATCAGCACCAGCTCTGGATCCGGACAAGCCGAGTAGTCCGCAGCAGGTCCGATTTGCAGTTGGGCGCGGGTGTCGAGCGCGCGAGGCCTAGAGGAGACCAGCTCGGCTTTGACCGCGCGCCAGTTCCATTTCCGCCCGGCGGTCGAGAGCACTTCGAGGGGACCTGCGACGTCGAGCAGGTCCATCTCGTCGAAGGCGATGACCGCCATCCGGTACGGGCGCGTGCGCATGATCTCAGGCGCCCGGGATCAGCAGCGTCTGCCCGGTGGTCTTGCGACCCTCCAAGGCTTGGTGCGCGGCGCGTGCCTCGCTGAGCGGGAATCGCTGCGAAATTTGCGGCAAAATCGCGCCGCGGGCCAGCATGTCGAAGAGCGCGGTCGCGCTCTCCAGCAGGTCCGTGCGGGTGCGGGTGTACGAATAGAGGGTGGGGCGCGTGACGAACAGCGAGCCTTTGGTTGCCAGCGTGCCGAGCTCGAAGGGCGGCGGCTTGCCCGAAGCGTTGCCGTAGCTGACGAGCAGGCCTCGCACCGCCAAGCAATCGAGCGAGCCTTCGAACGTCGCCTTGCCGACCGAGTCGTAGACGACCGGCACGCCTTCGGGATAGAGCTCGCGCACGCGCGCTCTGAAGTCTTCACGCGTGTAGACGATGGTGTGGTCGGCGCCGTAGCGCTTGGCGAGCTCCGCCTTCTCGTCGCTGCCCACCGTTCCTATGGCCTTGGCCCCGATGTCCGCCAGCCACTGCAGCGCCAGGAGCCCGACGCCGCCGGCGGCCGCGTGCAGCAGCACCGGCTCGGCGAACTTCACTGCGTGCACGCGGCGCACCAGCGCCTCGACGGTCATGCCCTTGAGCAGCGTAGCCGCCGCCACCTCGTCGGAGATCGTCTCGGGCAGAGGAACGAGTCTCTCGCACGGCACCGCGTTGACGCTCGCGTAAGCACCAGGTCGCTGCGACACGTACGCCACGCGCTGCCCGACGCGCAGCCCGTAGTCTCCCGGCTCCGGTCCGAGCTCTTCGATCACCCCCGCCGCCTCGACGCCCAGCGTTGCCGGGAGCGGCACGCCGTAAAGGCCCGTGCGATGGTATGTGTCGATCAGGTTCACCCCGATGGCGGTGTGCCGAACCAGGGCTTCGCCGCGAACCGGCCGCTCGGGCTCGAATGCCTCGTAGCTCAGTACGTCAGCCGACCCGGTCTGGGCGATGCGGACTCTGTGCTCCATGCGGGCCGGCCACTCTACAACGTTTCCGGCGGCTTCGCGCGGTGGCGAGCGCGGGGCTGGGGTGGGGACGAGGTTCTGTGCTGGTTCGTCCCCGGCTGGGGACGCCCGCTCGAATATGGTATCGCAATCAGCATGTCGACCGGTGGCTTCGACGTGAAATCCAGCAAGGCGCCCAAGAGCGCGAGCGAGCGCGAGGCGATTCTCAAAGGCGGCTTGGGCTTTGGGCGCGTGTTCACCGAGCACATGGTGACGATTCGCTACTCCGCCGGCGGCTGGCAGCGCGGCGAGCTGGTTCCGTACGCGCCCATCACGCTCGACCCGGCGGCGTCGGTGCTGCACTACGGTCAGGCAATCTTCGAAGGCTTCAAGGCTTATCGACAGCCGGACGGCAGCATCGCTACCTTCCGACCCGAGGCGAATGGCAAGCGCTTTGCTGCTTCGGCGCGGCGCCTGGCCATGCCCGAGCTACCGGTCGAGTCGTTCGTCGCTGCTTCGGACGTGCTGCTGCGCCATGAGCAGGCCTGGGTGCCGAGCGGCGCCGGTGAGAGCCTGTACCTGCGGCCGCTGATGATCGCGACCGAGGCAGCGCTCGGGGTGAAGCCGGCCAGGGAGTACCTGTTCCTGCTGTTCGGCTCGCCGTCGGGCGACTACTTCCCGCAAGGGGTCAAGCCGATCAGCCTGTGGCTCTGCACGGACTACGTGCGCGCGGCCCCGGGCGGTACCGGCGAGGCGAAGTGCGCCGGTAACTACGCAGCCAGCCTGGTGGCGCAGCAAAAGGCCATCGACGAGGGCTGCGTGCAGGTGATCTGGCTCGACGCCGTGGAGCGCAAGTGGATCGAGGAAATGGGCGGGATGAACCTGTTCTTCGTCTACAAGACGCCCACTGGTCACAAACTCGTGACGCCGCAATTGACCGGAACTTTGTTGGCCGGCGTGACCCGCGACAGCCTGCTCAAGCTCGCCCTCGACCTCGGTTATGAAGTCGAAGAGCGTATGGTAAGCGTGCAGGATTGGGAGCAAGGTCTGAAGGACGGCTCCCTGCGCGAGGTGTTCGCGTGCGGCACCGCGGCGGTCATCACTCCTGTGGGCGAGGTCAAGTTCGACGGCGGCAAATGGAGCATCAACGGCGGAGAGTTCGGACCGATCGCGCGTCAGTTGCGCGAGCAGCTGCTGTCGATTCAGTACGGCACCAGCCCGGACAAGCACGCCTGGATGCACCGAGTGCCGTGAAGAATTGCGCGGCGGCGCTGCTCGCCTGCGCGCTCGGTGCGTCGCTCGGCTCGGGCTGCGCGGCCAAAGCGACCGAGCAGCCGCTGTTCGGCGAGCAGCAGGGGCGCTCGCTTTCGGCGCCGCTCCGCTGGGGCTGGTTGAGCTCGGAGCGCGAGACGGGCGACTTGCCGAGCGCGATTCCGCTCGGCGGGAAGCGCGCCGGTCGTGTGCTCGTTTACTTGGAGTTTCCGGAGCCGGACGGGGCGCGTGAGCTCGCGCAGGCACAGCTGCTGCTAACGCCGCTCGGTAGAGTTGGGCAAGTGGCGGTCGAGCTGTCGCGCGCGGACCAGGCGGGGCCCGAGCTTCGGGATTGGTCCGATCAGCCCCGCGCGCTGTATCCGCGCGTTTCGGCGAGCATCGAGGCGGGAGCGTGGCCGGCCCGTATCGACGTGACCGAGCTCGTGCGCGCGCGTCGCAAGGCGGGCGAGCCGTTGCGCTTGCTGTTGAGGAGCGAACCGAACGACGGCGAAAGCGTGCTGATCGCGACCGGAGCTTCCGGCGGCGACGCACCGAAGCTCGAGCTTTACTACCGCTAGTTCCATCCCCTTCGGGGATGGCTCCTAGCTTCCTTCCTGCGGGAGCTCTGCTCCCGCCCCAGGAAGTGAATTCCTGGGGACCCACGCTCAGGTTTTGGGGACCCAGCACCAAACTTCCATTCTTTTATTTTTTGTGGCCGCGCCGGCGGGC
>JBEHXA010000360.1:0-7812 GCA_048498935.1 Myxococcota bacterium
GGGGACGTCCCGCCAGCGCAGGGCCGCGTAGACGTGCGGCTCTGCGCCTGGGTTCGAGCCTGCCGTGCCGCTCGCGCTCGTGCCGGCGCCGGCGGGACTGTCGCCGTCATCGTCGTCACCGCAAGCAGCGGCGATTCCGACCAGCAGCAGAGCCGCGGGGGCCCAGCGGAGCGAGGTGCGCCGCATCACTTCTTCATCGGCACGCCGCAACCGATGCGCGCTCCCGAGCCGGCGGCGTCGCCCATCGCATGCACCATGAACGCGTGCTTGGTCACATCGGTCGCCGCGTTGTCGCCCACCGTCCACGTCGTGGTGGGTCGCGACACTTCTTTGGTCACGGTGCCGCCCGTGCACGTGTAATCGCCCAGGTCAACGCCGTTGGGCATCCAGTGACCTCCGGCTGAGTCGCCGTTGTTGGCGCAGTCGGGATTGATGTGCAAGTGAGAGGAGTGAACGCCATCCGGACATGCCGTCAGGTTGAGGACCAACTTGGTCATGGTGGCGCCTTGCGTGAACGTGGCGGTGCCGGTAACCGTCATGCCGTTGGTGCCCATGATCGTGGCGACGGCAGTCGGCTCAGTCGCGCCGCCGCCCGATCCTCCGCTGCCTCCGTTGCTTCCGCCGCCGGTCGCTGCACCACCGCCGCCAGTCGCGGCTCCGCCACCACCGGTTGCTGCGCCGCCGCCGCCAGTTGAGGTGGTGCCGCCGGTCGAGCTGGTGCCGCCACCGCCGGTCGAGCTGGTGCCCGCGGTGGGGCTAGTCCCGCCAGTGCTCGGACCGGTGCCGCCCTTGCCACCGCCACTCGTCCCTCCGGTCGTGGCGCTGCCGCCCGCTGAGCTTCCAGCCGTCGAGCTGGTTCCGCCCGGCGTCGAGCCCGCCATACCGCCTCCGGGACCGGGGTCCTCGTCACTGCAAGCAACCAGCGCGCTACCGGCGAGAGCGAGCGCGGTGACCCAGCGCGCGTGACCACACAACACCTTGCTAACGTTTTTCATGAGGCTCCGTGATCCTTGTCAGTGCACCCAGCGCTCGCAGCTGGGCCAGCAATCCGCCGAGGCGCGCGACTTCGGGCGGGCCGCGACGGAAAAATTCATTCGTATTGATGGTTTGCGCACCCAATGCGCCGACCGCACGTCCCCCTGGATGGCCGGCGAGCGGCGAAACCATCGACTTGCCGCGCGGGTGACGCCATCTCCTGCTCCGGAGTAGCGTCGCCCGGTGGATCCACGACGCCTAGCCCTGCGGCAGCTCGAGCTCGATCGTGAGCGCACGCGGCGATTTCCCCAGTTGCTGGAGCGCAAGCTCGCCAGGATGAGCGCGTCGCCGCTTGCGTTCCTGCGCGGCGCGGCTCCGCTGTTCTACGAAATCTTGGCGGCGGAGCCGGAGCTCGCGGCAGGGCCGGCCGGTTCTGGTTGGATTCAAGGTGACGCGCACCTCGAGAATTTTGGCGCCTACAGCCCGGCCGTACACGAAGGTGATCATTGGAAGAAGGGGCACGCGAGCTTTCACCTCAACGATTTCGACGAGGCGACGCAGGGCGCGTGGAGGTGGGACGTGCTGCGGCTGGCGACGAGCCTGCTGCTAGCTGGCCGCGAACTGGGTCAGTCTGGCCCAGTCGTGGTGGAGCTATGTGAAAAGCTGATCGACAGCCACGCCGCGGCGTCCGGCATGGAGATTCCACTGCCGCACGCTCCTCCATCAGTGACGCGCCTCGTAGAACGGGTCGACGCGCGCTCCGGCAAAAAAATGCTCGAAGATCGGACTCGCTCCGATAGCGATGGCCGTCATTTCGTGCGCGGCGATCGTTACTGGGATGCGCCGGCTGACGTCGCGCGCGCGGTGCCGGAGGCGCTCGCGCTGTTCGCCAAGCGCAGTGCGACTACGGGCGGTCCCAAGGTCGAGCAACTCGAGATCTTGGACGTGGCGTTTCGCGTTGCCGGCACCGGCAGCTTGGGCGCGCTTCGGGTCGCAGCGCTGGTGCGCGGCAAGGGCAGCGAAGACGGAGCCTGGTTGTTCGACCTCAAGGAGCAGGCGGGGTGCAGTGTGGACGTGCTGGCGCCTCGCTCCGGTAGCGGGTCGCGCGCGGCCGAGGTCGAGACGGCCTTTCGCGCGTGCGTCGACGCGCCCCCGCGCATGATGGGCACGAGCGTGCTGGCGGGACACGAAGTGCTG
This sequence comes from Myxococcota bacterium, assembly GCA_048498935.1. Classification (GTDB taxonomy): domain Bacteria; phylum Myxococcota_A; class Polyangia; order Polyangiales; family Polyangiaceae; genus PMG-095. The sequence continues at coordinate 2,173 of JBEHXA010000360.1, forward strand.
GTGCGCCGCCTGACGCCGCAGGAAGACAAGCTGAGCTTGAGCCAGCTCGAGGCCGGCGAGCTCCGAGCCCTCGCAGCTCATTTGGGTGCTTTGCTCGGGAGCGCCCACCGGCGTGGCCGTTCGGGGAGCTTCGACCCCTGGACGCAGCCGGAGCTCTCGCTGTGGCTCGAGCGAGCGATCCGGCTGGCTGGTATGCACGAGGCGATCTACTTGGAGCTGTGCCTGCTCACCAAGTCGCGGCCGCTCATGGGCTGAGCACCGTCTTCGGCTCCGCCGCCGCATTGCGTCCCACCACACTCGCACCGTAGGTCGCGCCGCGAGCGCGCATGATCGCGCCGAGCGGACGGTGCTCTTCGGTGGCGTGCCACGGGTCGAACGAGAGCTGGCTCACGAGCGCAGAAATCTCCTGCCCGCGCGGCGACTCTGGATCCTGCCGGGGCAGGCGGAGCGTGCCGAGCTCGACCCACGGCGCCGACCAGACCACGGCCGTGTCTTCGATGGGCGTGCTGTTTTGATCGACGAACGGTTGGGCACGCAACGACCACGAGAGCGTCCCCTGTTGCAGGCGTGCCGTCAGGTCACGGCGCAGGTAGTCGCGTCCGCTTGGCGGCGCTGCCGGTGTTACGCCCGTCACCGGCACCAGCGCCAGCTTGGCCGCCGTCGAGCCGAACGCGATCGGCGCCGCGGTGTGAAAAGCGTGCGTGGCGAAGGACTCGACCTTTTCTGCCGTGAGCGAGCCCTTGAGAATACCGAGTGCTCGCCCGAAACCGAAGCCGGCGATCAGGCGCGGGAGCAGCTTGATCGGGCCATCCTTGGCTGCACGCACGAAGATCATGAACTCGTCGGGGTTGCGAAATGGGAGCACCGGCGTATCGATGAACAGAAAATCCTGAGTCAGCTCCTGCTCTAGGCCAGCGATGAGTTTGGTGCCCGGCACGCCAACCAGCTTGAGCGCGAACCCGCGCACGTCGGGATCTTTGTCGCCCTGGTGCAACCCGCTGCCGTTCGAGAAACGCACGTAGACCGGCCACTTTTTACCAGTCTCGGCGAAGACACCGACCTGCGCGCTGTCGGTGGCGTTCACCACCAGCTCGCCGACAGCACCGAGGTGCTGCTTGGCGTGCATGACCCGCTCCGGGGCGGCGCCTTGCTTCTTGGCGCGCTCGCTCTGGATGGCCGTGATCTCTTCGGCGAAGCGCTTGAAGCGCTCTGCCTCGTCAGGGGAAACCGTCTCTCCGAATGCCATAGGGCCACCGGTTAGCAGGCCCCGGTTTCGATTCTGTATCAGGTGCGCGTTCCGCGGCTACGTCGGGGGATTTGCCTACGTGCGACCAGCGAGCCGAACAAGACCAGCGCGATCGTCCAGCCACAGCGCTTCGATCGTCCTACGTGGAGGCTGCATCCCGACTCGTCGACGCCGTCATTTCGACACGGGTTCGTCTTGCTGCACGGCGCCCAGGCGGGGGGAGTTTGCCGTGTTTCGTTGGCCACCGCGATCGCGCTCTCGATCAGCCACGCGCCGCGCGACGACACGTCGCCAAAGACGGGCTCGGTGCAATGCTCCTTGCCTCGCGAGACGACACCCACCACCAGCCCGTCCTCGTCGAGCGCCGGTCCGCCGGAGTCGCCGCTGCACGGCCCGCCGGAGCCGCTCCATTCGTTGCCGCGGATGCTGGCGTCTCCGCAATCGTCCCCGTGGCATACGACTTCGAGCTCGTTCAGGCGCTTGCGCTCGCCCGACGGCTTGTCTGCCAGTGCATCGTCGATGCCGTAGCCGACGGAGCTGTAGCGTTCGCCGGGCGTTACTGCTCGGTCGATGCGCGGTACGAGCGGGGTGATGTCATTGAGCGGTTCTTCCAAGACGAGCAGCGCTTCGTCGCTGCCGCACAGGTCGTCTCCCGAGTCTTCCGGCAGCAAAATTTGGGAGACGGCCCGGTAGTCGTCCGGATCATCGGTGATCGTGGGCAGGGGGACGACGAACACCGCGCCCGCGCTGTCGGGGGGATTGAACCTCGTTTGGTCGCAGATGACCTTGACCTCTTCGCCTGCCGTATCGGCCACGCAGTGGCGTGCGGTGAGCACGAGTCGAGGGCCGATCAGCGACCCAGAGCACTGCCCGCCCGCGAAATTGACGACCGCGACGACGGCAGCGTCGTCGGGAGCGGTCGCACCGCCGCGCACCGCCTGCCTCACCGACTCGACCCCTTCGACGGGATGAACGCCGCTGTCGCTGCAACCCAGCGCGAGCGCCGCGACGCTCGCCATCACGGCGAGCCTGCTCCTCATGGCAGCGGCGCGACGCGCAACCGATAGCGCGCCGCGATTCTGCCCGTCGAGCCGTCGGGGTTACTGTAGTAGTCCAAGATCGCGACCTTGTAGAGCAGGCCGTCGGCACCGCGGGTGAGGTAGACGGCGTCCGCCGGCGTCAGCACGTGGCTCACGGAGTCGTACTCGTCCCAGCCGGAAAATCGCGTCGCGACTCCGGTTACGGCTTCCTCCTGCAGGTTGCAGTCGTCGTCGAACCAATCCTCGGGCGGCACTTCCTGATCTTCGCCGAGCGTTGATGCATCGACGCTGTCCCAGGGCAAAGCCACTCTGATTGCTCCGCCTTGTCCGGGGCCGCTGTCGCCGCTATTGGTTCGAATCGAAGCGCGCTTGAAGCCGAGGTCCCAGTCGCGCGAGTCGAGCGCCTCGAGGTCGGTCAACTCGACCTTGTCGCCTGTCGAGAGCGACAGGTAGACCCAGGGCGATTGGTCGACTCCTTCGGGCGCGGTCGCGTCCACGTAGACGACGCGCTCGTCGCCGGTCGAGTCGAGCACCGCGACCGTGGTGGTCGCCACCTCATCGACCAGGCTCACGGCCTGGCGCAGCGCCGCGCTGCACATGCTGGTCGAGTTACCACCGGAGCCGGAGTTCCCACTGGTCGAGCTCTTGCCGGCGCTGCCGCCACTCGCCGGCTCGTCGCCAATGGGCTCGGACGCACAGCCGAGCGCGAGGCTCAGGCTTGCGAGCGAGAGCAGAACGGGAGCGAGAGTGAGACGCATCGAGAGTGTCCTTTCACCGAGTTCGACGGCGCCGCGCGCGCAGGCGGCGGAGCAAGCTAACCACGAGCCCGACCGCGGCGCCCGCCGCGACCCCGCCGCGCGGGCCGGATCGGCCGAAGGCGCAGCCCGACGACTCGGCGTTGCCGCCTTTGCCGTCGTCGCCCCCGCCATGCGCGTCCGCGCGGAGCGTGAACGGCGCGTCGGTGCGTGCCTGGCTCTGCCCGGCCACGACCACGATGCCGTCGCCTTCGAGCGTGGTCGGCAGCGGCTCGGCCGCCTCGAGATCAGCGCGCCCGTCCACCAGCGGCAACAGCAGCGCGGTCACGCGCGTCGCGTCGGCGTCGAGCGACAGCTCGAGCGGAGCGTCGCTGTGAAGTTGGTAGTAGTAAGCTCCAAAGCCTGAAAAGACTTCATCGATCGAGTCGCCGTCCGCGACCGGGACGGTCTCGGTGATCAGAACTTCGGGATAGTCGGCGGCGTGCGCGTAGCCGCCGCTGGTCGGGGTACGCGCGCCGGTCGCGGCGTTCATCGTCGCGAACTTGCTGAACGCGCTCGGCAGATCGGCGTCGTGAGCCTCGAGCACTGCGTCGGTCGCGTCGAGCACGTTGGCTTCGCCCGCCCCGAGCCGATCGTAGACTTGGCCGACCAGCTCGGGGCCGTATTGCTCCTCCAAAAATACCGGCCAGATCGCGGTAGCGTACAGAAAGCCCGCCGCTACGCCGGTGGGCGGCACGTTCAGCGGTCGCCAAGGAGCGGCGAAATACTCGGGCAAAAGGCGCTCCAGGTCGTGCAGCTCCGGATAAACTTGCTTGGCTGCCCACTGCGCCGAACCCTCGGCCCACCAGCGCTCGACGTTGCTGTCATACGCATTCTGCACGAGGTGAAACAACTCGTGCGGGACCACCGTGCGCATACCTTCGGCGGTGTCCGAATAGCCACCAGCGCGATAGTCGTTTTCTACCAGCACGAAGCCCGCGCAGGTTAGCGGCGTACCGGCCTTGCAATGGTCGAACAAAGCCTGTCCGTCGGCCTTCGCCATGTTCAGCACGTAGACGTCGACCGCGTCGCTGCCGCCGTTGGAACGGCAAGGGGAGTCACCGTCGCTGACCGGTCGTGAGTAGTTTAGGTCGACGTACTTTTGGAGAGCGGCGTCTGCGGCTTCACCCGCCACCGCGATTGCGTCGGGCACATCGTCGACCAGCGTGGACGCCGGGGGCGGGGCGTTCGAGCCCGAGAGTGCGTAGTGGATGCGTGCCAAACCCTGGGGCGAGTCGTAGTATGCGACCTCTGCGCTGCCGTAGCTGTAGCCCAAGGTCCCTTCGGGATCGGTCGGCCTCGTGTTTTCGCAGACCTGCGCGCGCGCGAGGGACGCCGTGGTCGCCACCATCGCGCAAAGGCCGAGCGCGCTCGCCCTCATGGCGAAACTTCCATCTCGGTCAGGCGACGACCGCCGCCACCCGGCGTCAATACGCTGCCGGCAGGCTCCAAAACTGCGGTCTCGCCGTCCTTTCGCGCCTCACGGCGCCCCGGGAGGGTCGCGCTTGGGTCGCCGCTGTCGAGCATCCCCGCAAACATAGCAGGTCCCAGGATTGAAACTGAAACTCAAGTTCACCTTTCACCTTGTTGGGCGCGCCAGTTTCCGGACATGCTTAGGCATGCAAGGGCGCTTCCTGTTGTTGCTCGGTTTGGCGAGCGTGCTCGGGTGCAGCAGTGAGAGCACAGGCAAGGACGAGACCGAGGACCCTCCGGGCAGCGGTGACGACGCCCTGGGCACCGAGCTCGAGCTGAGCGTGGAGCCCGAGAGCCGCACCTTCGTGTCCTTGAAGAAGCCGGCGATCCTGGATCTGGATGGGGACGGGTCGACCTCCATCGGCTGGGACTTGGCGTTCCAGGGGCGCGACGTGTTCATCAACGGCGGTATCTCCGGCCCCGGCAACAGCAGCGCCTTCGGTCCGCTTTCGGCTCCGACCTACCTGACCGACACCGCCCCCGAGGTACCACTACTACTGAAGGATCGCGCTGGTGGAGCGCTGCTCGATTGGTACGACTATGTCGGCGGCACCGAGCATCTGCTCTTCAGCCGCTATCACGTGTACGGGCTCCGGGACGGCGACCGGCTCTTCAAGCTGCAAATTTTAAGCTACTACGGCGAGCAGCAAGGCGCCCCCGTGAGCGCGCTCTATCGCATCCGTTTTGCCGAAGTGCTCGCAGACGGCAGCGGCCCGACGCAGGAGCTGGCCGAGCTCGACGCCACCGCTGGCGGCACCGAGTCGGGTGACGAGCAACCGGAAGCGTGCGTCGACCTGGCGAGCCAAGACGTGATCAAGCTGACTCCCGCCCAGGCTGCCGACTCCTCCGCGTGGCACGTGTGCTTTCGGCGCGGAGCGGTCGCGGTCAACGGCGGGCTCTCGGGTCCGCGAGGCGTGGAGGCGGTCGACCTGCAGGCGGATGACACGGCCGACGAGGCCGAAATTCAAGAGCGCACCAAGGAGTCCGAACTCCCGGCGTTCGACGCCGTGGACTACGACACGCTCATCGACGAACGCCTCGACTGGCGGGCGGACGGCGTCGCCACGGCATTTGGCCGACGCTGGCT